>NZ_CP108101.1:5822666-6129122 GCF_036195325.1 Streptomyces sp. NBC_00234 | reverse complement strand
CCGCGAAGAGGCCGACGCCGCAGTAGAGGTCGAGAGCCGTGTCGTTCTTGCGGGGCAGCAGGCCCTGCATGACCGCGCGGACGAGGGTGTCGGCCGCCTGCGGGTGGACCTGCCAGAAGCCGCCGGAGCCGACGCGGTACGTGCGGTCGTCGGCGCGCTCGCGGACGAAGGCGCGGCCGTGCACGCGGTGGACGCCGCCGTCGTGCTCCTCGACGCGGAGCACCGAGACCGGCTTGTCCAGCTCGACCAGGGGCAGTCGGCCGCCGGGCTTCGGGGTGAGGATGACCTGGCGGTCGTGGGAGCCGGTGGCGGAGATGGCTTCCACCGCGGCCAGCGTCGGCCACTCGCGCTTCTCGACGCCCAGCTCGGTGACCCCGGGGGCGGCGATCATGCAGTGGTCGATCGGCTGGACCTCGTGCGAGCGGTGCTTGCGCAGACCGGCCCGGCCCTCTTCGTCGATCGTGTACTGGACGCGGGTGCGCCACGCGGGCACCTGGCCCTGCGGGAGCTTGTCGCCCTCGGCCGGCATGACCGTGCCGTCCCAGCCGGCCTCCTCGGGGGTCAGGCCCGCGAGACGCTTGAGCTGCTCGGCGATGACCTCGCCCTTGAGCCGGCGCTGGGCGCCGGGCTTGGCGTGCTGCCAGTCGCAGCCGCCGCACATGCCGGGTCCCGCGTACTTGCAGGGGGCCTCGACGCGGTCCTTGGAGGCTTCGATGATCCTGACGGCGTCGGCGCGCAGGAAGCGGGAGCCGGTCTCGCCGTCGGTGACCCGGGCGACGATCTTCTCGCCGGGGAGGGTGTGCCGTACGAAGAGGACCTGGCCCTCCGCGGTACGGGCGATGCAGTGGCCGCCGTGTGCGACGGGGCCGACCTCGACCTCGTACTCCTCCCCGACCAACGAGTCCGCGGTCTGCGAGTCCCCGGCCAGCGAGTCCCCGGCCTGCGGCGGAGTGGATTCGTTCTGCATGGGGGGTGGCTCCAGAGATCAAGGGGAAAGCGGCCGGACAACGACCCACCAGTCTACGTGGGTGCCGCCCGGCCGCTTACCACAAACGGCTCCGCCGGTCAGCCCTTGCTGCTGGGCTCTTTCTGCTTCCGCTCCACCGGGCCCCGGCGCACCGAGCCGGGCGCGCTCCAGTCGGCGCGCTTCCTGGCGCGCTTCTTCGCGGCCTCGGACGACTCCAGCTGGTACGGCACCGACGTCACCATGACACCCGGGGTGAAGAGCAGCCGGCCCTTCAGCCGCAGGGCGCTCTGGTTGTGCAGGAGGTGCTCGTACCAGTGCCCGACGACGTACTCCGGGATGTACACGCTGACCACGTCGCGCGGGCTCTCCCGGCGCAGGCCCTTCACGTACTCGATGACCGGGCGGGTCACCTCGCGGTAGGGCGAGTCGAGGATCTTCAGCGGCACGTTGATGCCGCGTCGCTCCCACTCGTCCTTGAGCGTCTTCGTCTCGTCCGCGTCGACGCTGATGGTGAGCGCCTCCAGCCGGTCGGAGCGGATGAGCTTGGCGTACGCGAGGGCGCGCAGCGTGGGCCGGTGGAGCTTGGAGACCAGGACGATCGAGTGGACCCTGGACGGCCGGACGGTCTCGTCCGAGGGGGTCTCGTCGGCGGCGATCTCGTCGGCGACTCGGTCGTAGTGCTTACGGATCGCGCTCATCGTCCCGTAGAAGATCACCATGCCGAGCAGCGCGACCCAGGCGCCGTGGGTGAACTTGGTGGCGAGGACGACCACCAGCACGAGGCCGGTGAAGAAGGCGCCGAAGGTGTTGATCGCGCGCGAGCGGATCATGTGGCGGCGCGCCGCCGGGTCCTTCTCGGCGCGCAGATGGCGGTTCCAGTGCCGCACCATGCCGGTCTGGCTGAGGGTGAAGGAGACGAAGACGCCGACGATGTACAGCTGGATGAGCCGGGTCGAGTCCGCCCCGTAGATCCAGACGAGCAGGATCGCCGCGCCGGCCAGCAGCACGATGCCGTTGGAGAAGGCGAGCCGGTCGCCGCGGGTGTGCAGCTGGCGCGGCAGGTAGCGGTCCTGGGCGAGGATCGAGCCGAGCAGCGGGAAGCCGTTGTACGCGGTGTTGGCGGCCAGGAAGAGGACGAGTGCGGTGGCCGCGGCGAGCACCACGAAGAGGAAGGTCCCGTCGCCGAAGACCGCTGCCGCGACCTGGGAGATCACGGGGTCCTGGACGAAGCTCTCGCCGACGGCGGCGCCGTCGCGGATCAGGTCCTCCGCCGGGTTCTCGGCCATCTTCACATCGGTGGCCATGGCCAGCCCGATGATGCCGCAGAACATGGTGACGGCCAGCAGGCCCATCATCGCGAGGGTGGTCGCGGCGTTCTTGCTCTTCGGCTTACGGAAGGCGGGCACGCCGTTGCTGATCGCCTCGACGCCGGTGAGGGCGGCACAGCCGGAGGAGAACGCCCGCAGGAGCAGGAAGACCAGCGCGAAGCCGGCCAGCCCCTGGTGCTCGGGCTTGATCTCCAGGTCCGAGGTCGGGGCGTGCATGGTGTCGCCGAGGACGAGTCCGCGGAACGCGCCCCAGAGGATCATCAGGAAGACGCCGACGACGAAGAGGTACGTCGGGATGGCGAAGAGCTTGCCGGATTCCTTGACGCCCCGGAGGTTCATCACCGTCAGCAGGACGATCGCCCCGACGGCGACCGGAACCTTGTTTTCCACGACGAAGGGGACCGCCGAGCCGAGGTTCTCCACACCGGAGGAGATCGACACGGCGACGGTCAGGACGTAGTCGACCAGCAGGGCGCTGGCGACCGTCAGTCCGGCCCTCGGTCCGAGGTTGGTGTTGGCGACCTCGTAGTCACCGCCGCCGCTCGGGTACGCACGCACGTTCTGCCGGTACGAGGCGACGACCGTGAACATGAGCACCACGACGGCCAGCGCGATCCACGGGCTGAAGTGGTAGGCCGACACACCCGCGATGGACAGCACGAGGAGAACTTCTCCAGGTGCGTACGCCACCGAGGACAGCGGGTCGGATGCGAAGACGGGGAGCGCGATGCGCTTCGGGAGGAGCGTTTCTCCCAGATTGTCGCTGCGCAGCGCCCGGCCGATCAGGATCCGTTTGGGCACGTCGGTCAGTTTGGACACGCAGAGGATCGTATGCGTTCCGTATGGATGCCGTTGAGCCACCACCCCATCAAAAGGGGTCAATCTCCCCTAATTTCCGGCTCCGGGCACAGAACTCCGCTCAATCTTTAACGCCTTCCTTGCGCTCATGCTTCCGCGAAGAGCGCGCTGTATCCGTTCAGTGCGGGCTGACCGCCGAGGTGGGCGTAGAGAACGGTCGCGTCGCGGGCGATCTCGCCCCGCGCCACGAGGTCGGCCATCCCCGCCATCGACTTCCCCTCGTACACCGGGTCCGTCACCATTCCCTCGGTCCGCGCGGCCAGCCGCATCGCGTCGAGCGTGGCCTCGTCGGGGATGCCGTACGTACCCCCGTGGTAGCGCTCGTCGAGCTCGACGTCCGCCTCGGTGAGCTCGCGCCGCACACCGATCAGCGCGGCGGTGTCGTGGGCGATCCGGGCGATCTGCTCCCGGGTCCTGGCCGGTTCCGCGGAGGCGTCGATGCCCAGCACGCGCCGGGGCCGGCCGCCCGCCTCCTCGATGGCGGCGAAGCCCGCGACCATGCCGGCCTGGGTGGAGCCGGTGACCGAGCAGACGACGACGGTGTCGAAGAAGACACCGAGGGCAGCCTCCTGCTCCGCGACCTCGTACGCCCAGTTGGCGAAGCCGAGACCGCCGAGCGGATGGTCGGAGGCGCCGGCCGGGATGGCGTACGGACGCCCGCCCCGGTCCTCGACCTCGCGCAGGGCCTGCTCGAAGCTCTCCTTGACGCCGATCCCGAAGCCGGCCCGCACGAGACGGACGTCGGCTCCGGCCAGCCGGCTGATGAGGATGTTGCCGACCTTGTCGTAGACGGCGTCGGGCCACTCCACCCAGCTCTCCTGGATGAGGACGCACTTCAGACCGGCGCGGGCCGCCACCGCCGCCACCTGCCGGGTGTGGTTGGACTGGACGCCGCCGATCGACACGAGGGTGTCGCAGCCCTGGGCCAGCGCGTCGGCGACGAGGTATTCGAGCTTGCGGGTCTTGTTGCCGCCGTAGGCGATGCCGGAGTTGCAGTCCTCACGCTTGGCCCAGAGCGCGGCGCCGCCGAGGTGCTCGGTGAGCCGGTCCAGGCGGTGCACCGGCGAGGGCCCGAAGAGGAGGGGGTAGCGCTCGTACGAGGAGAGGTCGGCCGGCAGGGTCGTCACGAGGGCTCCTTGGATCGCGGGGCGGATCGATCGGGTACGGCGTCGACGGTCAACCGGGTAAGGCGGCGGACGGTCCATCGGTACGGCGGTGGGCGGTCGGCCGGGGTCACGGGGCGGGCGGCTCGTCGGCGAGCTGTTCCAGCACCTGCCAGATCTCCGCGGTGATCCGGCCGGCCGCTTCCGCGTCTCCGTCGGCACAGGCGTCGATGAGCCGGTCATGGAGGGCGGCCGAGCCGTGCACCGCGCTCGCCGTGCCGAACCGGCGCCATTCGAGGCGGCGGATCAGAGGGGTGTAGCGCTCGGCCGTCGCGGCGACGGCGCGGTTGCCGCAGGCGGTGACGAGCACCTCGTGCAGTTCGTCGTCGGCGCGCAGCGCGGCGGCGGTGTCGCCTTCGGCCGCAGCCGCGCGGAACCGCTCGTTCGCCGCCCGCATCGCCGCGATGTCCTCGTCCGTGAGCCGCGGGACCGCGGTGCGGGCCGCGAGCTCCTGCATCGCGCGGACGACGGCGGCGGCGTCCCTGACGTCGCGCGGGACGAGCCGGGTGACGCGGGTGTAGCTCTGCGGCTTGCTCTCGACGAGCCCTTCGCCGGCGAGCCGGGACAGGGCGTCGCGGACGGGCGCCCGGGAGAGCCCGAGCCGTTCGGCGAGGTCGGCGTCGCGGACCGAGGCACCGGGTGGGATGTCGCCGCGGACGATGGCGTCACGAATCGCCTCGTACGCGGTGTCCCGCAGCAGGGTCCGTCGGACGGGCCGGAGAGTCTCCATGAACTGACATGTTAGATGTCTGTGGTGTGGCGCTCAAGGGTGCGAGCAGACACGGTTCCCCAGCCTTTGCCGCACCGGCCCCCACGAACGCACACTCGGATGAGGCGGCCGTCGCGTTGCGGCATAAGCTCAACCCCGGGCAACGCCGAAGGTCGTTGCCCCGTTGTTTGCCCGGCAAGCTGAGAAAGAAGTGTGACCAGGGTGTTTTCGCAGGTCAGCGGGATGACCAGGACGGCGAGGTAGGCGCAAGGTGCACATCGTCATCATGGGCTGCGGGCGAGTCGGAGCCGCTCTCGCGCAGACCCTGGAAAAGCAGGGACACACGGTCGCCGTGATCGACCAGGACCCCACCGCGTTCCGACGCCTGGGTTCCGGGTTCGGCGGCCGTCGGGTCACCGGGGTCGGCTTCGACCAGGACACTCTCCGCGAGGCCGGGATCGAAGAGGCCGGCGCGTTCGCCGCGGTGAGCAGCGGCGACAACTCGAACATCATCGCGGCCCGGGTGGCCCGCGAGATGTTCGCCATCGAGAACGTGGCCGCCCGGATCTACGACCCGCGGCGTGCCGAGGTCTACCAGCGCCTCGGTATCCCCACCGTGGCCACCGTCCGCTGGACCGCGGACCAGATGCTGCGTCGGCTGCTGCCGTCCGGCGCCGAGCCGCTGTGGCGCGACCCGAGCGGTGGGGTGCAGCTCGCCGAGGTGCACACCACGCCCTCGTGGATCGGCCACAAGATCAGCACGCTCCAGGAGCAGACGGGCGTCCGCGTGGCGTTCCTCACCCGACTGGGTGAAGCGATCCTGCCGACGTCGCAGACGGTCCTGCAGGAGAGCGACCTGGTCCACGTGATGATGCGTACGGACGAGGTCGCGAAGGTCGAGGCGGCCTTCGCCGAGGGCCCTGAAGAAGGCGGTCACTGATGCGCGTGTCGATTGCCGGTGCCGGCGCGGTGGGCCGTTCCATCGCGACGGAGCTGCTGGAGAACGGGCACGAGGTACTGCTCATCGACAAGGCCCCGACCGCCATCTCGGTGGAGCGGGTCCCGATGGCCGAGTGGCTGCTCGCGGACGCCTGCGAGATCACCTCGCTGGACGAGGCCGCCCTCCAGCGGTGCAACGTCGTGATCGCCGCGACCGGCGACGACAAGGTCAACCTGGTCGTCTCCCTGCTCGCGAAGACCGAGTACGGCGTGCCGCGGGTCGTCGCCCGGGTGAACAACCCGAAGAACGAGTGGCTGTTCAACGAGTCCTGGGGCGTCGATGTCGCGGTCTCCACGCCGCGTCTGATGTCGGCCCTGGTCGAGGAGGCCGTGAGCGTCGGCGATCTGGTCCGCCTGCTGCGCTTCAGCCACGGCGACGCCAACCTCGTCGAGCTGACACTGCCCCCGGAGTCGGCGCTCGCCGGCACCTCGGTCGGCGACGTGGCGTGGCCGGAGGACACCTCGCTGGTCACGATCATCCGCGGTACGCGCGTCCTGACGCCGAGCACCGAGGAGACGCTGGAAGCCGGTGACGAGCTGCTCTTCGTGGCGGCCCAGGCGCGCGAGGAACAGCTGGAGGATCTGCTGTCCGTGCGCCGCGAGCTCGACGAGGACTAGGGCACGCACGCAACACGCACGCAACGCACGCAACGAGAGGGGCCCCGAACCGTGTCAGACGGTTCAGGGCCCCTCTCGTTGCGCGTGTGCCGGTGCTGCGGGCGTCAGCCCTCGTGGCCGGCGGACCGGGCGGCCTGAGCCTTGCGGTCCTTCTCTGCCTGCTCCTCGGCCTCCATCTCGGCGAAGACGTCGATCGGCGGCGGCGCCTTGGCGAGGAAGAGCCAGGTCAGATAGACCGCGAGCAGGAACGGCGGGATCTTCAGCGCGACCAGGACCCAGCCGAGCTGGGTGGTGTCGGCCCACCAGTAGAGCGGGAAGAGGATCGCGCACTTGGCGAGCAGGATCAGGCCCCAGGCCCAGCTCGCCTTGGCGTAGGCGGCCTTGCGTCCGGGGTTCCTGGTGCGCCAGGAGAGGTTCTCCTTGAAGACCGGCCCCAGGATCAGGCCGATCAGGGGCACCCCCGCGAGGGTCGTGACGATGTACGCGAGGGCCAGTCCGAGCGTGTAGATCATGCCCGGCAGATAGAAGTCCTTGGCGTTGCCCGTCATCATCGCGAAGACCACACCGAAGGCCACGCCGAAGACGCCGCTGAAGGCGTGCTTGACGGTGTCCCTGCGGATCAGCCGCACACCGACCAGGAGCAGCGACACGACCAGGGCCGCGATGGCCGAGGTGTGCAGGTCCTTGTTGATGGTGAAGATCGTGACGAAGAGCAGACCGGGCAGGACGGTCTCCACCATGCCGCGGACACCGCCGAACGCCTCGGAGAGCGCTGCCTCGGTGACCGCCTTCGCTGCGGCTTCTTCCCTGGCGGTGGGGTGGGACGTGTCCGTGTCGGACGTCGGCTTGTCAAGAGACGTCACCGGCTACTCCTTGCCGAGCGGTCGGAGTTCGTATTTGGGGTTGAACAGCACCCGGCGTCCGTGACTCATCGAGATACGGCCCGAGGCGATGAGCTTACGGCCCGGTTCGATACCGACGATGGAGCGCCGTCCGAGCCAGACCACGTCGAGCGGCGCGGTACCGTCGAAGAGCTCCGCCTCCAGGGCGGGAACTCCGGCTCGCGGACGCAGGGTGACGGTCCGCAACGTACCAGTCACCTTCACGATCTGGCGGTCGGAGCACTCAGCGATGCGCGTGCACCCCGACGCCTGCGCGTCCTCCCGCAGCTCCTCGGACTCCAGGTCCTGCTGGGAGCTGGAAAGCCGGTCGAGCATGCGGCGGAAGCGGCCGGACGGCTTATCCGCCTTGCCGGGCTTCTCGAATCGGGGAACAGCACTCATACCCGAAGGGTACCGGTGTCCGGGGGTACCGGCGGGTGCCCGGGGGCGTCACTCGGACGGGTTACCTCAGTCGTCCCGGTATGACCTCCTCGTACCCCGTTCCCGGTGGTCAGCCGCGTTCGAACCGGTAGCCCATGCCGGGCTCGGTGACGAAGTGCCGGGGGTGCGAGGGGTCGGCTTCCAGCTTGCGGCGCAGCTGCGCCATGTAGACCCGGAGGTAGTTGGTCTCGGTGCCGTACGAGGGCCCCCAGACCTCCTGGAGCAGCTGCTTCTGGCTGACGAGCCGGCCGCCGTTGCGCACGAGGACCTCCAGCAGATGCCACTCGGTGGGCGTGAGGCGTACGTCGCGGCCCCCGCGGTTGACCTTCTTGGCCGCCAGGTCGACGGTGAACCCCTCGGTCTCGACGATCACGACGCCGTCGGCACCGTCCGCGCCGACGGGCTCGGCCCGGCGTACCGCCGCGCGCAGCCGGGCCAGCAGCTCGTCCATGCCGAAGGGCTTGGTGACGTAGTCGTCGGCGCCGGCGTCCAGGGCCTCGACCTTCTCGTCCGAGGTATGGCGGGCGGAGAGGACCAGGATCGGTACCCGGGTCCAGCCGCGCAGCCCCCGGATCACCTCCACGCCGTCCATGTCCGGCAGTCCGAGGTCGAGGACGACGACGTCGGGGTGGCGGGCGGCGGCGAGCTGCAGCGCGGTGGCTCCGTCGGGCGCCGCGTCCACCTCGTACTTGCGCGCCTTCAGGTTGATCACGAGGGCACGTACGATCTGCGGCTCGTCGTCGACCACAAGCACCCTGGTCATCGTGGACCTGCCTTTCTGCTGCACGGGACATGTACGAGGTACGGAGGATTCACGAGGTGACCTGGGCGGGCAGGCCGGTACTGACCGGAACGGCTCCCGCCGCGGCCTTGAGGGTGAGGACCATGGTCATCCCGCCGCCGGGGGTGTCCTCCGCGTCGAGCGTGCCGCCCATGGCCTCCACGAAGCCGCGGGCGACCGCGAGGCCGAGGCCGACCCCGGCGCCGCGCGGGGCGTCGCCGTAGCGCTGGAAGGGCTCGAAGATCCGCTCCTTGCCCTCGTCCGGGACGCCGGGGCCGCGGTCGGCGACGCGCAGTTCGACGCGTTCGCCCAGCGAACTGGCGGCGACGACGACGCGGGTGCGCTCGGGGCTGTACTTCACGGCGTTCTCGACGATGTTGGCGACGGCGCGCTCCAGCAGGCCGGGATCGACGGCGACCATCGGAAGCGTCTCCGGGATGTCGAGGTCGACACTGCCCTCGGGTACGCCTCCGAGGGCCATGGGGACGACCTCGTCGAGATCGATCTCGCGGATCAGCGGTGTGACGGTGCCGGTCTGGAGGCGGGACATGTCCAGCAGGTTGCCGACGAGGTGGTCGAGGCGGTCGGCGCCGTCCTCGATGCCTTCGAGGAGCTCCGCCTCGTCCTCTTCCGACCAGGAGACGTCGTCGGAGCGCAGGGAGCTGACGGCGGCCTTGATGGCGGCCAGCGGGGTACGCAGGTCGTGGCTGACGGCGGCAAGCAGCGCGGTCCTGATCCGGTTGCCCTCGGCGAGCCGCCTGGCCTCCTCGGCCGCCCCCACGAGGCGCTGGCGGTCGAGTACGACGGCGGCCTGGGCGGCGAAGGCGCCGAGCACCCGCCGGTCCTCCGCGGGGAGCACCCGGCCGGAGAGCGCCAGCGCCATGTGGTCGCCGACGGGCATGTCCACATCGGCGTCCTCCGGGCGGACGACCGGGGCCGGGCCGACGGACCCGGCGCAGGTCCACGGATCGACGTCGCTCTGCCGCTCCAGGAGGGCGACGGACTCCATCGCGAAGGTCTCGCGGACCCGCTCCAGCAGGGCGTCCAGGGTGGTCTCGCCGCGCAGGACGCTGCCGGCCAGGAAGGAGAGGATCTCCGACTCGGCGCGCAGCCTGGCGGCCTGGTGGGTGCGGCGGGCCGCCAGATCCACCACCGAGGCGACCGCGACCGCCACCGCGAAGAAGATCACGATGGCGACGAGGTTCTCCGGGTCCTGGACGGTCAGGGTGTGGGTCGGCGGGGTGAAGAAGTAGTTCAGCAGCAGGGAGCCGGCGGCGGCCGAGGCGAGGGCCGGGCGCAGTCCCCCGAGCAGCGCGGCGCCGACGGTCAGGAAGAGGAAGAGCAGGACGTCGTTGGCGAGCCCCGGACCGTCCTCCAGGCTCCGGAGGAACAGCGAGAGCAGCACCGGTCCCCCGACGCCGACGGCCCAGCCCCAGAGGATCCGGGCCCGGCCGAGCCGGTTGCCGCGTGCCAGGGGCAGCCCCCGGCCCTTGGCGACCTCCTCGTGCGTGACGATGTGGACGTCGAGATCGGTCCCGGAGTCGCGGGCCACGGTGGCGCCGACTCCCGGGCCGTAGATGTACTGCCAGGTCTTGCGGCGGCTGGAGCCGAGGACGATCTGCGTGGCGTTGACCCCGCGGGCGAATTCGAGGAGCGCCGAGGGTATGTCGTCGCCGATGACGTGGTGGAAGGTGCCGCCCAGGTCCTCCACGAGGGTCCGCTGCACGGCGAGTTCCTTGGGCGAGGCGGCGGTGAGCCCGTCGCTCCGTGCGATGTAGACGGCGAGGATCTCGCTGCCCGAGCCCTTGGCCGCCATCCGGGACGCGCGGCGGATGAGGGTACGGCCCTCCGGTCCGCCGGTCAGCCCGATCACGATGCGTTCGCGGGCCTGCCAGGTGGTGCGGATGTCGTGCTCGCCGCGGTACTGCTGGAGGTATTCGTCGACCCGGTCGGCGACCCAGAGGAGGGCCAGCTCGCGCAGTGCGGTGAGGTTGCCGGGTCGGAAGTAGTTGGAGAGGGCCGCGTCGAGCTTGTCGGGCTTGTAGATGTTCCCGTGGGCCATGCGGCGGCGCAGGGCCTGGGGGGACATGTCGACCAGCTCGATCTGGTCGGCACGCCGTACGACTTCGTCGGGGACCGTCTCGCGCTGCCGCACCCCGGTGATCGTCTCGACGACGTCGCCCAGGGACTCCAGGTGCTGGATGTTGACGGTGGAGATCACGTCGATGCCGGCCGCGAGGAGTTCCTCGACGTCCTGCCAGCGCTTGGCATTGCGGGAGCCGGGCACATTGGTGTGGGCCAGCTCGTCCACCAGGGCGACGGCGGGGGCCCGGTCGCGGACCGCGTCCACGTCCATCTCGGTGAAGACGGCCGAGCGGTACTCGATGTCGCGGCGCCGGACCTGCTCCAGGCCGTGCAGCATCACTTCGGTGCGCGGCCGGTCGTGGTGCTCCACGAAGGCGACGACGCAGTCGGTGCCCCGCTCCACCCGGCGGTGGGCCTCGGAGAGCATCGCGTACGTCTTGCCGACGCCCGGTGCCGCACCCAGGTAGATCCGAAGCTTGCCGCGTCCCATGGCCCCATTGTCTTCCAGAATCGGCTGCCGCCGATGCGGCAGCCGATGATGAAACTACTCCGAGGATTCCGGGCATATCGGACGAGGGGTGGCCACGGAGGGCGTATTGACGGAATTCTGATGCCCCCGGGGGCATCAGACCGCCGGCGCGTGCTCCACGATGTGCCCGTCGCTGAGCTCCAGGACCCGGTCGGCGAGGCCGAGCAGCTGGGCGTCGTGGGTGGCGACGAGGGCCGTGACGCCCTCGCTGCGCACCACCGCGCGCAGCAGCTCCATGACGGCGAGACCGGTCTCCGCGTCGAGCTGTCCGGTGGGCTCGTCGGCGATCAGCAGGGCGGGCCGGTTGGCCAGGGCCCGCGCGATGGCGACGCGCTGCTGCTGTCCGCCGGAGAGTTCGCCGGGCCGCTGCTGGGCGTGGTCGCCGAGCCCGACCAGCGAGAGCAGCAGGGCCACGCGCTCCTCGCGCTCCTTCGGATCGGCCTTGCGCAGCCGCATCGGTACGCCGACGTTCTCGGCGGCGGTCAGGATCGGGATCAGTCCGAAGGACTGGAAGATGAAGCCGATCCGGTCGCGGCGCAGTTCCAGGAGCCCGCTCTCGCCGAGTGCGGAGAGGTCCGTGCCGTCGACGGTGATCCGGCCGCCGTCCGGCGCGTCCAGTCCGCCGACCAGGTTGAGCAGCGTCGTCTTGCCGGACCCGGACCGCCCCTTGAGCGCGACGAGCTCACCGCGGGGGATCTCGAAGGACACCCCGCGCAGCGCGTGTACGGCCGCGGCGCCGGTCCCGTACGAGCGGTGCAGGTCCTCGATCCGCACCATGGGACCCCGGTCCTGGGCCACCGCCGTGCCGCCCTGTGCGCTGATGCTCTCCGTCATGTCTCTCCCCGTACGTACGCTTCCCCGCCGCGGCCAGTATGTGCATGAGGCACACGGCCGGGCAATGGCCGGATGCCGGACTTCGGCCCGGCCCGCCGTACGCGGGCACGGAAAAGCCGGTGGGCCGTACCCCGGACATGCGGGTACGGCCCACCGGCCGATGCTGCGGGGAGCGCCTCAGCGCACCTCGGTGATCTCGGGTCCGCGCTGGAGCTGACCCATTCCACCGGAGAACTTCGAGCCCTCCTGCTCCTCCTGCTGCACGCCCTCCGGCACCATCTGGGCGTCGTTGGGGAGCTTCAGGACGATCGGGTCGCGCGGCGCCATGGGGCCTTCGCCACGGACGACCACGGTGTCCCGGAAAATCGTCTCCAGCAGTCCGGCGGCCTCCGGCTGCACGGCACCCTGACCGGAGATGACTCCGCGCAGGAACCAGCGCGGCCCGTCGACACCGACGAAACGCACGAGCTGTACGCCGTTCGTCCCGTCCGGAAGCTGTACGGGGACCTGGGCGCGCAGCTCCCAGCCCAGCGGACCCTCGACCTCGTCGATGATGCCGCCCTGCTGGGTGATGCCCGTGGCGATCTCCTCGCGGACCTCGCCCCAGATGCCCTCCTTCTTGGGGGCCGCGAATGCCTGGAGCTGCACCGCACTGTCGCGCAGGACCACGGTGGCGGCGACGATCGCGTCACCGGCGACCTCGACCCGCAGTTCCATGCCCTCGACTCCGGGCACGAAGATGCCGCCCAGGTCCACCCTGCCCTCGCCGGGCTGGGAGACCTCGTCGGAGTCCCACGGCCCGTCCGGCCGGGGAGCCGGCGGAAGGTTCATCCGGCGTGAACCGCTCGCGGTCCCGTCGGTGTCATCGAGCTCGTCGGCGACCTGCTCGGCCTCGCGCGCTTCGTCCGCCGCGTCCTCGGCGGAACCACTCTTCTTGCGACGTCCGAACACGTCACTGTCCTTCCCGGTCGGATACGACCGAAGCGTAGCTGTTCCCACCCTGGGTGATCCCGCCCCTGACGCCGTCCACAGCGGCATGACCGCCGGTGGACCCGAAGCCACCCTCGGCCCGCGCCGAACCGGGAAGTTCCGCCACCTCGTGGAAGCGCACCTTCTCGACCTGCTGGACGACCAGCTGGGCAATCCGGTCGAAACGTTCGAACCGCACGGTCTCGCGCGGATCGAGGTTGACCACGATCACCTTGATCTCCCCACGGTACCCGGCATCAACCGTCCCTGGGGCATTCACGAGGGCCACTCCGCAGCGGGCTGCGAGGCCGGAACGCGGGTGCACGAACGCGGCGTACCCGTCGGGGAGCGCGATCGACACCCCGGTGGGCAGCACCGCCCGTTCCCCGGGGCCGAGTTCGGCCGCCTCCGTGGTCACCAGGTCGGCCCCGGCGTCGCCCGGGTGACCGTACGAGGGAATCGGCACCTCGGGGTCGATCCGGCGGATCAGTACGTCGAGAGGAGGCCGCATCAGGGGTTCACCTCGAAGGCGCGGGCCCGCTTGACCTGATCCGGGTCGGCCATGGCCGCCTGGATCTCGGCCGGACGGCCGTTCTCGATGAAGTGGTCGACCTTGACCTCGATGAAGAGGGCGTCGGCCCGGACCGCGACGGGCCCGTCGGGGCCGCCGATCCGGCCGGTCGCCGTCGAGTAGATCTTGCGGCCGGCGACCGCGGTGATCTCGGCGTCCAGGAAGAGGACGGTGTCCACCGGAACCGGCCGGACGAAGTCGGTCTCCAGGCGTCCGGTCACCGCGATAACCCGCAGCAGCCAGTTGAGCGAGCCGAGCGTCTCGTCCAGCGCCGTCGCCAGGACGCCGCCGTGCGCGAGACCCGGGGCACCCTGGTGGGCGGCCTTCACGGTGAACTCGGCTGTGACGCGTACACCCTCTCCGGCGCGGGCCTGGAGGTGCAGCCCGTGCGGCTGTCCCCCGCCGCAGCCGAAACAGTGTTCGTAGTGCGCGCCGAGGAGTTCTCCCGGCGCCGGGGCTTCGGGGTGCCGGACCGGCGCCACCGCGTCGGCCGGGGGCCTCAGGGCCTTAGATGTTCCACTCACAGGCGCAGACCTTACCCGCGCGGCCGACCGCGGGTCGCGCCGTGCCAAGCTTGGATTCATGCAGCCTTCCGCAACGCCCTTCGACGAACGTCTCACCGCACCCCGTTCGTGGTGGGTCATCGCCTTCGGAGTCGGCATCGCCTGTGCCCTGATGCTCCTGCCGCTCGGCACCGTGCCCCTGCTCTGCGGCCTGGTCGGCGGCACGGCCGCCTCGGCGGTGGTCGTGAGTTCGTACGGCTCCGCGCGCATCCGTGTGGTGGCGGGCGCCCTCGTCGCGGGCGACGCGCGGATTCCGCTGTCGGCGCTGGGCGAGGCCGAGGTGCTGGACCCGGAGGAGGCGCGCGCCTGGCGCACGCACAAGGCGGACGCGCGCGCGTTCATGCTGCTGCGCAGCTACATCCCGACGGCGGTGCGGGTGCAGGTCACGGACCCGGCCGACCCGACTCCGTACGTCTTCCTGTCGACCCGCGAGCCGCAGGCCCTGGTGGCGGCGCTGACGGCCGTACCGGCGGCCTGAGCCTCCCGGGGCGCCGCGTCTGCTCCGGCCCCGGTCCGCGCGACGAGAGGCCCTAGGGTCTTTCGTTTGGATCAGGCCGGATCAGGGAGCGGGGTCTGGTGCGGGCAGCCGCAAGGCGGAGGAGGGAGTCGACGCGGAGCGTCGGCGACCGACGACAACGCCGGAGGGGGCCCCTCCCTGCTCGAGCGAAGCCGAGAGCTCGGGGGAGCGCGCGCCAGGGCACGCGAGCCCGGCATGATCCAAACGACAGGCCCTAGCCCGGCAGCTGCTTGGGGTTCATGGGCTGGTCCAGTGCGGGCAGGTCGGTGAGGCGGTCCCAGGTGACCTGGCTCTTGCGCAGGTCCTTCCTTACCCTCTCGGCGAGCTTGCGGGTGTCGCGCTGGTTCATCAGCGCGCCGACCGCGGCGCCGATCATGAACGGGATCAGGTTCGGCAGATCGCGCACCATGCGCTTCGTGATCTGCTGGCGCAGCTCGCGTTTCATCTGGCCGCCGAGCGCCGCGTTGAGCGTCGTGGGGCGTGAGACGTCGATACCGCGCTCCTCCGTCCAGGACGTCAGATACGCGGTGCTTCGCTGGCCGATGTTGCCGGGCGGTCGCCGGCCGTAGACCTCGTGGAGCTCGGCGACGAGCTTCAGTTCGATCGCGGCGACGCCGGTGATCTCCGCCGCCAGCTCGGCGAGCATGGCGGGCGGTACGGGCATCATGGCCGCCGCTCCGATTCCGGCGCCGACGGCGGCGGTGGCCTTGCACGCGCCCGCGATGAGTTTGTCGGCGAGCTCTTCGGGACCGAGCCCCGGGAACTGCCTGCGCAGGGTGGCGAGATCGCGCACAGGGACGCGGGGAGCCGTGTCGATGATCCGGTCGGCCAGCTGGCCGACTACGACTCTGGCGCTCTCCCCGCCCTTGCGTACGCCCCGTTTCAGTGTGTTCAGACGGCCTGCCCCGGTCACGGGCTCCGTCCTGTCGGCCTCTTCGGCCCGTTCCGTGGTGTCCGGCACGCCTTCCGCCCGGACTGCTTCGAGCGAGGCCGATCGGCCCCGCTCGTCGTCAGGTGCACCGACGGAGGGCGGCAGGGCGGCGGACCGCTCGGCAGACGGGCTTGCGCCTTCTGCCGGGCCTGTGCCGCCCTGATGCGCCTCCGCGGCTTTGTTGCGCCGCAAGCGCCGCTTCCGGAACGGTGTGTCGCCTGCCACGGCCGACCCGACCTAGTCGCAGTCGCGGCAGATCGGCTGGCCGTTCTTCTCGCGGGCCAGCTGGCTCCTGTGGTGTACCAGGAAGCAGCTCATGCAGGTGAACTCGTCGGCCTGCTTGGGCAGGACCCGTACGGCCAGTTCTTCGTTGGACAGGTCTGCACCAGGCAGCTCCAGTCCTTCGGCCGCGTCGAATTCGTCGACGTCGACGGCGGACGCGGTCTTGTCGCTCCGACGAGCCTTGAGCTCTTCGAGGCTGTCCTGGTCCACGTCGTCGTCGGTCTTGCGTGGGGTGTCGTAATCCGTTGCCATGTCGCTCTCCCCCTCATGGGTGTCTGCGGTGTCTCCAGCGCACGTAACGCGTGAGAGGCCGGACTTGTGCCCGACCTGAGGCGGAGATTTTGCCTCACATCAAGGTCTGTTACTCAATCGACACCCAACCGGGCCCCTCGGGAGAGGTCGGCTTGGGTGGCGATGGGGACCGTACACGGTCCTGATACTGCCGTTAACGGGCGCCACCCCGTGTACTTCCCGTGATATCGCCCCCCGAAAACCCGGACGATTCCCGGCTTTCCGGCGGAGACGTGATCACGGAGAGTAGAGGACCCCCGTTTCGCACTTGTGATCGATCACACACGGACTCACCGGGAGCGGGTCCCGAAAATTCCGCCTAAAGCGAACAGTGCGATCCATTGCGGCCTCACACCACGAACCCTCTCAGACCGGCAGGGTGACGCGCATCACAAGACCACCACCCTCGCGGGGCTCCGCGATGATACGGCCTCCGTGGGCCCGCGCGACGGACCGCGCGATCGACAGGCCGAGTCCGACCCCCTTGTCGCTGCCCGTCCGCTCCGTACGGAGCCTCCTGAAGGGCTCGAAGAGGTTGTCGATCTCGTACGCCGGCACCACGGGACCCGTATTCGAGACGACGAGGACCGCCTGTCCGGGCTGGAGCTCGGTGGTCACCTCCACCCACCCGTTTTCGGCCACGTTGTAGCGCACCGCGTTCTGTACGAGGTTCAGCGCGATCCGCTCCAGCAGGACGCCGTTGCCCTGGACGACGGCGGGAGCCCGCTCGCCCCGGATCACCACGCCCTTCGCGACGGCCTCCGCGTGGGCCTGGTCGATGGCGCGCTCCGCGACCTCGGCGAGGTCCACGGGCTTGCGTTCGACGATCTGGTTGTCGCTGCGGGCGAGCAGCAGGAGTCCTTCGACCAGCTGCTCGCTTCGCTCGTTCGTGGCCAGCAGGGTCTTGCCGAGCTGCTGGAGCTCCGGCGGGGCCTCCGGGTCGGAGAGGTGCACCTCCAGCAGCGTGCGGTTGATGGCGAGCGGGGTGCGCAGCTCGTGCGAGGCGTTGCCGACGAACCGCTGCTGAGCCGTGAAGGCCCGCTCCAGGCGGTCCAGCATGTCGTCGAAGGTGTCGGCGAGCTCCTTCAGCTCGTCGTCGGGGCCGTCCAGCTCGATCCGGCGGGTCAGATCGGTTCCGGCCACCCTGCGGGCGGTGCGGGTGATCCGGCCCAGCGGGGACAGCACCCGTCCCGCCATCGCGTACCCGAAGGCGAACGCGATGATGCTGAGGCCCACGAGGGCCAGCAGCGAGCGGTTCAGCAGGGATTCGAGTGCCTGCTCCCGCTGGTGGTTGACGCAGGAGTTCATGGCCGCGTTGAAGGCGTCGGGCGTGGCCTTCTTGGGAAGGTCGCACACCTCACTGGTGACCTGGCCGTTCACGATCTGGAACGGCAGCTCACTTCCCACGTGCAGGGCCTGCGCGGCCAGCATGTAGATGATCGAGAGCAGCAGAATGCCCGCGATCAGGAACATGCCCCCGTAGAGCAGCGTGAGCCGTATGCGGATGGTCGGACGCAGCCAGGGGTACGGGGGCTCCTGCTGTTTGGGCTCCCAGGTCGGCTTCGGGGGCGCCGTCACGGGCGCCTGGGCGGCGGGCATGGAGGTCCTCAGATCCGGTATCCGGAACCGGGCACCGTGACGATGACGGGCGGTTCACCGAGCTTGCGGCGCAGGGTCATCACCGTCACGCGCACCACGTTGGTGAACGGGTCGGTGTTCTCGTCCCACGCCTTCTCCAGCAGCTGCTCGGCCGAGACGACCGCGCCCTCGCTGCGCATCAGGACCTCCAGCACCGCGAACTCCTTCGGCGCGAGCTGGATCTCCTGCTCGTCCCGGAAGACCTCGCGGCGGTTGGGGTCGAGCTTGATCCCGGCGCGCTCCAGGACCGGCGGCAGCGCGACCGTCGTACGGCGCCCGAGGGCCCGCACGCGCGCGGTCAGCTCGCTGAAGGCGAAGGGCTTGGGAAGGTAGTCGTCCGCGCCGAGCTCCAGTCCCTCCACCCGGTCGCTGACGTCACCGGAGGCGGTGAGCATGAGCACCCGGGTGGGCATGCCGAGCTCGACGATCCTGCGGCAGACGTCGTCGCCGTGGACCAGCGGGAGGTCCCGGTCCAGCACCACCACGTCGTAGTCGTTGACCCCGACACGCTCCAGGGCCGCGGCCCCGTCGTAGACGACGTCGACGGCCATGGCCTCCCGGCGGAGTCCGGTGGCCACCGCATCGGCGAGCAGCTGCTCGTCCTCGACGACGAGTACGCGCACGGCGCTGTCCTTCCTTAGATACTTCGGTCCGCAGTTTTCGGTCCGTCGAAACGGCGAACGGCCCAGGTCCGGGCCGTTCGGCCGCACGGTCAGCAGAGTGACTGTGCGCGTCCATCCTGCCCGCAACGCGCATAAACCGGCGGTAAGACGACGCAGGGCCACCGGGGGCTCCGGGGAATGCGGCGGATTCACGGGCCAGTTGAGGTTTCTGTGGGACCGGGCCTGGGGAGGACGACTTCACACCCGAGATCACACCCTGCGCGTGGCGTGCCACAGCCCGTTCGGTCCCCCAGGGGGAAGGCGTGATCACCCGCCCTCCGGTCCCCGGCCGGAGGAATTCCGGGCACACCCCCGTGCCACCGACCCACGATGAAGGGGCGCTCCATGGACGCTTTCACCGCAGGTCTGCTGCAACGCATCAAGAGCACCGAGTCCGACCTCACGAGGGCTCGCGAGACAGGTGACGACTTCCTCGCGGATGTCGAGCAGGGAGAGCTGGACGACCTGCGCCGCCTCGCGGCCGAACACGGCGTCGAAGTAAGCACCACAAGCGTCTGAGCCGCTGTGAGAGGGCCCCGGCTGCCATGACCGGCAGCCGGGGCCCTCTTCTGTGTCCGTGCGCCCGCAGGAGCCCGTGAGGGCCGTCGGCGGGCCCCTGGTCAGTCGTGCCAGGCGCCCAGCTCCTCCAGAAGCGCCTGGAGCGGCTCGAAGACCCCCGGGGTGGCGGCCACGGTCAGTCCTCCGTCGGCGGGCCTTCCGGGACGCCCGCCGGTCAGCGCACCGGCCTCCCGGGCGATGAGATCGCCGGCCGCGAGGTCCCAGGAGTGCAGCCCGCGCTCGAAGTAGCCGTCGAGACGGCCCGCGGCGACGTCGCACAGGTCGACGGCGGCCGAGCCGCTGCGCCGGATGTCGCGCAGGCGCGGGATGAGCTGCGCGGCCACGGCCGCCTGGTGGGTGCGGACATCGGTGACGTAGTTGAAGCCCGTCGACACGAGCGCCTGGTCGAGCGGGGGCGCGGGCCGGCTGCGCAGGGCGACGCCGTTCGCGTACGCCCCGCCGCCGAGCACCGCGTGGTACGTCTCGCGGCGCATCGGCGCCTCGACCACACCGACGACCCGCTCGCCGTCGCGCTCCGCCGCGATGGACACGGCCCACGTGGGCAGGCCGTAGAGGTAGTTCACCGTGCCGTCGAGCGGGTCGATGACCCAGCGGATGCCCGTGCTGCTCTCGGAGCTCGCGCCCTCCTCGCCGAGGAAGCCGTCGCCGGGGCGGTGCCCGGAGAGGAAGCCGGTGATCAGCTTCTCGGCGGCGATGTCCATCTCGGTGACGACGTCGATGGGGCTGGACTTGGTGGCGGCCACCCCCAGGTCCGCGGGACGGCCGTCCCGCAGAAGGGCGCCGGCGCGGCGGGCCGCCTCCAGCGCGAGGTCGAGGAGTTCGGTCAGGAAGGGGTCGGTCACAGCGCTCCTAGGGTTTCGATCCGGACGGGAGGCCCAAACGAGAGGCCCTAGGCGTACGGGCTGTCGGCGCCCGCGGCGGCGGGCTTCGGGGTCCTCGCGGGGCAGCAGCCGACCGGGCACAGGTCGTGGGCGGGGCCCAGCGCGCCCAGCGCGCACCGTTCCACCGTCCGCCCCCGCTCGGCCGCCGTGCGTTCCACGAGCAGTTCGCGGACGGCAGCGGCGAACCGCGGGTCGGCGCCGACGGTCGCGGACCTGCGGACCGGCAGACCGAGCTCGGCCGCCTTCGCGGTGGCCTCGGTGTCGAGGTCGTACAGGACCTCCATGTGGTCCGAGACGAAGCCGATGGGGACCATCACGACCGCCGGGGCGCCGGCTCCGTGGACGGCCTCCAGGTGGTCGCAGATGTCGGGCTCCAGCCACGGGATGTGCGGAGCGCCGCTGCGCGACTGGTAGACGAGCTCCCACGGGTACGCGACGCCCGTCCGCTCGCGGACCTCGTCGACGATCACCCGGGCCACGTCGAGGTGCTGCGCGACGTACGCCCCGCCGTCGCCGTGTGCCTCCTCGGGGCCCGAGGAGTCGGCCGCGGACGTGGGGATCGAGTGGGTGGTGAAGGCCAGCCGCGCGCCCGCGCGGACGTCCTCGGGCAGGTCGGCCAGGGCGGCCACCACGCCGTCCGTCATGGGCTCCACGAAACCGGGGTGGTTGAAGTAGTGCCGCAGCTTGTCGACGCGCGGCACCGGCAGTCCCTCGGCCTCCAGGACGGCGAGGGACTCGGCGAGGTTCTCGCGGTACTGGCGGCAGCCCGAGTACGAGGCGTAGGCGCTGGTGGCGAGGACGGCGATACGGCGGTGCCCGGCCACGGTCATCTCGCGCAGGGTGTCGGTCAGGTACGGCGCCCAGTTGCGGTTGCCCCAGTACACCGGCAGGTCCAGGCCGTTGTCCGCGAAGTCCTTGCGCAGGGCGTCGAGCAGGGCCCGGTTCTGCCCGTTGATGGGGCTGACGCCGCCGAACAGGAAGTAGTGCTTGCCGACTTCCTTCAGCCGCTCCTCGGGGATGCCGCGGCCACGGGTCACGTTCGCCAGGAACGGAACCACATCGTCCGGGCCTTCGGGGCCTCCGAAGGAGAGCAGCAGCAGGGCGTCGTAGAGAGCGGGATCGCGCAGATCGGACATGAACCCGATCCTGCCACCCGGGCCGGACGGCGCCGCAACCGACATCCGCCCAGGTATCGGGCGCCGGGGTTCCGCCCGTAAGCTGTATCGGCCATCTTCACGCATGACAGGCTCGACCGGAGTGCCCCTTGCCCAGCCCCTACCGCGCCATTTTCGCCGCCCCCGGCTCCAAGGGGTTCTCGGCGGCCGGATTCTTCGGCCGGATGCCGTTGTCCATGATGGGGATCGGCGTCGTGACCATGATCTCCCAGATCACCGGCCGGTACGGGCTGGCGGGCGCGCTGTCGGCCACGCTCGCCATGGCGGCGGCGGTGTTCGGCCCGCAGATCTCCCGGCTGGTCGACCGGTACGGGCAGCGCCGGGTGCTGCGCCCGGCCACGCTGGTCTCCGTGGCGGCGGTCGCGGGGCTGCTCGTCTGCGCCCAGCAACGGTGGCCCGACTGGACCCTGTTCGTCTTCGCCGTGGGCGTCGGCTGCGTGCCCAGTGTGGGTTCGATGATCCGGGCCCGCTGGGCGGAGATCTACCGCGGCTCGGCCCGCAAGCTGCACACCGCGTACGCGTGGGAGTCGATCGTCGACGAGGTGTGCTTCATCTTCGGACCGATCATCTCGATCGGGCTCTCCACGGCCTGGTTCCCCGAAGCCGGCCCGCTGCTGGCCGGGGTGTTCCTGGCGGTCGGTGTCTTCTGGCTGACCGCGCAGAAGGCCACCGAGCCCGTTCCGCACCCCAAATCGCATCACTCCCGCGGCTCCGCGCTCCGCTCCCCCGGGCTCCAGGTCCTGGTGCTCACCTTCGTGGCGACCGGAACGATCTTCGGGGCGGTGGACGTGGTCACCGTGGCCTTCGCCGAGGAGCAGGGCCACAAGGCGGCGGCCAGTCTCGTCCTGGCGGTCTACGCCCTGGGTTCCTGCCTCGCCGGTGTGGTGTTCGGGCTGCTGCACCTCAAGGGCAAGCCGTCCACCAGGTGGCTGGTGGGAGTCTGCGTGATGGCCGTGAGTATGATCCCCCTCCAACTGGCCGGGAACCTGCCGTTTCTGGCCGTGGCGCTCTTTGTCGCGGGCCTCTCCGTCGCACCGACGATGGTGACCACCATGGCCCTCGTCGAGCAGCACGTACCGCGCGCCGAACTGACCGAGGGCATGAGCTGGACCGGTACCGGGCTCGCGGTCGGAGTGGCGCTCGGCTCCTCGGCCGCCGGCTGGGTGGTCGACGCCTCCGGAGCGGAGGCGGGGTACGTGGTGCCCACCGTGGCGGGAGCGCTCGCGGCCGCGGTGGGGTTCCTGGGGTATCGCCGGCTGGCCAAGCCGGCACCTACGGGAGAGCGCGGGGAAGATGAGCGACACCTACGCACGGACGACGACAAGCGCGTGGCGTAACTGGGCGGGAAACGTCACCGCCCGGCCGGTACGGTCGGTGACGCCGGCGTCCGTGGACGAGCTCTCCGAGGTGCTTCGCAGGGCGGCCGAGGACGGCCTGAAGGTGAAGCCGGTCGGCACGGGCCATTCGTTCACGGCGACGGCGGCCACCGACGGCGTTCTGATACGTCCCGATCTGCTGACCGGGATACGGGACATAGACCGTACGGCGATGACGGTGACGGTCGAGGCCGGCACCCCGCTGAAGCGGCTCAACACGGCGCTCGCCCGCGAGGGGCTCTCCCTCACCAACATGGGCGACATCATGGAGCAGACGGTCGCCGGGGCCACGTCGACCGGCACGCACGGCACCGGCCGCGACTCGGCCTCGATCTCCGCGCAGATCCGTGCCCTCGAACTGGTCACCGCCGACGGCACGGTGCTGCGCTGCTCGGAGCAGGAGAATCCGGATGTCTTCGCCGTGGCCCGCCTGGGGCTCGGCGCCCTCGGCGTGATCACCGCGATCACCTTCGCCGTGGAGCCGGTCTTCCTGCTGACGGCCCGCGAGGAGCCGATGACCTTCGACAGGGTCACCGCGGACTTCGACCGGCACTTCACGGAGAACGAGCACTTCGAGTTCTACTGGTTCCCGCACACCGGCAACTGCAACACCAAGCGCAACAACCGCAGCGCGGGCCCGGCCGCCCCGCCCGGCAGGGTCGGCGCCTGGGTGGACGACGAGCTGCTGTCGAACGGCGTCTTCCAGGTCGCCTGCTCGCTCGGCCGCGCGGTCCCCGCGACCATCCCGTCGATCGCCAGGATCTCCAGTAAGGCCCTCTCGGCCCGTACGTACACCGACATCCCGTACAAGGTCTTCACCAGCCCGCGCCGGGTCCGCTTCATGGAGATGGAGTACGCGCTGCCGCGGGAGAACGCCGTCGAGGCCCTGCGTGAGGTCAAGGCCATGATCGACCGCTCGTCCCTGCGGATCAGCTTCCCGGTCGAGGTCAGGACCGCGCCCGCCGACGACATCGCGCTCTCCACGGCCTCGGGCCGCGAGAGCGCGTACATCGCCGTGCATCTGTACCGGGGCACGCCCCACCAGGCGTACTTCACCGCGGTGGAACAGATCATGACCGCCCACGGCGGGCGCCCGCACTGGGGGAAGATCCACACCCGTGACGCCGCGTACCTGGCCGGGGTCTATCCGCGGTTCGGCGAGTTCACCGCCGTACGCGACCGGCTCGACCCGGACCGGATGTTCGCCAACGACTACCTGCGCCGCGTCCTGGGCGACTGACGGACCGGCACCGGGCCCCGCGGGGCCCGGTGCCCGCCGTCGTCAGCCGACGGTTCCCGTGCCGGTCGTGGGCGCGTCCTGCTGCGCCGGGTCCTCGGCCGTGCCGGTCGGGTCCGGGGTGGACGTGGTGTCGTCCTCCGACGCCGTCGGGTCGGGCGCGGGAGGCGGAGCGGTTTCGCCGGCGGAACCGGAGGGCGTGGGCGTCGGCTCGGCCGTCTGCCCGTCGTCCTCCCGGCCCGAGTCCGGCTTCGCGCTCGCGCCGTCACCCGGGTCCGTGCCGGGAGCCGTGCTGCTGCCGGTCTCCGGGTCCTGGTCCCCGCCCTGCTCCTGACCGGTGCCGTCGGAGGGCGCGGGCGCCGGTCCCGAGCCCTGGTCGCCGCCCCGCACGACGGAACCGAAGGTCGTTCCCCGGCCGCCGCTCAGGTCGTTGCCCGAGACGAGCTCGAACGTGGTGATCCCGACCATCGCCAACGCGAACACCGCGACGGCCGCGAGCGCCGACTTCTTCCAGCCCCGGACGCGCGTGCCGTGCGTGGTGGCGTCGGAGAACTCGTCGTCCGGGCCGCCCGGCGCGGGCACCGGGGTCCCGTCCACCCGGCCGAGCAGCTGCGTGCGTCCGGGATCGGATGTCAGCGGCTGCGTACGGTCCGGGTCGGGCCGCAGCAGCTGGGTACGGTCGAGGTCGAGCAGCTGCGTACGGTCCGTGTCGGCCGGCACGGTGCGCAGCACCGTCGTCGCCTCGTCCACCGGCTCCGGCAGCGGTCGCCGCTCGTACCCCGCAGGAGTCGTCTCCCTCGTCCGTACGGTCACCTGGCGCCCCGCAGGATGCTTCACATGGACGGTGACCTCGCGGATCTGTTCGCCCGTGCGGCGGAAGAAATGCTGGAAGACGGAGCCCCCGCAGGTGGCGACGACGCTCATCACTCCCGCGCCGGCAATCGTTCCGTACACGCCCAGTTGCGAGGCCATGACGGCGGCGGCGACCGCTGCCACAGCGCTGCCGGCAACCTGCGGCAGACTCAGATCTATGCGCCTTTCCTTGGGTTCTATGTCGCTTTCCGGCTTATGAACCATTACCAGCCTCTGCTTGACATCTCTCCCACCATGCAACAGGAAGGGACCTTTGGGCGAAGTGAATAGTTCCACTTCCGGGGATTCTGTGAAGCAGGACACCCAATGCGCACATTTGCCCGGCCGGCGCACAGGTCAACTCCCGCGCCCCGCGAGAACTTCGGCGGCGCGCCGGTCCACCCGCATGGCCCGAATGGAGTACTGTGGCGAGCCCTGGGGCCGGACTCCCGCATGGGTATCCGGGCCCTTCGGGAGGGGGCCGAAGGCGGCACTCGAACCGGCGGCGCCGCGGCATCGCACGGCGCCTGCTACACAGAGCGACCACCCGGTCACTGTGTGTCGCAAATAGGTAACCGTGCCATAACGGCGCTTGAGGGCCAAGGCCCGACACGCCGGGTAACTTGGCAAGGTTGTGGCAGGCTGCACCCGGGCAGGCCACACTCGACTAGCGGAAGCAGCGACGCACGTGACGTCGGCAGGCACCACCCGGGAGGTTCCCATGCCCGAACTGCGTGTCGTGGCCGTCTCAAACGACGGCACACGACTGGTGCTCAAGGCTGCGGACAGCACGGAGTACACGCTTCCGATCGATGAGCGGCTGCGCGCCGCCGTGCGCAACGACCGCGCCCGGCTCGGCCAGATCGAGATCGAGGTGGAGAGCCACCTCCGCCCCCGCGACATCCAGGCCCGGATACGCGCCGGTGCCTCCGCGGAGGAGGTCGCTCAGTTCGCCGGAATCCCCGTCGACCGTGTACGCCGCTTCGAGGGCCCCGTGCTCGCGGAGCGCGCCTTCATGGCCGAGCGGGCCCGGAAGACTCCCGTGCGCCGTCCCGGCGAGAACACCGGCCCCCAGCTCGGCGAGGCGGTCCAGGAGCGCCTCCTGATGCGGGGTGCGGACAAGGAAACGGTCCAGTGGGACTCCTGGCGCCGCGACGACGGCACCTGGGAAGTCCTCCTGGTCTACCGGGTCGCGGGCGAGCCCCACTCGGCGAGCTGGACGTACGACCCGCCGCGGCGGCTCGTCCAGGCCGTGGACGACGAGGCGCGCTCGCTGATCGGCGAGACCGACGACGTCGCCGCGCCGGAGCCCAGCTTCCCCTTCGTGCCCCGGATCGCACGGCTGCCGCGCGACCGGCCGCTGGACCGTGCTCTGGACCGTCAGATGGAGCGCCCCTCCCCGCCGCCGCCTCCCGAGCCCGAGGAGCACATCGGCGGGGTGTCGGCCGGCGAGCGCGATTCGCTGACCAGCCTGCTGGAGGCCGTGCCGAGCTTCCGGGGCGACATGGTCGTACCGGAACGGCCCTCGCCGCCCGAGCCGCCCGCCATCGAGCCCGCGGTCCACGAGCCCGAAGCGGACGAGCCGCCCGCGGCGGCTGCTTCCGCGGGGGCCGGATCGGCGTACGCGGACGTCCTGATGCCACGTGCGGTGGCCGGTCACCGCGACCGGCTGACCGGGACGACGGACCGGCAGGCCGAGGCGGACGGCGTCCGCCCGGGCCGACGGGCAGCCGTGCCCAGCTGGGACGAGATCGTTTTCGGTACGCGCCGGAAGAAGCAGGACTGAGCCGGTGACCGAGGCATGACGAGGGCCCGTACGCGACCGCGTACGGGCCCTCGCTCTGTGCCCGGAGGGTTATTGCGGGTCCGGGCCCGTCGCGACCGGCCGGGACGCGTCGGAGGACCACTCGGACCAGGAGCCTGCGTACAGAGCCGCGCGGTATCCGGCGATTTCCAGTGCCAGCACCTGATGGGCACCGGAGACGCCCGAGCCGCAGTAGACGCCCACCTCGCCCGCGTCGGCTCCCAGCCCGGAGAACCGGGAGGCCAGCAACTCGGCCGCCAGGAACCGCCCGTCCTCGGCGACGTTCTCCGTGGTCGGGGCGGAGACCGCGCCCGGGACATGGCCGCCGACCCGGTCGATCGGCTCCACGTCGCCCCGGTAGCGCTCCGCGGCCCGCGCGTCGAGGAGCAGCCCGGAGCGGGCGAGGCCGGCCGCCGCGTCCGCGTCGAGCAGCGGCAGCGCGCCCGCCGCGGGCCGGAAGTCCCCCTCGGCCGGCGCGGGCGTCCCGGTGGAGAGCTCGCCCGTCCAGGCCGCGAGGCCGCCGTCGAGCACCCTGACGTCGCGGTGCCCGGTCCAGCGCAGCAGCCACCAGGCACGCGCCGCAGCCCAGCCCAGGCCGCCGTCGTACACGACGACGGGAGTGTCGTGGGAGACCCCGGCGCGGCGCATCACCGCACCGAACTCCTCCGGGTCGGGCAGCGGGTGCCGGCCGCCCTTCCCCGCCGGACCGGCGAGCTCGGCATCGAGATCGACGAAGACCGCGCCGGGAATGTGCCCGGCCTCGTAGTCGGGGCGCCCGTGCGGACCACCCAGCTGCCAGCGGACGTCCAGGAGCACCGGCGGCCGTGGCCCCGCCGACGCGCTCGCATATTCGGATGCGGTGATGATGGGCTTCATGAGTGCCATCCTCGCGCAGGAGTCACCTCACCTGTAGCGATACCGATGTGGATATACCACCTCAATTCGGACCCTCTGTATCGAGAAGCCGTCGAAAGGCGGCGCGGCCGTGGCGCGTCACGCCTCAGGTGGTGCAAGCATCTGCACGGGCGTACATCCCCTCCACTCTTTGGGCCGGTGCGCCGGTCCTGTCCCCCCGTACGGCCACCACAACGGTCCGAGGAGAGAGAAGACGATGACCGAGGCTGCCGAGCGGCGCACACCCGGAACACCGTGCTGGGTGAGTCTGATCGTGCACGGCCTGACGGCCACCCAGGATTTCTACGCCGCCCTGTTCGGCTGGGAGTTCCGGCCGGGGCCCGAACAACTGGGGCCGTACGTCCGCGCGCTGCTCGACGGCAAGGAGGTCGCGGGGCTCGGACAGCTGGCTCCCGACCGGCACCTGCCGGTCGCCTGGACGACCTATCTCGCCACCGACGACGCCGACGCCACGGCGGAGACGATCCGCTCCTGCGGGGGCACGGTCGCGGTCGGGCCCATCGACGCGGGTGACGCGGGCCGCCTGGCCATCGCCTCCGACCCGAGCGGAGCGGTCTTCGGCATCTGGCAGGCCGCCGCACACGTCGGTACGGCTCTGGCGGGCGCCCCGGGGACCCCGGTCTGGAACGAGCTGGTGACCCGGGAGACCGCCTCGGTCGGCAAGTTCTACCAGGCGGTCTTCGGCTTCGAGACCGAGGCGGTCGTCTCGGCCGACTTCGACTACCAGACGCTGCACGTGGACGGCCGCCCCGTGGCCTCGCTGCACGGCGTGGGACACGCCCTGCCGCGCGACCGGGGACCGCACTGGATGACCCATTTCGAGGTGGAAGACACGGACGAGGCCGCGGCCCGGGTGTCGGAGCTCGGAGGACATGTCGTCCAGCCGCCGAGAGACAGCACGACGGGCCGGCTGGCGACGGTCTCGGACCCGGAGGGCGCGATCTTCACGATCGTCCGGTCCGCCGAGCGCTGAGCCGGTCCGGCCGGCTGTTCGAGGCCGCGACGGGGTGAGGTGTGCCCCGGAGCGCGGTCGCACCGGAGCCCTGACGCAGGCAGCGCGGCGTGTGTGCGCCATTGACGCAGGCACGCCACCCGGATCCGTCGCCAGTGGCCGTGACATGCGCAAGCATCCGTCACGACTGCAACGGAACCGGAGAGAAACCCATCATGCAAGCAACACGGAGAAGACCGGTGCGCACGGCGCTCGGCAGTGCCGCGGTCGCCGCCACGATCGTGGTCTCGGCGATCAGCCCGGTGACACCCGCCGCGGCCGAGTCGACGGGGCGTGCCGACGACGCGGCCCGAAAGCCCGCCACTGCCGCCCGGTCGACCACGGCTGCCGTCACCCTGCTCACGGGCGACACCGTCAACGTCACCACGGCGGGCGGCCGTACGTCGGTGACGGCCACCCACGGGGACCGGCCGGCCACGTCGTTCCAGAGCGAGACGACGCCGGACGGCGACGTGTACGTCTACCCGGACAGCGCGCTCGGCGGCATCGCCTCCGGCATGCTCGACCGTGAACTCTTCAACGTCACCGGGCTGATAGCCGCCGGATACGACGACGCCCACCGCGCCACCATCCCCGTCATCGTCAGCTACAAGGACGAGCCCTCCGCCCGTACGCTCGACACACGGACCGAGACCCTCGCCGACGCGAGCGCGCGCCCCCTGACGTCCATCGACGCGGCGGCCACCTCGCTCGGCAAGAAGGACACGGACGAGTTCTTCGACGCCCTCGGTACCGGCGACGACCGGCCCGCGAAGGCCGCCCGCGAGATCAAGAAGGTGTGGCTCGACCAGCAGGTCGAGCCACTCCTCGAAAAGAGCGTGCCGCAGATCGGCGCACCCGACGCCTGGGCGGCCGGATACGACGGCAAGGGCGTGAAGGTCGCCGTCCTCGACACCGGGGCCGACCTCAACCACCCCGACCTGGCCGGCAGGATCTCGGCCTCGGAGAGCTTCGTGCCGGCCGAGGCGGTCACGGACAAGCAGGGGCACGGCACACACGTCGCGTCGACCATCGCCGGCTCGGGCGCCGCGTCCGGCGGCCTCCGCAAGGGTGTCGCACCCGGCGCCGACCTGCTGGTCGGGAAGGTCCTCAGCAACACCGGTTCCGGTGACTCCTCTTGGGTGCTCGCCGGTATGGAGTGGGCCGCCGCGCAGGGCGCCGACGTCATCAGCATGAGCCTCGGCGGCCAGGGCACCCCCAACGACGTCCTGAGCCAGGCCGTCAACCGGCTCAGTGAGCAGTACGGCACCCTGTTCGTCATCGCCGCCGGAAACGCGGGACCCGCCGCCGGCACGGTCGGATCGCCCGGCCTCGCTGCCAGGGCGCTGACCGTCGGAGCCGTCGACAGCGACGACAAGGTGGCGCCGTTCTCCAGCCGGGGGCCCGGCAACAACGGCGGGTCGCTGAAGCCCGAGATCTCCGCGCCGGGCGTCGGTATCGTCGCCGCGCGCGCCGCCGGCACCGGCCTGGGCACTCCCGTCGACGACAACTACACCGCGCTCAGCGGCACCTCGATGGCGACTCCGCATGTCGCGGGCGCCGCCGCGATCATGGCGCAGATGCACCCGGACATGACCGGCGAGCAGCTCAAGAACGCCCTGGCCAGCACCGCGAAGAACCTGCCCGTGGTCACCCCCTTCGAAGTGGGCGCGGGCCGCGTCGACCTCACCAACGGCATCAAGTCCACGGTCTTCGCCAGCGCCAAGGCCGACTTCGGGACGTTCATCGCCTCCGACACTCCGACGGATCCCCTCAACCGCACCATCACGTACACCAACATCGGCGACAAGGACGTCACGCTCTCCCTCGCGCTCGACATGGACCGTGGTGTCGACACGGTCGAGGACGAGGTCCGCCTCTCGTCCAGCACCGTCACCGTGCCCGCGCACGGCAGCGCCGACGTGACCCTCTCCGTCGACCAGTACCTCGGCGCGTACAGCTACCACAGCGGCTTCGTGCACGCCACCGCCGACGGCGCACGGCTCGTCACGGCGGTCGGCTACATCAGGTGGGCCCCGCAGGCCGATGTCACGGTGCACCTGACCGACCGCAACGGCAAGGCGCCCGCACTGGCGATGATCCAGGTCTTCGACATGGTCACGGACGCCGTCGTGTTCCGCAGCGCGACCCTGCAGAACCAGGACTCGTACTCCGTCACCGTGCCCAAGGGCCGCTACTCGGTGATCGCCCGGCTCCGCACGGACGTGAACGGCACGGAGTCCTCCTCCGACTTCTACGCCGAGCCCGAGATCGACCTGGCCAAGGACATGGAGGTCAGCATCGACGCCCGCAAGGCCGTCGACGTGCGGGCGCAGGTGGCCGACGAGAAGCGGCCGACGGCCGACTCCTGGTACGCGACGTCGCTGACGCGCACCCGCCCGGGCAACTACGTCGGCTCGCTGACCAGTTACGGCCTCGCCGGCGACCGCGTCGTCACCGAGGGCGTCATCCCGTCGCAGTCGACGGCCGAGACGGGCACGCTCACCTTCGCGAGGGACACCGGACTCCGTGACCCGCTGGTCACCGCCGAGGCAGACCTGCCGGGCACGGACCGCCTCGACATCGTCACCCCGGCGCTCGGCATGCGGAAGAGCACGTCGCAGCACCTCAAGTCGGTGCTGGTCGGCGGCGGTTCGGACGCCGACTACTCCGGCCGCGACGTGCGCGGCCGGCTGGCCGTGATCACCACCATGGCCGTCGACGTGTCGCAGCTCGTCGACACGGCGGTGGCCAAGGGTGCGGCCGGTGTGCTGATCGCCCGTCCCGAAGCGGGTTCCGGAGCGATCACGGATATTGAGGGCCGCAGGGTCCCCGTCTTCGCGACCACCCAAGGCTCCAGCCAACGGCTGCTGCGCGAACTGACCGGCGGGCCCGTCACGGTGGAGGTGGACACGCGCGCCGAGAGCCGCTTCACCTACCTCGTCCCCCTCGCCTTCCAGGGCGCCCTGCCCGCCGAGCCCGTCATGACCACCTACAAGAGGCAGTACGCCGTCACGGAGAACCACTTCTACAGCGACCTCGAACCGCGCCTCGCCAACGAGACGATGAGCGCCTGGCACCCCTGGGGCGGCTACGCCTTCCGCACCAAGGCATACGTCCACGCCCCCGCCACCCGGCAGGAATACGTGTACGCCCCCGACATGACGTACCAGCAGTCCGTCCACTCCGGTCGGCCGGGCACCGAGATGCGGGAGTCCGTCGCCTCCTTCACGGCCGGTCAGGAGCGCGAGCGGGACTGGTACCGCGGGCCCGTGCACGCCGCGACGCCGCAGCTCACGGCGTGCGCGTTCTGCCGCACCCCGGAGCGGATCACCTTCGCGTACACGACGGCCGGAGACTCCGAGTCATCGCACTGGGGCATGTACGGCGCGTCGGCGATGGCCGCCCGCTACTACCGCAACGACACGAAGATCAACAACCTGGCCGAGCTGCTGGTTCCCGAAGAGGCCACCTACCGGATGGAGTACGACGTCACCCGGGCCCTGGGCACCGGCGTCCAGCTCGGCACGGAGCAGAAGACGGCCTGGACGTTCCGCTCGGCCGGGCCGAAGGGTGTCCAGTCCGAGGAGTGCCGCGCAGCGTACGGGGACCCGACGGACTGCTCGGTCCTGCCGGTGATCCTCACCGGCTTCGACGTGCCGGTGGACGCGCTCAACCGGGCCGAGGCGGGCGAGCGGTTCGGATTCACGCTCACCACCTCCCGCCAGGCCGGATACACCGGGGACAAGGACATCACCGGGGCCGAGGTCTCCGTCTCCTACGACGACGGCGCCACCTGGCGTGACGCCGATGTACGGGTCGGCGACGACGGGAGCCACCGCGTGAGCGTCCGCCACCCGAGCCGTGCGGCGACCAACGGCTTCGTCGCCCTGCGCGTCGAGGTGTGGGACGACGCGGGCAACCGCACGACGCAGACCATCAAGCGGGCGTACGCCCTGGACTGACCCTGCGAGCACACACGGCGGTCCCCAGGGGTCGCCGCACCAACGTGTTCGTGTTGATCAGGGAGCAGTTCGCACAGGCGCTCGGCCGGGGGTTCCCGGCCGAGCGCTCTGCGTCAGCGGACCGGGACGTCGGTGGCGACGGTGAACTCGTGACGGCGGCCCGTCCCCGAGCCTTGATCCCGGGTGATCTCGCGCGGCTTGGTCCGGGGCCGGAACCACGGCCCGTTGAGCCGACGACCTCAGTCGGAGCCCACCGGCAGGACGTCCGGCGAGAGCGCGCCGGCGCGGACGGAACCGCTCGTCATACGGCGACGATGGTGACGCCGGCACAGCACCTCGTAGCCGACCTCCGCAGCGGGGCTGCTCACATCACCGACAACGACCTGCTCACCTTCCATCACCATCTCGCCGCCCACCGTGCGGGCATTGTGCGTGGCACGCGCCCCGCACCAGCACAACGCTTCCACCTGCAGCGTCTCCACGCGGTCCGCCAGCTCGAACAGCCGCCGCGAGCCGGGGAAGAGCTTCGTGCGGAAGTCGGTGGTGATGCCGAAGGCAAAGACATCCAGGTCCAAGTCGTCCACGACCCGCGCCAGTTGGTCGATCTGGACCGGCTCCAGGAACTGCGCCTCGTCCACGATCAGGTAGTCGACCCTGCCACCCTGAGACACCCGGTCGACGACATAGGCGTACAGGTTCATCCCCGCCACCGCCTCGACCGCCTCCGTCACCAGGCCGAGCCGGGACGACAGCTTCCCCTCCCCCGCACGGTCGTCCCTGGTGAAGTTCAGACCCTGCAGTCCCCTCGCGGACCGGTTGTGCGCAATCTGCAGCGCCAGGGTGCTCTTTCCGCAGTCCATCGTTCCGGAGAAGAACACAAGCTCGGGCATGAGGGGTTGAGCACCTTTCGGGCGGGGCGTGGTGGTGGGTGACGCAGGATCAGGAGCGTACTTCGAGAAGCGGGACGAGCTGTTCGACGGGGGTCATCGAGCCGTGCATGCCCACCATCGCGGACTCGTGCGGCTCCTGGACGGAGGCGGTGATTACCACGTCGTCGTGGGCGGCGGCGACCACGTCGCCGATCCTGCCGTACACCCGCTCGTCGATCCGGGGGCCGAACCAGCCGGCCGCTATGGCCTCGTCCCGGCTCGCCACCCAGAACTGCTCGCCGAGCACCTCGCGCCAGACGGTCAACACGTCGGCCTGCGCGCCGGGGACCGCGTACACATGGCGGGCGCGGCCCTCGCCGCCGAGCAGGGCCACTCCCGCGCGCAGCTCCCAGTCCTCGTCGAAGTCGATCCGGGACTGCTCGTCGAAGGGGATGTCGATCATGCCGTGGTCGGCCGTGATGTACAGCGCCGAGCGGGGCGGGAGCTGTTCCGCCAGGCGTCGGGCGAGCCCGTCGACGTACATCAGCTGGCCGCGCCAGGCGTCGGAGTCGACGCCGAAGCGGTGCCCCTTGCCGTCGACCTCGCTGTAGTACGTGTAGACGAGGGAGCGGTCACCCGCGGCCAGCCGTTCGGCGGCGACGTCCATCCGTTCCTCGCCGGAGAGTCGGCCGAGGAAGGAGCCGCCGCTGAGCGCGACCTTGGTGAGCGGGGTCTGCTCGAAGGTGGGGGCCGACACCTGCGCGGTGCGCACGCCCGCCGCGTCGGCGAGCCTGAAGACGGTGGGGTTCGGCTGCCAGATCTTCGGCTCGGTCCAGGGGCGCCAGCGGAGCTGGTTCATCAGCTCGCCGGTCTGCGGATTACGGACCGTGTAGCCGGGAAGGCCGTGCTCCCCGGGCGGCAGCCCCGTACCGACCGAGGCGAGGGAGGTCGCCGTGGTGGACGGGAAGCCCGCCGTGAGCGGGCGGCCCGTGCCGCCGCGCGAGGACGGCAGCAGCGAGTACAGGAAGGGAGCCTCGTCGGGGTGGTCCTTGATCTGCTCCCAGCCGAGCCCGTCGATCAGGAAGACGCAGTTCCGGTCGGCCGGGGCAAGCTCCGGGATCGTGGCCTCGAAACCCGGTACGCCCTGGCCGGCGACGAGCGTCGGCAGCAGGTCGGACAGCGAACCGCTCCCGTACTCGGGGACCGGAGCGGTGTCGAGAGGGAGCAGAACGGGGTCCTGCCAGGCGGGCTGGACCATCAGCGGCCGGTCGCCGCGGTCGCGGCCGTGGCCTCGGAGAGCGCCTGGGCGAAGGCGAGCGTCTCGCGCACGGTCTCCGGGCCGTCACCGGCCTCGCTGACCCGCAGGCTCAGGTCGTCGGCGGTGGAGCTGCCGGTGTAGCCGTGGTCGGCCTCGCAGTTGGGGTCGCCACAGGCCGCGGGCTCCAGGTCGATACGAGAGACGGCGCCCCAGCCGATGGTGAGGACGACCTCGCGGGGCAGGGTCCCCGGTACGTACTTCTCCGGGTTGGCCACGACGCGGCTGAGCACGACGGAGGAGATCCGGTCGAGCTTGACCGACTCGGTGGAGGTGGTGGCGAACGGCGTGGGGGAATCCGTGTCGGCGGTCTGCTCGTCGGTGTGGCTGACGATGAACCGGTTGTCCGTCAGGACGAGCACCGTGACATGGCGGCGCACCTCGTTGGAGTCGAAGGTGGTCTCCTGGTGCACCAGGTACGAAGCGACCGGCTCCCCGCCGACGGCGGCCTCCACCGCCTCGGCCACGAGGGCCGGGTAGTAGCCGCTGCGCTCGATCGCCGCGCGCAGCCCCTGGGTCGTCGTACCGGTCTTTGCCATAGGGACCATCCTACGGGGGCCCGGTGCCTCCCGGGCACGCCGTGCGCCAGGTCCCGCGGGCGGACCCGCGGGACGCGGAGGTGAGCGGCGGAGCCGGGAGCGGGGGCGGTCAGTAGCTGGGGAGCCGTCGGGGGCCGAGATCGGTACGGGCGGGGGGCGGGGCGAGCCGGACGCTCGCTCCGAGAACGGTCAGCCCCAGGGTGGCGACGACCACGGGTTCGAGGGCGACGGAGACCACCTCCGGGTGGTCGTCGACCAGCCGCGACACCCTCAGCAGCAGCTCTTCGAGCGCCGTGGTGTCGACGGGTGCGGAACCGCGCCAGCCGAAGAGCACCGGGGCCGCCTTGATGGACCGGATCAGCTCGGCGGCGTCCCGGTCGGTGGCCGGCACGAGCCGGTGGGCGGTGTCGCCGAGCAGTTCGGAGGGCGCGCCCGCGAGGCCGAAGGAGAGAACGGCGCCGGCCGCCGCGTCGATCGAGGCCCTGACGACGGTGTCGACCCCACGCGGCGCCATGGCCTGCACGACCGGCAGGAGCTCGGCCGGTTTGCCGAGGAGCTCGGTGAGCTCGCCGTACGCGCGCCGCAGCTCGTTCTCGTTGGCGAGGTCGAGGCGTACGCCTCCGAGGTCGGCGCGGTGGCGCAGGTGGGGGGCGGTGGTCTTGAGCGCCACGGGGTAGCCGAGCTGCCCGGCGGCGGCGACCGCCGCCTCCGCGTGGGGGGCGGGGAGCGTGGGCCGCACGGTGATGCCGTAGGAGCCGAGCAGTTCGCGGGCCTCGTCGTGGGTGAGGGGACGGCCCCGCGGGTCGGGGTCGGGGCCGAGCAGCGCGCCGATCAGGCGGGCCGCTCCGGCCTCGTCGACGGTGTCGTCGAAGTCGGGCACCTTGCCGGGGACGGCCGCCTGGCGGCGCCACTGCGCGTACTTGACCGCCTCGGCGAGGGCCCGGACGGCCCGCTCGGCGGCCGGGTAGGCGGGGATGCGCCCCGGACGGGCGGGGGCGGGGGTGCTCGCGGAGGGACTCGGTGCCACCTCGCCGGGGGGCGGCGTGACCGTGGTGTCCCGCGCGGGAGCCGCCGCCCTGCGGGCGGGGGCGACCGTGCCGGAGGCCGCGGCCAGGGCCTCCGCCAGGCCGCCGATCTCCACATGGACCACCGCGACGGGCTTGGCGGGACCCGTGGCCGCCGCCTCGCGGAGGGCCGCGGCCAGGGTTTCGCCGTCACCCGTCTCCGCCTCGCCGTTCTCCCCCACCCACGGGATCGCGGTCACGATCACCGCGTCGCAGGTGCCGTCGCCGAGCGCCTCGGCCAGCGCGTCGCGGAAGTCCTGGGGGCTCGCCGCGGTCGTCAGGTCGCGGGGCGGACGCGGACGCAGTCCCTCAGCGAGGCAGGCGTCGTACGTGAGCAGTCCGAGCGACTCGGAGTTGCCGAGGATCGCGACCCGGGGGCCTTCGGGGAGGGGCTGGCCGGCGAGGAGCAGGCCGGCGTCGACCATCTCGGTCACCGTGTCGACGCGGATCACGCCCGCCTGCCGCATCAGCGCGGAGACCGTCGCGTCGGGAATCCGGCTGACCGGTACGGCGTGGCCCGGCGGGTTGGAGCCGCTGTGCCGGGCGCCCTTCACCACGACCACCGGCTTCACGGCAGCCGTCCGCCGGGCGAGGCGGGTGAACTTGCGCGGGTTCCCGAGCGATTCGAGGTAGAGAAGGGCCACGTCGGTGTCCTGGTCCTCGTACCAGTACTGGAGGAAGTCGTTGCCGGAGATATCGGCCCGGTTGCCCGCCGAGATGAACGTGGACAGCCCGGCGCCGCGCCGGTGGAGTCCGGAGAGCAGCGCGATCCCGATCGCGCCCGACTGGGTGAAGAGCCCGATGCGGCCGGGGGCGGGCGACTCGGGGGCGAGTGAGGCGTTGAGCCGGACGGCTTCGGAGGTGTTGATGATGCCGAAGGCGTTCGGGCCGATGATCCGCATGCCGTACGAGCGTGCCTGGCGGACGAGTTCGCGCTGGCGCTCCCGCCCTTCGGCGCCCCGCTCGGCGTATCCGGCGGAGAGGACGACGAGTCCCTGGACGCCGTGCTCACCGCAGTCCGCGACGGCCTCGGGCACCCGGTCGGCGGGCACGGCGATGACCGCGAGGTCGACCCGCTCGTCGATCTCGCCGACCGAACGGTGCGCGGGGACACCGTCGATCTCGGCCTGACCGGCGTCGAAGGCCCGGTTCACGGCGTACGTACGTCCGGTGTAACCGGAGGCCAGGAGGTTGCGGAGCACGGTGCGGCCGACCCCGCCGGGGGTGCGGCCGGTGCCGACGACGGCGACGGAACCGGGGGCGAGGAGCCGCTGCACGGACCGCGACTCGGCGCGCTGTTCACGGCCGCGCTGCACGGCGAGGGATTCGGCGGTGGGTTCGAGGTCGAGCGTGAGGTGGACGGAGCCGTCCTCGAAGCTGCGCTGCTGGGTGTAGCCGGCGTCCCGGAACACTTTGATCATCTTGTTGTTGGCGGGCAGCACCTCGGCCGCGAATCTGCGGATGCCCCGTTCCCTGGCGACCGCCGCGATGTGTTCGAGGAGCGCGGAGGCGACCCCGCGGCCCTGGTGGGCGTCCTGGACGAGGAAGGCGACCTCGGCCTCGTCGGCGGGGGCGGTGGCGGGGCGGCCCCGGGCGTCGATCCGGTCGTAGCGGACGGTGGCGATGAACTCGCCTCCGGTCGTGACGGCGAGACCGACCCGGTCGACGTAGTCGTGATGGGTGAAGCGGTGCACGTCCTTGGCGGAGAGGCGCGGGTACGGAGCGAAGAAGCGGTAGTACTTCGACTCGTCGGAGACCTGCTCGTAGAAGCTGACCAGCCGCTCGGCATCGTCCGTGGTGATCGGCCTGATGCGCGCGGTGCCACCGTCGCGGAGGACCACGTCCGCTTCCCAGTGGTCGGGGTACGCGTGATGCGGACTCTGCTCCGGCGTGGGCTGCATGGGCAAAGCCTACGGCCGACGCACCGGTCGCGGAGGGATCGGGGCCGGGGCAGTCTGAGGGTGCTCGACCGGCCGGGTGGCCGGGCCCGGGACCGGGCACAGCATTGCGCACTGCATGAGAGACTGGTCTAGACAACCATTGATACGTGAAGGGCAGAACCATGGCTGAGCGCCGCGTCAACGTCGGTTGGGCCGAGGGCCTGCACGCCCGCCCCGCTTCCATCTTCGTCCGTGCCGCCACGGCCTCCGGCGTCCCCGTGACGATCGCCAAGGCCGACGGCAACCCGGTGAACGCCGCCTCCATGCTCGCGGTGCTCGGCCTGGGCGCCACCGGCGGCGAGGAGATCGTGCTCGCGTCCGAGGCGGACAACGCCGAAGCCGCCCTGGACCGCCTGGCCAAGCTGGTCGCCGAGGGTCTCGAGGAGCTCCCCGAGACCGTCTGATTCCGGCCGATTCGGACCGGAATTATTTCTGCGTCGAAGTCGCGGCTCCCCCAAGTGGGGGCCGCGACTTTTTCGTTTCCGGCGAGACCCCAGCGGATTCGAATTCGGGCAGCACAAAGAAAGCCCTACTGAATTACCTTCTTTGTATACGGCGCAATTGTTAATGACGGACGCCCGCGGTGTTTACGGCATGTTGCGAAGTGCTCACCCGGGGCGGCGCGGGGCTGCGCTTCTGACCGTCCGGCCCGTCCGGACGGCGCAGCCGGTGGGCGGCGGCGGCCCGCTCGGCGTGCTGGACGGCCAGCGCCCTCGCCCGGTCCGCGTCACCGCGGGCGACCGCGTCCACGATCGCGCCGTGCTCGGCCCAGGACTCCGCGGGACGCGCGGGCTGCTCCACGGCGTACATCCAGGCGATCTTGTGCCGGAGCTGGGTGAGCAGCGCGATGAGACCGGGGCTGCCCGAAGCCTGCGCGAGCGTCTCGTGGAACCACCCGCCCAGCGAGCGCAGGTCCTCCCCCTCGCCCCGGCGTACCCGCTCCTGCCCCAGCCTGACCAGGCCGCGCAGCACCTTGAGGTGCGCCTCGGTGCGCCGCTGCGCCGCCCGCGCCGCACCCAGCGGCTCCAGCAGCATCCGGATCTCCAGGAGATCGGCGGCCTCCCGCTCGGTGGGCTCGGCCACGCAGGCGCCGGCATGCCGGCGCGTCACGACGAACCCCTCGGACTCCAGCGTGCGCAGGGCCTCGCGCACCGGGACGCGCGAGACCCCGTATCGACGCGCGAGCAACTCCTCGGTGAGGCGGCTGCCGCGATCGAAGACACCGGAGACGATGTCGTCACGGATTGCCGTGCATACCGAATGCGCGGGAATGCGCATGTCCGAACCTCCGCCTTAATCCCCGCGAAACGCGGCCGATCGACGCCTGTTCCGCGACTCTATTGCAATGAGCCCGAATTTCCGACGGCGGGGCGGAATCCAGGGATATCTTTTGGCCACGGAAGGCTTCGGCGGACAGGCTCCGGGCGATATGCCGAAGGCCCCGGCGGGGAGCCGGGGCCTTCGGGGAGCGCTGTGGTGCGACGCGTGGGTCAGACGTTCAGACCGTGCGAGCGCAGGTACGCGACGGGGTCCATGTCGGAGCCGTACTCCGGAGTGGTCCGGGCCTCGAAGTGCAGGTGCGGCCCGGTGGAGTTGCCGGTCGAGCCGGAGAGACCTATCTGCTGCCCGGACGTGACGCTCTGGCCGACGGAGACGCCGATCGAGGAGAGGTGGCCGTACTGGGTGTACGTGCCGTCCGCCATCCGGAGCACGATGTTGTTGCCGTACGCGCCGCCCCAGCCGGCCGTGACGACCGTGCCGGCGCCGACGGCGACGACGGAGGAGCCGGACGCGGCACGGAAGTCCACACCCGAGTGACTGCCCGAGGACCACAGGGAGCCGCTGGACTTGTAGCCGGTGGTGACGTACGAACCGGCGACGGGAAGGTGGAACGAGTTCAGCCGCTTGCGTTCGGCCGCACGGGCGGCGCGGGCCTCGGCCTCACGGATCTCCTTGGCGCGGGCCTCGGCCTTGCGCTTCGCCTCGGCCTTCGCCTTGGCCTTGGCCTCCGCCTTCGCCTTGGCTTCCGCCTTCGCCTTGGCCTTTGCCTTGGCGGCGGCCTCGGCCTGCTGCTCCTGGGCCTTCGCCTGGGCGGCTATCTGGTCGGCGAGGGTTCCGTCGATGGCGACGGCCTGGGTGAGGCCGGTGTCGCTGACGGTACGGGCCTCGTCCGCGGCGAGGGCCGGAGAGGCCATCCCGCCGATGACGCCGGTGGTGGCCAGAGCCGCGATGCCGGCGACCCGGACGCTCTTGCGCGTCAGGCGGCTCGGGGCACGGTGCTTCCCGGTGGCACGGGTGAACGCCATGGAGGGGCTGATCCTTTCCTTCCTTCTCGCCTACCGGGTTAGCTGACGGGTTCGGAGCAGGAAGGTCTCCTACGGGCCTCTGCGCCCGAAGAGCGCAGACGTCCGATTCACCCCAGGGACTTCGTGGGTCCCCGGCTCCCCAGGCTCGCGCCTGACGGGGACTCGGCGATGGCTGCCCGGCGCCGCGGACGCGGCATGCACGTGACGGACAGCGGAGCCGACGCTAAACGGGACAACTTTCAATCACCAAACGGACAGGCCGTTTTGTAGTACATCCCACAGGGCAGACAGGCAGCCTTCCCCTCAAAGCGGACAAAAAGGAGGGACTCCGGTGGGAAGTTGCCCACCGGAGTCCCTTATGTGCCCTTTTGTGCGTACGGCGGTGAACAGACCGTCCGTCAGCCGCTGACGACCGACACCTCGCCGATGTCCAGGGCGCGGACGGGGTCCGCGATCTGTGAGGCGTCACCTACGAGCACCGTGACCAGCCGGTCCACGGGGAACGCGTTGACCACCGCGGCCGTCGCCTCGACGGTGCCCGTCTCGGCCAGACGCGCGTACAGCTGGGCCTGGTAGTCGTCCGGAAGGTGCTGCTCGACCTGGTCGGCGAGGGTGCCCGCCACGGACGCCGCCGTCTCGAACTTCAGCGGGGCGACGCCCACGAGGTTCTGCACGGCCGTCTCGCGCTCGGCGTCGGTGAGCCCCTCGGCCGCCAGGGTCCGCAGGACCTTCCACAGGTCCTCCAGCGCCGGTCCCGTGGACTCCGTGTCCACCGAGCCGCTGATGGCGAGCATCGCCGCTCCGGTACGCCCGGACGAGGAGCCCGGAGCCGTGGAACGCAGCACCTGACCGAAGGCGCGTACCCCGTAGGTGTAGCCCTTCTCCTCGCGCAGCACGCGGTCCAGGCGCGAGGTGAGGGTGCCGCCCAGGCAGTACGTGCCGAGGACCTGCGCCGGCCAGACGCTGTCGTGCCGGTCGGCGCCGATGCGGCCGATCAGCAGCTGCGTCTGCACCGCGCCGGGACGGTCCACGATCACCACCCGGCCGCGGTCGTCGGCGGTGATGGGCGGGACCGGGCGGGGCTCCGCCGCGTTGCCCGACCAGTCGCCGACGGTGTCGGCGAGGAGCGCGTCCACGTCGACCCCCGTGAGGTCGCCGACGATGACCGCCGTCGCGGTGGACGGACGGAGGTGTGCGTCGTAGAAGGCGCGCACGGCCGCCGCGTCGATCCGCTCCACCGTCTCCTCGGTGCCCTGCCTCGGACGCGACATCCGTGCCGTGGCGGGGAAGAGCTCCTTGGAGAGCTGCTTGGCCGCCCGGCGGGCGGGGTTGGCCTGCTCGTGCGGGATCTCGTCGAGGCGGTTGGCCACGAGCCGCTCGATCTCGCTCTCGGAGAAGGCGGGCGCCCGCAGCGCTTCGGCGACCAGACCGAGCGCCTTGGCCAGCCGGGAGACCGGGACCTCCAGGGAGACCCGGACACCGGGGTGGTCGGCGTGCGCGTCGAGCGTCGCGCCGCAGCGCTCCAGCTCGGCGGCGAACTCCTCGGCGGACCGCTTGTCCGTACCCTCGGACAGGGCGCGCGCCATGATCGTGGCCACGCCGTCGAGGCCCTCGGGCTCCGCGTCCAGCGGCGCGTCCAGAAAGATCTCCACCGCGACGACCTGCTGGCCGGGGCGGTGGCAGCGCAGCACGGTGAGGCCATTGGGCAGGGCGCCCCGCTCGGGTGCGGGGAAGGCCCAGGGCCTGGCCACGCCCGCGGTCGGCTGCGGGTGGTACTCCATCGCTACTCCAGTCACAGCGGCGTCGCTCACTGCTCCGCCCCCTCGTGCGTGTCGGTGCCGGCCTCGTCGGCATCGGCGTCGTCCGGCGATTCGAGCGGTTCGTAGACCAGTACCGCCCGGTTGTCGGGGCGCAGCCATGCCTTGGCGGCTTCCTGGACCTGCTCGGGGGTGACCTCCAGCACCCGCTGCACGGCCGTGAGGGCCAGCTGGGGGTCGCCGAACAGCACGGCGTACCGGCACAGTTCGTCGGCGCGGCCCTCGACCGTGCCGAGCCGGTCCAGCCACTCGCGCTCCAACTGCGCCTGGGCCCGCTCCATTTCCTCGGGCGTGGGGCCCTCGGCGGCGAACCTGGCCAGCTCCTCGTCGACCGCGGCCTCGATCTGCGGCACCTCGACACCACCGGACGTCTTGACGTCCAGCCAGCCGAGCGAGGGCGCTCCGGACAGCCTCAGCAGCCCGAACCCGGCGGCCACCGCCGTACGGTCGCGGCGGACCAGCCGGTTGTGCAGGCGGGAGGACTCGCCGCCGCCGAGCACGGTCAGTGCCAGGTCCGCCGCGTCGCACTCCGGCAGGCCGTCGTGCGGCAGCCGGTAGGCGGCCATCAGCGCGCGCGCCGGGACCTCCGCGTGGACCACTTCGCGCAGCTGCTCACCGATGATCCCGGGCAGACTGCCGTCGCGCGGCGGCTGCTTCCCGTCGTGGGACGGGATGGAACCGAAGTACTTCTCGACCCAGGCGAGGGTCTCCTCCGGGTCGATGTCACCGACCACCGAGAGCACCGCGTTGTTGGGCGCGTAGTACGTACGGAAGAACGTACGCGCGTCCTCCAGGGTCGCGGCGTCCAGGTCGGCCATCGAGCCGATCGGGGTGTGGTGGTACGGGTGGCCCTCCGGGTAGGCGAGAGCCGTCAGCTTCTCGAAGGCCGTGCCGTACGGAACGTTGTCGTACCGCTGGCGACGCTCGTTCTTCACGACGTCGCGCTGGTTCTCCATGGACTCCTCGTCGAGCGCGGCGAGGAGCGAGCCCATGCGGTCGGCCTCCAGCCAGAGCGCGAGCTCCAGCTGGTGCGTGGGCATGACCTCGAAGTAGTTGGTCCGCTCGAAACTGGTCGTGCCGTTCAGCGAACCGCCGGCTCCCTGTACGAGCTCGAAGTGCCCGTTCCCCTTGACCTGGCCCGAGCCCTGGAACATCAGGTGCTCGAAGAGGTGAGCCAGGCCGGTACGCCCCTTGACCTCGTGGCGCGAACCGACGTCGTACCAGAGACAGACCGCGGCGACCGGGGTCAGATGGTCCTCGGAGAGCACCACACGCAGGCCGTTGGCCAGGCGGTGCTCGGTCGCTGTTCTGCCGCCGGAGCCGGCCTGAGCTGTGGCCGTGTGACCCATGGGCATGTACGTCCCTTCGATCGCGATACAGGTTTTCCTGCCAGACCTGCCACTCTAAGCAAGCGCACCGGCACCTGGCGAAGTTCCCGATCCGTGGATGTTGTCGTAGATGCTGCCGTAAACGGACCCCTCCGCGGGGCCCGCAGGACCGCTACGGACGGGTCGAGGTCGGCGTTGTCAGTGCGGCGGTCCACAATGGTCCGCGTCAGAACCTGAGGTTGCCCGAACAGAATCCGTGAAGGAGTCGCAGCAGCGATGGCCCGCCGCAGCACGAAGACCCCGCCGCCGGACGACTTCGAGGAGAGGATCCTCGATATCGACGTCGTCGACGAAATGCAGGGCTCCTTCCTCGAGTACGCCTACTCGGTGATCTACTCCAGGGCCCTGCCCGACGCCCGCGACGGCATGAAGCCGGTGCACCGCCGCATCGTGTCCCAGATGAACGAGATGGGGCTGCGCCCCGACCGCGGCTACGTGAAGTGCGCCCGTGTCGTCGGCGAAGTCATGGGCAAGCTGCACCCGCACGGCGACGCGTCGATCTACGACGCGCTGGTGCGTATGGCGCAGCCGTTCTCGATGCGCCTGCCGCTCGTCGACGGACACGGCAACTTCGGCTCGCTCGGCAACGACGACCCGCCGGCCGCCATGCGGTACACCGAGTGCCGGATGGCCGACGCCACGTCGCTGATGACGGAGTCGATCGACGAGGACACCGTCGACTACCAGTCGAACTACGACGGCCAGGAGCGGGAGCCGGTCGTTCTCCCCGCGGCCTACCCGAACCTCCTGGTCAACGGCACGACCGGGATCGCGGTCGGCATGGCGACCAACATGCCGCCGCACAACCTGGGCGAGGTCATCGCCGCCGCCCGCCACCTCATCAGGCACCCGGGCGCGGACCTGGAGACCCTGATGCGGTTCGTCCCGGGTCCGGACCTGCCGACCGGTGGCCGGATCGTCGGCCTCGGCGGGATCAAGGACGCCTACGCGGCAGGCCGCGGCACGTTCAAGATCCGCGCCACGGTCGCCGTGGAGGACGTGACGGCCCGCCGCAAGGGCCTCGTCGTCACCGAACTGCCCTTCACCGTCGGCCCGGAGAAGGTGATCGCCAAGATCAAGGACCTGGTCTCGGCGAAGAAGCTCCAGGGCATCGCGGACGTCAAGGACCTCACCGACCGCTCGCACGGCCTGCGTCTGGTCATCGAGGTCAAGAACGGCTTCGTGCCGGAGGCGGTGCTCGAACAGCTCTACAAGCTGACGCCGATGGAGGAGTCCTTCGGCATCAACAACGTGGCGCTGGTCGACGGCCAGCCGCTCACCCTGGGGCTCAAGGAGCTCCTGGAGGTCTACCTCGACCACCGCTTCGAGGTGGTGCGCCGACGCAGCGAGTTCCGCCGCACCAAGCGCCGCGACCGGCTTCACCTGGTCGAGGGACTGCTCGTCGCGCTGGTCGACATCGACGAGGTCATCCGTCTCATCCGGGACAGTGACAACTCGGCGCAGGCGAAGGAGCGGCTCATGGAGCGCTTCTCGCTGAGCGAGATCCAGACGCAGTACATCCTGGACACCCCCCTGCGCAGGCTCACCCGGTTCGACCGGATCGAGCTGGAGAGCGAGCGCGACCGGCTCAACGCCGAGATCGAGCAGCTGTCCGCGATCCTCGACTCGGACGCGGAGCTGCGCAAGCTCGTCTCCGGCGAACTGGCCGCGGTGGCGAAGAAGTTCGGCACGGACCGCCGCACGGTGCTTCTGGAGTCTGCGGGTTCGCAGGTCGCTTCGGTGCCGCTGGAGGTCGCGGACGACCCGTGCCAGGTGCTGCTCTCCTCCACCGGACTGCTCGCCCGTACGGCCAACGCCGACCCGATCGTCATCGGCGAGGACGCGAAGCGCACCAAGCACGACGTGATCGTGTCGGCCGTCCCCGCGACGGCGCGCGGCGACGTGGGCGCGGTCACCTCGACCGGCCGGCTGCTGCGGCTGGCGGTGATCGATCTGCCGCGGCTCCCGGACACGCATGCGGCCCCCAACCTGTCGGGAGGGGCGCCGGTCTCGGAGTTCCTCTCGCTGGAGACGGACGAGGAGCTGATCTGTCTCACCACGCTGGACGAGGCGTCGCCCGGTCTGGCGATCGGCACCCTGCAGGGGGTGGTGAAACGCGTGGTGCCCGACTACCCGGCCAACAAGGACGAGTTGGAGGTCATCACGCTCAAGGACGGTGACCGGATCGTCGGAGCGGCCGAGCTGCGTACGGGTGAGGAGGACCTGGTCTTCATCACGTCCGATGCCCAGCTGCTGCGCTATCCGGCGGCTCAGGTGCGGCCCCAGGGCCGCCCGGCCGGCGGGATGGCGGGCGTCAAGCTCGCGGCGGGGGCCGAGGTGCTCTCGTTCACCGCGGTGGACCCGGCGGCGGACGCGGTGGTGTTCACGGTGGCGGGCTCGCACGGCACGCTGGACGACTCCGAGCTGACGTCGAAGCTCACCCCGTTCGATCAGTACCCGCGCAAGGGCCGGGCCACCGGCGGCGTGCGCTGCCAGCGCTTCCTCAAGGGCGAGGACGTCCTCGTCTTCGCCTGGGCGGGCGCGGTCCCGGCCCGGGCGGCGCAGAAGAACGGAACACCGGCGCAGCTGCCCGAACCGGACCCGCGCCGTGACGGCTCGGGCACCCCGCTGGCAAGCCCTGTCGCGGTGATCGCCGGCCCCGTGTAGGCGGAGGCCGGACGACGGCAGGTCCTAGGGAGTGTCGTCGTCCGGCTGTCGCACGTACCGCAGGACGCCCCACATGCTCCGCTCCGGATCATGGGTGGCGTCCTGCGCGGCATCCCCCTCCGCTGCGGGCGCGTCGCTCGCGCGGCAGTCGGAGAGTTCCTTGTGCAGCGCCTCCGCGTCGATACCCGAACCGATCAGCACGAGTTGGCTGAGCCGCCCCTCGTCCCGCCCCCACGGCTGCGGAACGAAGCGCAGGAAGCGGCCGACCGCGTGCAGGGCGTACCGGTTGTCCGGGTCCCCCGCGCCGAAATCGGCGAAGCCCTTGATCCGGTAGAGCCCCTCGGGCCTGGAATCGAGAAAGCTCATCAGACGGCGGGGGTCCAGAGGGACGTCGGCGGTGAAGGAGACGCTCTCGTACGCCGTGTGGAGATGCCCCGTGTGCTCCTCCCCGGCCTGCGCCTCCCGCTCCTCCAGGAACAGGTCCTCGAAGGTGAGCTGACGGGCCTTCTCGTCCTCGTCGGGCCGCAGGACGGGGTCGAAGAGCAGTCCGGGATCGATCCGTCCGTACGCGGCGGAGACGACGGCCGCCCGGCTGCCCGCCGCGGCGACGGCCTCGCGCAGCCTCGCGTGTTCCGCGTCGCCCACCCGGTCCGTCTTGTTCAGCACGACGAGGTCGGCGACCGCGAGATGGCGGTCGATCTCCGGATGGCGGTCCCGGGTGCGGTCGAATTCGGCCGCGTCGACGACCTCGACCAGTCCCCCGTACCGGATGCGCGGGTTGTCGCTGGCCAGGAGCATGCGGACGAGCTCCTGGGGTTCGGCGAGACCGCTCGCCTCGATGACGATCACATCGAGGCGGGCGGCGGGCCTGGCCAGGGTGTCCAGGTAGGTGTCGAGTTCGCTCGCGTCGACGGCGCAGCACAGACAGCCGTTGCCCAGCGAGACCGTCGAGCCGACCTGCCCCGCGACGGTCATGGCGTCGATCTCGATGGCACCGAAGTCATTGACGACGACACCGATCCGGTTGCCCGCGCGGTGCTGGAGGAGGTGGTTGAGCAGTGTCGTCTTTCCGGAGCCCAGGAAGCCCGCCAGGACGATGACCGGGATCTGCGGGGTGCGGGGCGGGGTCAACGAGGGCCTTTCTCGTGGTCGGTCAGGGTGCCGGGACCGGCTGGGGCGGCGGCGTGCCGATGTAGCGGGCCGCCGGGCGGATGATCTTCGAGTCCTCCGCCTGCTCCAGGATATTGGCGCTCCAGCCGATCACCCGCGCCGCGCAGAAGGTGGGGGTGAACATCTCGCGCGGGAGTCCGCAGAGCTCCATGACGACTCCCGCGTAGAACTCCACGTTGGTGTGCAGCTCGCGCCCCGGCTTGAGTTCGGCGAGGATCGCCTCCACCTGGCGTTCGACCTCGACCGCGAAGTCGACGAGCGGTCCGCCGAAGCTCCGGGCGACGGAGCGCAGCATCCGGGAACGCGGGTCCTCCGTGCGGTACACGGGATGCCCGAAGCCCATGATCCGCTCGCCCGCGAGGACCCGCTCCCGGATCCAGCCGTCGACGCGGTCGGGGGTACCGATCGCGTCCAGCGTGTCCAGGGCGCGGCTGGGGGCGCCGCCGTGCAGCGGTCCGGAGAGCGCGCCGACCGAGGCGACGAGGCAGGCGGCCACGTCGGCGCCGGTGGAGGCGACGACACGGCCGGTGAACGTCGAGGCGTTGAAGCCGTGGTCGATGGTGGAGATGAGGTACTGCTCGACGGCCCTGACCCGGGCGGCCTCCGGCTCCGAGCCGGTGAGCATGTACAGGTAGTTCGCGGCGTACGGCAGGTCGTCGCGCGGCTCGACCGGTTCGAGTCCCTGGCCGAGCCGGTACAGGGCGGTGAGCACGGTCGGGACGGCGGCGCAGGCCGCGAGGGCGTCGTCGCGGCGGCGCTCGGCGTCGAGGTCGTACACCGGGCGGAATCCGGCTGAGGCTCCGAGCAGCGAGAGGGCCGTGCGCAGCCCGGCGAGCGGGCCGGACACGGCGCCCGCGCGGGCGATGGCGGGCAGGGCCTGCGTGACCTCGTCGGGCAGGTGGCGCAGCGCCGCCGTACGGGCCGTGAAGCCGTCACGGGCGGCCGGGCCGGGCAGCTCGCCGTGGAACATCAGGTACCAGACGTCCTCGAAGCTGCGCTTCTGTGCCAGCTCGATCGCCGAGTACTGCCGGTAGTGGTAGAAGCCCTCGCGCCCCCGGACGTCACCGAGGGCGGTATCGGTGACGACGACGCCCGCGAGGCCGCGGGGTACGTCGAGCGGTGCGGTGTCAGTGGTCGTGGCAGACATGTCGGGGCCCTCTTCCGTGATCCGTGCGCATTCCATGTATTGATTCGACTGTCCATGCTTGACTCGAATCCTGTCAATATTGATTGAATCAATGCACGCCTCGATGGATACGGTGGGCACCATGACGGATCAAGCAGCGCAGCACTCCGGCACGGGAGACGCGGCGGAGGGCCCACGGCTCACGACGCGGGAGACGGCGGAGCTGCTGGGCGTGAAGCCCGAAACCGTGTACGCCTACGTCAGCCGGGGCCAGCTGAGCAGCAGGCGCGCCCCCGGGGGACGCGGCAGCACGTTCGACGCCGCCGAGGTCGCGGCGCTGGTCAGGCGTACGGGGCGGAGGGACCCCGCACCCGCCCAGGGCGACCTCGTCTTCCGTACCGGCATCACGTTCATCGACCGCGACCGGTACTACTTCCGGGGTGTGGACGCGACGGAGCTGGCCCGTCACCACAGCTACGAGGAAGTCGCCGAGTGGGTCTGGACCGGCGAGATCCGGCCGGGCGTCCGCTTCACCGCGCCCCCGGAATCCCTCGCGGCAGCACGGCGCGCCATCGACGCGCTGCCCGCGCACAGCGGCTCCACGGACCGCCTGCGGGTCGCGCTCGTCGCCGCGGCAGCCGCCGACCCCCTGCGCTTCGACCTCAGCTCACGCGGCGTCCTCAACAGCGCGCGCGGCATGATCCCCACCCTGGTGGGCGCACTGCCGATGGCCGGAGGACGGGAACTCCCCGCCGACGGAGACAGCGGGAACGGCGCGGGCATCGCCCGTCAGCTGTGGCCGAGGCTCACCGCACAGCCGGCCGACGCCGCCTCGCTCACCGTCCTGGACACCGCCCTAGCCCTGCTGACCGACCACGACCTGGCGGCCTCGACCCTGGCCGCCCGGGTCGCCGCCTCCGCCCACGCCCATCCGTACGCGGTGGTCTCCGCGGGCCTCGGCGTCCTGGAAGGACCGCTGCACGGCGCCGCGAGCGGCCTGGCCCACCGCATGCTGGCCGAGGTCGTGGACCGGGGCGGAGCGGCCCCCGTGGTCGCCGACCATCTCCGTACCGGCCGCCCGGTACCGGGCCTGGGCCACCGTCTCTACACCGGCGAGGACCCCAGGGCGACGGCCCTCTTCGCCCTGCTCGCCGAGGTGCCGCAAGCGGCCCCCGTGCTGGCGGCGGCCCGCGACGTCGTCGCCACCACCGCCCGCCACACCCCCCTGCACGCCAACATCGACCTGGCGCTCGCGGTCCTCTCGGTCGCGCGCGGCATGCCCGCGGAAGCGGGCGAGACGGTGTTCGCGGTGTCCCGCACGGCGGGCTGGATCGCCCACGCCCTGGAGGAGTACGCGGAGCGTCCGCTGCGCCTGCGGCCCATCGGGCAGTACGAGGGCCCCCGCCCGCCGCGGCCCCTGCCCGCCGGGTAGCCGGTCCACCGGCCGGGATTCCGGAGAGGCGAGATTTCGGAAAGGGCCGGGAGGCCCTTTACCGTTCGTACGGTGAACGCCCCGCCGAACGCCGCACGGGGACCCCGCCGGCTCGGCTGGCCGAAACGGGTCTTCTCCCAGGTCCTCCTGATCCAGCTGACCATCATCACCGGAGTCACGGTGCTGGTCACCGGTCTCTTCCTGGCGCCCCTCAGCGCCCAGCTCGACGACCAGGCGATGCGCCGCGCCCTCGCCATAGCCCAGAGCACCGCCGCCCAGTCCGGGATCACCACGTCCCTGCTGGCCACGGAGCCGACCCCGGGCGGCCCCGTGCAGACAGCGGCCGAACGGATCAGGAAGGCCACCGGCGCGGAGTACGTCGTGGTGATGGACCGGCGGGGGGTGCGCTGGTCGCACACGGACAGCCGGCAGATCGGCAGGGTCGTGTCCACGGACCCCAGCGAGGCACTCGCGGGCCGGAACGTGATGGAGATCGACAGCGGTACGCTCGGCCGCTCGGCCCGCGGCAAGGTTCCGCTCCACGACGCGTCCGACCGGATCGTGGGGGCGGTCTCCGTCGGTATCGCCTACGACAGCGTCCGCGCCCGGCTGCTGGCGACGATTCCCGGGCTGCTCGCCTATGCGGGCGGAGCGCTGGCCGTCGGTGCCCTCGCCGCGTATCTGATCTCCCGCCGACTCCAGCGGCAGACCCACGACCTGGCCTTCTCCGACATCTCGGCGCTGCTCACCGAGCGCGAGGCGATGCTCCACAGCATTCGCGAAGGCGTCGTCGCCCTCGACAGGACCGGACGCATCCGGCTGCTGAACGACGAGGCCCAGCGCCTGCTCGGCCTCGGCCCGGACGCCGCGGGCCGCCCGCTGGACGAGGCACTGGGCGAGGGCCGGACGGCGGACGTGCTGGCCGGACGGGTGGTCGGCGACGACCTGCTGACCGTCCGCGGCAACCGGGTCCTGCTGGCCAACCGGATGCCGACCGACGACGGCGGCGCCGTGGCCACCCTCCGCGACCGCACGGAACTGGAACACCTGGGCCGCGAGCTCGACTCCACCCGCGGTCTGATCGACGCGCTCCGCGCCCAGGACCACGAGCACGCCAACCGGCTGCACACCCTCCTGGGTCTGCTGGAGCTGGAGATGCACGACGACGCGATGGAGTTCGTCACCGAGGTCGTCGGCGTCCACCGCGCGACCGCGGAACAGGTCACCGAGCGGGTCCACGACCCGCTGCTGGCCGCACTCCTGGTCGGCAAGGCCACGGTGTCCGCCGAACGCGGGGTCTCGCTGCGCATGGCCCCCGGCACCCTGCTCCCGGACCGGCTCGTGGACCCGCGCGGCCTGGTCACGGTCGTCGGCAACCTCGTCGACAACGCGCTGGACGCGGCGGCCGGGTCGGCGGACGCCCTCGTCGAGGTGGGGCTGTGGGCGGAGGGGCCTACGGTGATTCTCCGGGTGCGGGACAGCGGCGCCGGCGTACCGGCAGACCAGCGTGAATCGATCTTCACGGAGGGCTGGTCCACCAAGGAGCTCCCGGCGCACGGAAAACGCGGACTCGGGCTCGCGCTGGTACGACGGCTGGCGGAGCGCCAGGGCGGAAGCGCGGCCGTCGCCACGGCCGCGGAAGGCGGGGCGGTGTTCACCGTGGTCCTCCCCGAGGCCCTGCACGAGCCCGGGGCCCCGGACGCTCCGGTCACCCCCCTCGCTGCGACGGAAGAGGCCCCGTGATCGAGGTGCTGATCGTCGACGACGACGTCCGCGTCGCGCAGATCAACGCGGCGTACGTCTCCAAGGTGCCCGGCTTCCGGGTGGCCGCGCAGGCCCACACCGCGGCCGAGGCACTCGCCAGGCTCGCGGAGACGCCCGTCGACCTCGTCCTGCTCGACCACTACCTCCCCGACCGCAACGGCCTCTCCGTGGTCCGGGAACTCCGCGCGCTCGGCCACCACACGGACGTGATCATGGTGACCGCGGCCCGCGATGTGGCCACCGTGCAGGCCGCCATGCGGCACGGCGCGCTCCAGTACCTGGTGAAGCCGTTCACCTACGCGGGCCTGCGCACCAAACTGGAGGCGTACGCGGCCCTGCACCACACGCTGGAAAGCGGCGGCGAGGCCGAACAGGCCGAGGTGGACCGGCTTTTCGGCGCCCTGTGGACCGTCGGCGAGCCCGACCTCCCCAAGGGACATTCACCGACCACCGCGGAACTCGTACGGCAGGCGCTGCGCACCGCCGACCGGCCGCTCTCCGCGCAGGAGATCGCGGAGAGCGCCGGGATGAGCAGGCAGACCGCACAGCGCTATCTGAAGCTGCTGGAGCGCACCGGGCGGGTCCGCCTGTCCCTGCGGTACGGCGAGACGGGCCGCCCGGAACACCGCTACACCTGGGCCACGGGCAGCTGACCCGGCCTCTCGTTCACACCGCTCCCGCCCCGGTCAGCGAGCGGACCTCGGTCTCCGCGTGCTTCGCCTCGTCGGGCGGTTCCGGCGAGGTCACCGTGCCCAGCCAGCCGGCCAGGAACCCCAGCGGAATGGAGACGAGTCCGGGATTCTCCAGGGGGAAGAGCTGGAAGTCCACGCCCGGGAACAGCGAGGCGGGGCTGCCCGAGACGACCGGTGAGAGCAGGACGAGCAGGATGGCGGGGATCAGCCCGCCGTAGACCGCCCAGACGGCTCCGCGGGTGGTGAAGTTCCGCCAGAACAGCGAGTAGAGCAGGGCCGGCAGATTGGCCGAAGCCGCCACGGCGAAGGCGAGTCCGACCAGGAACGCGACGTTCAGGTCCTGGGCGAGGAGCCCCAGCGCGATGGCGACCACCCCGACCCCCGCGGCGGCGACCCGTGCGACCGCGACCTCGCTGTGCTGCCGGGCGCCGGGACGCCTGAGCGAGGCGTAGAGGTCGTGCGCCACGGACGCCGACGAGGCCAGCGTGATCCCGGCGACGACCGCCAGGATGGTCGCGAAGGCGATGGCTGCGACCACGGCGAAGAGAACCGTTCCGCCGGTGGAGCCCTCACCGCCGCCGAGCACCAGGGCCAGCAACGGGACGGCCGTGTTCCCCGAGGCGTTCGACGCCCGTACGTCCGCCGGGCCGACCAGCGCCGCCGCGCCGAACCCGAGCACGATCGTCATCAGATAGAAGCTGCCGATGAGCCCGATGGACCAGACGACGGAGCGGCGGGCTGCCCGGGCCGTGGGCACGGTGTAGAAGCGCGAGAGGATGTGCGGCAGCCCGGCCGTACCCAGCACCAGGGCCAGGCCCAGGCTGATGAAGTCGAACCGGGCCGTCCAGCTGCCGCCGTACCGGAGTCCGGGGGCGAGGAAGTCCTTGCCGTGGCCGCTGCGTTCGGCGGCGGAGTTGAGCAGCGCGTTGACGTTGCCGTGGAAGTGCACCAGGACGAGCACCGTGAGCGCGACCGCACCCGCCATGAGCAGGACGGCCTTGACGATCTGGATCCAGGTGGTGGCCCGCATGCCGCCCAGCGACACGTAGATCACCATCAGCGCCCCGACCCCCACGACGGTCCAGGAGCGTGCGGCATCGCTCGTACCGCCGAGGAGCAGCGCCACGAGACTGCCGGCGCCCACCATCTGCGCCACCAGGTAGAGCACGGAGACGGTGACGGACGAGGCACCCACCGCCGTGCGTACGGGCCGCTCCGCCATGCGTGCGGCGACCACATCGGCGAGGGTGAACCGGCCGCAGTTGCGCACGAGTTCGGCAACGAGGAGCAGGACGACCAGCCAGGCCACGAGGAAGCCGACCGAGTAGAGCATGCCGTCGTAGCCGAAGAGGGCGATCAGCCCGGAGATACCGAGGAAGGACGCCGCCGACATGTAGTCGCCCGCGATGGCGAATCCGTTCTCCATGGGCGAGAACAGCCGCCCGCCCGCGTAGAACTCCTCCGGCGAGCCCTGCCGGTTCCGGCCCACCCAGGTGGTGATGCCGAGCGTCACCGCGATGAACGCGCTGAACAGCAGGAGCGCCAGCGTCTGGTGGTCCCCGCCCCACTCGTCCGCGCTCAACGCCCGATCCCTCTCGTCATCTCCTGGGTGTCCCACCGCAGATCGAGCGCCGCCCGGTCCCTGCGCAGCCGCGCGTGGCGCGCGTACGCCCAGGTCAGGAGGAAGGTGGTGAGGAACTGCCCGAGCCCGGCGACCATCGCGACGTTGACGGCGCCGGCCACCGGACGGGCCATCAGTTCGTGTGCCGTCGTGGCCGCGACGACGTAGGCGACGTACCAGAGGAGGAAGGCCACCGCCGCCGGGACCACGAAGCGCCGGTACCTGCGGCGCACTTCGCGGAACGCCTCGCTGCGCTGCACTTCCAGGTAGATGTCCGCCGCGCTGTGGCCCTGCTGCGGCAGTGCGGGCCCGGACGGCCCCTCGGGCACACCGCTGCCCGTACCGTCCAGCTCGCCCCAGCCCGGGGGCGGCTCGTCGTACCACGGGTCGTCCAGCCGCACCGCTGCGGCCTCGAACCCTGCTTCCTTCTCCACCGAACTACTCCCTTGTCCACGGACCTTTTCGGCCGCGTAGCCAAGAATGGGCAGATCGGGAAGATCCCGGGCACTTCATTCGCCGGGCTTCACCTCTTCAGGTGACGTACCGCCTGGTCGGTTGTGCGATGACCCGATGGTGCGTGTACCGCATGCGTCAGGGGCCCTCCCTGGTGCGGGAGGACCCCTGTCGCGGTGAGCGGTGAGCGGTCAGGCGTCGATGCGCGACCGGTCGAGCGTGGCGGCCGAGCTGGTGATGAACTCCTTGCGGGGCGCCACCTCGTTGCCCATCAGGAGATCGAACACCTGCTCGGAGGATTCGAGGTCGCCGATGTTGATCCGCCGCAGGGTGCGGTGCCGCGGGTCCATCGTGGTCTCCGCCAGCTGGTCCGCGTCCATCTCGCCGAGACCCTTGTAGCGCTGGATCGAGTCCTTGATCCGGACGTTCTTCCGCTGGAGCTCCAGCAGCGTCTGGCGCAGCTCGCCGTCGGAGTACGTGTAGACGTACTTGTCCTGGCCCTTCTTGGGCTGGACGAGCTCGATCCGGTGCAGCGGCGGCACGGCGGCGAAGACCCGCCCCGCCTCGACCATGGGCCGCATGTACCGCTGGAAGAGCGTGAGCAGCAGACACCGGATGTGGGCGCCGTCGACGTCGGCGTCCACCAGCAGGACGATCTTGCCGTAGCGGGCGGCGTCGATGTCGAAGGTCCGCCCGGACCCGGCCCCTATGACCTGGATGATGGCGCCGCACTCGGCGTTCTTGAGCATGTCCGAGACGGACGACTTCTGAACGTTGAGAATCTTGCCCCGGATCGGCAGCAGGGCCTGGAACTCGCTGTTCCGGGCCAGCTTGGCCGTACCGAGCGCCGAGTCGCCCTCCACGATGAAGAGCTCGCTGCGGCCCACGTCGTCGCTGCGGCAGTCGGCGAGCTTCGCGGGCAGCGAGGAGGACTCGAGCGCGGTCTTGCGACGCTGCGCGTCCTTGTGCTGACGGGCTGCGATGCGGGTGCGGGCCGCGGCCACCGCCTTGTCCAGCACGGCCCTGGCCTGCGCCTTGGCGTCACGCTTGGTGGAGGTCAGGAACGCCTTGAGCTCCCTGGCCACCACGGTGGAGACGATCCGGTTGGCCGCGGAGGTGCCGAGCACCTCCTTGGTCTGCCCCTCGAACTGCGGCTCCGCCAGTCGTACGGTGACGACCGCCGTGAGGCCCTCCAGGGCGTCGTCCTTGACGATGTCGTCCTCGGCGACGCGCAGCAGCTTGGCGGAGCGGAGCACCTCGTTGACCGTCTTGGTCACGGAGCGTTCGAATCCGGACACGTGCGTGCCGCCCTTGGGGGTGGCGATGATGTTGACGAAGGACTTGACGTTGGTGTCGTACCCGGTGCCCCAGCGCAGCGCGATGTCCACACCGAGCTCCCGGGTCACCTCGGTGGGCGTCATGTGACCGCGCTCGTCGAGAACCGGCACGGTCTCCTTGAAGGTGCCGGTGCCCGTCAGGCGCTGGATGTCGCAGACGGCCTTGTCCTGCGCCAGGTACTCACAGAATTCGCTGATTCCACCGTCGAAGCGGAACGTCTCTTCCGTCTTTCCCTCGCCGTCGATGCCCCGCTCGTCGCGGACGACGATGGTGAGCCCCGGGACGAGGAAGGCGGTCTGGCGGGCCCGCTGGTGGAGCGTCTCCAGGTTGAGCTTGGCGTCCTTGAGGAAGATCTGCCGGTCCGCCCAGTACCGCACCCGGGTACCGGTGCGGTTCTTCGGGACCCGCTTCCCCTTGCGCAGCCCGTTGGCCGGATCGAACGGGCTGTCCGGGCCCTGCTCGGTGAACATCCCGGGGACGCCGCGCCGGAAGCTGATCGAGTGGGTCGAGCTGTTCCTGTCGACCTCGACGTCCAGCCGGGCGGAGAGGGCGTTGACCACGGAGGCGCCCACGCCGTGCAGGCCGCCGGAGGCCGCGTACGAGCCGCCGCCGAACTTTCCGCCGGCGTGCAGCTTGGTCATGACGACCTCGATGCCGGAGAGCCCCGTCTTGGGCTCGACGTCGACCGGGATGCCGCGGCCGTTGTCCCGGACCTCGACGGAACCGTCGTCGTGGAGGATGACCTCGATGGCGTCGCAGTAGCCACCGAGGGCCTCGTCGACCGAGTTGTCGATGATTTCCCACACGCAGTGCATGAGACCGCGGCTGTCGGTGGACCCGATGTACATCCCCGGGCGCTTGCGAACCGCCTCAAGCCCCTCAAGGACCAGAAGGTGCCGCGCGGTGTAGTTGGAGCTGTCCCTGTCTACGACGCCGCCTGCTCCGGTCAGCAGCGCAGTGGACGGCACGGACGTATCGGCGGTCACGCGGTTCGCTCCTCGCTGAATTTCATTTGGGGCCCACTGGGTAACGGGCTCGACTTCGGTAGCCGCTGAGAGCCTACAGAGCCCTGGTAGAGCGGTTGTAACGCCACCCACGGGGAATCCTCATGCTAGTGCAGCGTCGCATACACGTTCGATCATTCGTTGGAGTGACGTGCACATCACGTTCCCTTCGAGGCATGAACCATTTAGGCTCCGGGCACGTCCTCATGAACAACCCGGCAAGCCGGCCGGGCGGACGGACCCACCAAGACAAGCAACGCGAAACCGTAGCGCTACGCAATACGGCACATTCGCCGCCAACCGGCAACAGACAGCCATCTCGAGAAGAAGTTTCGAAGAAAAGCCACGAGCGGGAACGTTTTCGGCCTGGTTGGATGTTGACCCTGGTACGACAGCTCGTCGAGCTAGAGAAGAGGCGACGTGACTACTGTTCTGACCCCCGCGAGCCCGCTGACCGCAGCAGACCGCTGTGACCGTTGCGGCGCCCAGGCATACCTGCGCGTCGTCCTGATCAGCGGCGGTGAACTGCTCTTCTGCGCCCACCACGGTCGCAAGTTCGAGCCGGAACTCAAGAAGATCGCCGCGGAAATACAGGATGAGACGGATCGGCTCACTGCCGTGCAGGCAAGTGCCGCCGACGAGGAACAACACTGACACCTCGCATCCACGACGAGCCAGGGTCCGGTTCCTGAATCGGCCGACGGGCGGCTTCCCCTGCCAGGGGGACGCCGCCCGTTCTCATGCCCTGTGAGTGATGCCCGTCAGGCCTGGCCGGCCATCCAGCCGATCGCCGCGGAGATCCGCGTGTAGACACCCGGGCTTCCCGCCTGCCCGCACCCGCTGCCCCAGGAGACCAGGCCGACAAGCCGCCCACGGGCCACCAGCGGCCCTCCACTGTCCCCCTGGCACGCATCGTGCCCGCCCTCGGGATCGCCCGCACAGAGCATCGTTGTGGCGTCGTACGTGCCGTCCAGGCCGCCCGGGTACGCCTGCTCGCACCTGGCGTCCGGCAGCACCTGCACCGGGGCCGCACGCAGGGCGAAGGCGTAGGTCCCGCTCCCGGTCGTGTCGCCCCACCCGTAGACCGCCGCGCGCGTGCCCGCCTCGTAGGCCGCGTCGCCCTCCTTCGCCATCCCGATCACGCTGCTCGTGGGCAGCTTCTCGGCGAGGGTGAGCACCGCGAGGTCGCCGGCGTTCAGGTCGGGGTCGTAACCGGGATTGATCCAGGCGTGACGCACGGCGATCTCCCGCCCTCCGGACCCGAGCAGCTCGTCCCGTCCGGCGATGACCCGGAGGTCGCGGATCTCGCTCACCTCGGCGCCGAGGACCTCGCGCCCGAGGCAGTGCGCCGCCGTGAGGACCTTGGACGGCGCGATCACCACGGCGCCGCAGAACTGACCGGCCCGGGTTCCTCCGAACCGGTCACGGCTGGACAGTGCCACGGCCCAGGGACTGTCCGCGACGTGCGCCGGTTCCCCACCGATGACGATGCTGTCCGCAGCCGCCTGGACGGGCGATCCCAGGGGCAGCACGGCGGCGGAAGCGGCCAGGGCGAGAGCCCCGGTCACGGCACGGAGGGCGGTACGGGGCATGGGGACTCCTGACTCTGGGTGAACGATGTCCACTCAGAGTCATCCAGCCCGCCCCGGGCCGCACGCGCGAAAAAGGCCGAGGGCCCGGCATCCCCCATGGGGTCCGGGCCCTCGGCCTGCGTACGCCTGCGACCTAGTCGAGGTAGTCGCGCAGCACCTGCGAACGCGACGGGTGACGCAGCTTCGACATGGTCTTCGACTCGATCTGACGGATGCGCTCACGCGTCACGCCGTAGACCTTGCCGATCTCGTCGAGCGTCTTCGGCTGACCGTCGGTGAGACCGAAGCGCATCGAGACCACGCCGGCCTCACGCTCGGAGAGCGTGTCGAGCACCGAGTGCAACTGCTCCTGGAGCAGCGTGAAGCTGACCGCGTCGGCCGGCACGACCGCCTCGGAGTCCTCGATCAGGTCTCCGAACTCGCTGTCGCCGTCCTCACCCAGCGGGGTGTGGAGGGAGATCGGCTCACGGCCGTACTTCTGGACCTCGATGACCTTTTCAGGGGTCATGTCGAGCTCCTTGGCCAGCTCCTCCGGGGTGGGCTCACGGCCCAGGTCCTGGAGCATCTGGCGCTGCACACGCGCGAGCTTGTTGATGACCTCGACCATGTGCACCGGGATACGGATGGTGCGGGCCTGGTCGGCCATGGCGCGGGTGATCGCCTGACGGATCCACCAGGTGGCGTACGTGGAGAACTTGTAGCCCTTGGTGTAGTCGAACTTCTCGACCGCGCGGATCAGACCCAGGTTGCCTTCCTGGATCAGGTCCAGGAAGAGCATGCCGCGGCCGGTGTAGCGCTTGGCCAGGGAGACCACGAGTCGGAGGTTGGCCTCCAGCAGGTGGTTCTTGGCGCGGCGGCCGTCCTCGGCGATGATCTCCAGCTCGCGCTTGAGCTTCGGCGCGAGCTTGTCGGAATTCGCCAGCTTGTCCTCGGCGAACAGGCCCGCCTCGATGCGCTTGGCGAGCTCGACCTCCTGCTCGGCGTTGAGGAGCGGGACCTTGCCGATCTGCTTCAGATAGTCCTTGACGGGGTCGGCCGTGGCGCCGGCGACGGCGACCTGCTGCGCAGGTGCGTCGTCCTCGTCGTCGTCGGAGAGGACGAAGCCCTTGTTCTCGCCCTCGCCCTCCTCTTCCTCGCCCTTGCCGGCCTTGACGTCCTCGGCCGACTCGTCGCCGTCGAGGAGCTCGTCGTCCTGCTTGCCGGACTTCTTCGCTGCTGTCTTCTTGGCTGCCGTCTTCTTCACGGCAGTCTTCTTGGCAACCGTCTTCTTGGCTGCCGCCTTCTTCGCGGGAGCGGTCGCGGTGGCGTCGTCGGCCGCCGCATCACCACTCTCGGCCGCCGGGGCGGCCGTGGCCGCGACGGTCCTCGTCACGGTCGTCTTGGCCGCGACAGTCTTGGTGGCGGTGCGCTTGACCGGGCTCTTCGCTGCGACGCTCTTGCGGGCGCGCTTCGGCGACTCCGCGGCACTGACCATCAGCGTCACACCCTCTTCCTCGAGGATCTGGTTGAGGCTGCGCAGAACATTCTTCCACTGGGTTGGCGGAATCTGGTCAGCCTCGAAGGCCCGACGCACGTCATCGCCGGCGATCTGCCCATCAGCCTTTCCCCGCTCGATGAGCGCCATCACAGACTCGGACTCGGCGATCTCCGGCGGGAGCGTACGGGATGTGCTGGCCGACACGAACAACCTCTCGGAACGATGGAAACGGCTTCCGGCCCGGCCCCTGAGAGGGCTGGAACCGACGACCGTCGGCTGGGAATGTTGCCGACGGCGCGGGTTTGGCCTCAGAACTGCACAGCGCACTGGATAGCTGCTGTATTCCTTCCGCGACGGTCACCTCTTAAGTCATCGCACTGTTTCGAGGAGTGTTACGCCCAATCCGCGTGGCCCGAGTCACACCTCATATGCGACGAACAGTGCCAGAGGTGACATCTCTCCACAATTGTGCCGCCGGATCGCGAGGATCCGGCGACACATGGTCCGTACACCCCGGCCGTGCCGCGCTCAGTGCTCGCGCGGCGCGGGAACCACTCGCTCCACTTCCGGGTGAACCATGAGCAACTGGCGCATCGCCGCTTCGGCGCCGACAGAGTCACCTGTCGCGAGGGCCTCGACGATCCGCGCGTGATGGCCGAGCGACGACTCGGTCGGACGGTCACAGCCGGTGACGGGTGCGCCGGAGACCTGGAGCGCCGCCGAGACGATGCCGGAGAGGTGCTCCAGCATGCGGTTGCCCGCGGCCTGGATCAGAAGGGCGTGGAACTCCGCGTCGGCACGCGAGAAGGTGATCCCGTCACCCTGCGCCATCGCGTGCCCCATGATCTCGACCATGTCGCCGAGGCGCTGCTGGATGTCCTCACGCCCGTGGCCCGCGGCGAGCCGCGCGGCGAGCGGCTCGATCGTCCAGCGGAGCTCACCGAGCTCCCTGCGCTGGTCGTCGCGCGACGGCCCGAAGGCACGCCATTCGATGATGTCGGGGTCCAGGAGGTTCCAGTCGCTGACCGGGCGGACCCTGGTACCCACATTCGGACGGGCACTGACCAGGCCCTTGGCCTCAAGAACGCGCAGCGACTCGCGCACGACGGTGCGGGAGACCTCGAAGCGCTGACCGATCTCCTCCGGAACGAGCGGGCGATCGGCGCCCAGGTCCCCGGAAACGATCATCTGGCCAAGCTGCTGAACAAGTTGGCCGTGGAGTCCTCGGCCGCGACTGGCGGCCCCCCGCCGGCTCGCTCGTCCCAACTCGGAATCGGTACCGCCCCAGGAACGCAGCGCGGCGCGTTCGCCGGCCGGCGCCTCCGCGTAGGGGTAGCGGTCGAGTTCGCCCGAACCGGCGAGGCCGGATTCGACGGAGCGGGCGGCGGTCATCATGGTGTGCGCAAGGGTACTCACCCATCCTTTGTCGGCGCGGTCCGCTCGCCCCTTGAGGTCTTTGGTGAAAAGCACACGAAAGGGTGATCGGCGCCTACCCCACAATTGACGCCATATATGCATCAATCGGGCATTTCCCAAGGAGTTGCGGAGGGCCCGCCGCCATCCGAAGCGCCCATGATCACCAACGGGCCCTTCCTCGAAGGCTCGTGATCACATACGCGCAGATCAGGGCCGACAACGACAGGGAAAGCGCCGCCCCTACGGGCTGCGCCACCACTCTCACGACACCGAGCACCCAGCGGTCCGCTTCGTACGGCCACTGCAGCCAGGTCAGCTCGCGCAGTCTGCCGGGAAGTCCGGCGATCGAACGGGCGGACGGACCGGCGAGCACCTTCTGAACGAGCGGGACGACGAGAACGGGAACGGCCAGCACCGCGGCGATCCCGGCCCCGGTCACGCGGAAGACTCCTGCGGCCAGCAGCCCCGCCCAGGCGCAGCCGACGGTGAGGCCCGCCCAACTCGCGGCAAGCGGAATGACATTCGCCGGGACCTTGATCAAGTCTCCGCCGAACACGAGTCGAAGGACCTGAGCGTCGGCCAGCACCACCAGAACCGCCAGCAGGATCCCGACCCCGGCGGACACCGTGAGTTTGGCGAGGAGCAGGCCGATCCGGCGCGGAACGGTCCCCCGGCCGGCGGCGAGTGCCGGATAGCGGAACTCGTCCCCGAAGGAGAGCGCGCCGAGCAGGCCGGCGCCGAGAGCGGCGGGCGGGAGCGGCAGCAGGCCCGGCCAGGCCGCCAGCAGCTTCGGCAGCGGCGTTCCGCCGGAGCGGGCGAGCAGGACGGACAGCCCCGCCGAGACCACCAGAACGGCGGCGACGATCACGGTCGTTGTCCGCACGCCGAGCAGGCGGCGCAGCTCGTAGCGGAGCGGACGGAGCGGGCCGCGGGCCGGACGTGCCGGGATCGGAGGGGGGAGTTCGGAGAGGGCCACGGACGAACCCGGCCGCTGCCCGGTCTTCGCTTCGGACACGGCGGCGGGTCCCGCGTCACCGATCTCGTCGGCGAGTTGGTGGACCGGGACACCGTGCCGGAAGGCCGTGTCCCCGATCTCCGCACAGCTGCTGCCGTACACCGAAAGCCGGGTGCTCTCCTCGGCGACCACCTCGACGGAGCGCTGCGCGGCGCGCGCCTCGCGGGTGACCACGGCGGCGAGCCGGGCCGCGTGCGGGGTACGGACGGCCACACGTGGCCGCAGGCGCGTACGGGAGAAGTCCGCGACGTCCTGGTCCGCGACGAGGCGCCCCTCGTCGATGGTGACGACACGGTCGGCCGCGCGGGCCGCCTCCTTCGGGTCGCTGGTGGCGTGCAGGACCGTTCCGCCTTGGGCGGCGTGCGCGCGCAGCAGCCCGTACAACCAGCTGATCTCGCGCGGCGAAAGTCCTTCCGCGGGCTCGTCGAGAATGAGGGTGTGGGGGTCGCCGAGCAGAGCCGACGCGAGGCCCAGCCTGCGGTCCATACCGACCGAGAGGGTCCCGATGCGCTGGTCCCCCAGCCCGGCCAGGCCGACGACTTCGAGCACCTCGTCCGCTCGCGACGCGGGCACCCCGGCGGCGGCACAGAGCATCCGGAGCTGACCGCGGGCCGTACGGGAAGGGTGGCCCGGTACGTCTCCGAGCAGCACTCCCACCTCGCGGGGCGGGTGACCGATGCGGTGCAGCGGCCGGCCCCGGAAGTAGGTGACGCCGCGCCCCGGTTCGAGTTCGAGCATCAGGCGCAGGGCGGTGGTCTTGCCGGAACCCGGGGCGCCGAGCAGGGCGGTGACAAGGCCGGGACCGGCTTCGAAGGTCAGATCGGCGACGGCGGGCGGAAGGTCGCGGCGGGGGCTGCTGGTGAGTCCGATGGCCTGGAGCATCGCTTCTCTCGCGGGAGGTGAGACCGCTCGGCGGCTGGGTGGGTACCGCAGCAACATAACGCGACAATTCCGACTTTTTGCGCAGCCTGGACGTACGGGCGTTCCGCAACTTCGGGCTCCGGACGTCCGCGAGACGTCCGCGGCGTCAGACTTCGGGCCTCAGACTTCGGGCCTCAGCATCGGCGGATTGAGCACGGTGGCCGCGCCCGCCCTGAACAACTGGGCGGGACGGCCGCCCTGTCGCGTGGTCGTACCCCCGGACGGGACCAGGAAGCCGGGGGTGCCGGTGACCTTGCGGTGGAAGTTACGGGGGTCGAGGACCACGCCCCACACGGCCTCGTAGACCCTGCGCAGCTCGCCGACCGTGAACTCCGGCGGGCAGAACGCCGTGGCCAGCGAGGAGTATTCGATCTTCGAGCGGGCCCGCTCGACTCCGTCCGCGAGGATCTGGGCGTGATCGAAGGCCAGCGGCGCGGGCTGTTCGTCCTCACCGGCGAAGCCGCCTTCCGGGCCGAGCAGGTCCTCGACGGGCGCCCAGCGGGCGCTGTGGGCGTCACCGCCCGCACGGGGCGCGGGCAGGTCCGGCGCCAGCGCGAGATGGGCCACGCTGACGACCCGCATACGGGGATCGCGCCGGGGATCCCCGTACGTCGCGAGCTGCTCGAGATGCGCACCGTTTCCCACCGTCGGGGACGCCGGATCGTGGGCGCAGAGCCCGGTCTCCTCGACGAGCTCACGGGCTGCCGCCGCACCGAGATCCTCATCGGCTCGGACGAATCCGCCGGGCAGCGCCCATCGGCCCTGGAACGGTGTCTCACCACGGCGTACGACCAGCGCGCAGAGCGCGTGACGGCGCACGGTGAGCACGACCAGATCGACGGTGACAGCGAAGGGCGGGAAGGTCGACGGGTCGTAGGGCGGCATGCCGTGATCATAGTCGTCTTCCTGACGATAAACAGTCCCTTCGGCGTGCTCGTCGTCACCGGATTCTCCGTCCCGCACTCGGTGGCGGCTCCCTTCGCGTGTGGGCCCCACGGGCCGGTCCCGGACTCCGTCGGCGTCAGACGCCGAGCTGGAGCCCGGCGGCTGCTTCCTCGATCATTCCGAGTCCGAGACGGCTGACCCGCAGGGCGAACGGCTCGCCGGCCAGCCGCAGCCCGGAGAGCTGGACGGCCCCCAGCGGGGCGCAACGGACCGGGCTCAGCGAAACCGTCGCGGCCGGTACGTCGGGGCGGATGCCCGCGAGCATGGTGACCAGGTGGATCCCGGCTGCCGCCGCGGCACCTGCCGGGCGGCAGGCCGTCGGGTGGGCCGCGGGAACGCTGCCCGCACGGCGCTGCTCCCCCGCGTACATCTCGGGAAGGCGGTAGCCGAAGGTCTCGGCGGCGCCGAGGACCCCGCGCAGCAGGCTACTCGCTTCCTTCTCGTATCCGGCGGCGGCCAGTCCCGCGCAGGCGACCGCCGTCTCGTGCACCCGCACCGCACCGGAGCGGTGGCCGAACGGGTTGTGGCCGGGCTCCTTCGCCCCGAGCGTGCGCAGGCCCCACCCCGAGTCCAGGGCCGGTCCGCCGAGGAGTCTGGCCAGCCGGCCCGTCCGCTCCGCGTCCAGCAGGCCGGGGGCGAGCCGCCCTCCGCCCAGCAGTCCGGTGTCCAGCAGATGTGCCAGGCCACCGCCCGGATACGGCACGGCCCGCCCCGTACCACTGCGCGCCGCGGCGGGGCAGCCGCCCGCGCGGTCGTCGATCCAGAACTCGGCTCTGAACCGGCTCCTCAGCCCCCTGGCCCACTCCCGCCACGCGTCGCCGCCGCCGGGGCCGCACTCGTCGAGCAGTTCGGCACCGAGCATCGCGGCCCGATGGGCATGGGCCTGGATCTCCGTGCGCCGGAATCCCTCGGGACCTCCGTCCGGGACCAGCCCGTCTTCCTCCGCCGCGGTGCGCAGCCATCGCAGGCACCGCTCCGCCGCAGGAAGGAGCTCGGCCACCTCCTGCTCGGGCAGCCCCCAGCGGCGCGCCTCCGCGAGCACGGTCGGATACGCGAGGGTCGCCTCGATGCCCGTGCAGCTGGGCGGGAGCCGGGGACCCGCGTCCCGGAGCGGCCCCGGGATACGCCCGTGGTCGGAACCGGAACCCCGTAGCTGGGAGCGGGCGAGCGTGCGCAGGGTGGACGCCGCGAGTCCCGTTCCGAGCGGGAGCACCATCCGCGCGGCCCACAGCGCCTCGGCCGGAGCGGGGCCGCAGCGCCAGGGAACCCCGGCTGCCAGCCAGCCGTCGGCCGGGTTCCGCTCGCTGCCGACCAGCAGCGCCCGGAGGTCGCCGAGCCCGGTCCGCACGAGCGGTTCGACCCGCGGGTCGTCCGCTTCCACCCGCACGTCGGCGGACAGCCGGTTCGCGGGCCGCCCCGGAGTCCGTCCGCGGCGCTCGGCGCGAATGCTCAGCTCGATGCCGTACGAGGCTCCGGGGGCGAGGACCACCTCCCAGCGCAGCAGTCCTGCGGCGGCCACCGCGTCCTGGGGCGGCGGGTCGGCCGTGACGGCGCAGCCGAGGCCGTCGGCGGCTGTCCAGCGCAGTCCCGAGGCATGCACGCTGGCGGCCCGCTCGGGTCCCGGACGGCCCATCGCGATGGCGCCCAGCTCCACCAGATCGGTCGCCAGGGAGATCTCGACGGGAAGCCGGCGGGTGCGGGCGGAGGCGCTGTGCAGGGTGATCCGCTCGACGCCCTCGGCCCCGCGCCTTCGCTCGACGGTGATCTCGGGGTCGGGCCCGGTGTCGGCCGCCGTACGCACGACGCCCAGGAACCGAGCACCGTCCGAGGAGACCAGACCGCCCTGGACAGCGATGGGTTCCCGTCCGCCCACCCGCAGATGGCACCGTGAGAGCAGTCTGCGACCCGACCGGTAGAAGCCGTCCAGGCCCTGTCCGGTGAGCTGGCCGTGGTCCGCCGAGACGGCCATCGACGGCAGCGCCACGCAGATGACCGCGAGGTGCGCAGAAGGCAGCTCCCGCATGCGGCGCTCCGCACGCGGCCCGGGTCCGGGAGGTCCGGGAGGTCCGGGTAGTCCTGGAGGTCCGGGTAGTCCTGGAGGTCCGACGCGTGGAGCAGGAGAGGAGACTTCGGGCTCGGGGGCTCCGGCAGGGAGGGTGAGGGCCATGGTGGTCTTTCTGCGCCGTCCGTGCGCTCCGGACAGCAGCTGTGTCTGCGACGCCACGGGTCGTGCGACTCCGCCACCCCCGTGAACGGCTCCATGGGCCACCCGGTCACGGTCGTCATCGACCGCTCCTGCTCCCGCGCCGGCCCTGACGCTTGGAATCCCGCGCCCGGCGCCGGACCACAACGGCTCCGGGACCTGCGCCACCCGGCGCGCTCCCGCGCCGCTTCGTCGCCTGCGGGGGAACCGTGCGAGGTGCCGGCCGCCTCCCTGTATGCCGCTGCTCCCGGCCTCCGTGGACCTCGTGGCCGCCACGACCGTCCTCTCCCCCATCGGCGGCGGCGCGCTCGCCCCGCAGGCAGCGGCGCAAGGTCTCCGGATTCAGACCCGCGTTGCACGCCTGGTGGAGCAACTGGGCGAATGTGTAGTCGGGGTCGGCGCGCAGAGCCAGCCCCAGGGCCACCCTGGCGGCCGGCTCGTCGCCCGTGGACCAGGACACCCAGCCGGCCAGCGTGAGCGGGGCGGCCGCGTGTTCCACGTAAGGGCCGACGCAGCGACGGGCCAGAGCCCGCCACAGACGCAGCGCGGACGCCGCTTCGGGGCCTTCCATCCATTGCGCCGCCTTGTCCCTCGTCTCCCGGTCCTGGAGCCCGAGAATCACCGCGGCGGCCTCGTCGTGGCTGATCAGACGGTCGTCGTTCGTGTCCGCCGCGGAGACTGGCCCCGTGGGGGCCCGGCCGATCCGGTCCATCAGCGTGCACGCCAGCTTCAGGGTCTCCCCCGCAACTTCGGCCCGGCCCTCGGTGTCCAGAATCCTGGACACCAGCACGGCCCCTGCCGAGTCCAGCGCCTCTTGCTGACCGCCCGCTCCGGCGGTCTCCAGGGGTGCGAGGCGCGCTTCCATGTCGCGCAGCGATCCGCGCACGTGAATGCCCGCGTAGGCCGCTGCCGCCGCCATGACCGTCGTCCCCGGCAGAGCCAGCGGGTTTCCTTCCTCCGGACAACACCTGCTGTCCGGGCAGCAGTAGGACCAGTAGCGACCCCCGGAAATGCAGAGCGCTTCCAGGACGGGTACGTCGAGCGCCCCGCAGGCCGTGCGCAGGAGCTGCGCGAACGGCCGCAGACGCTCCATGGTCTGGTGACCCGTCACCCCGTCCGCAGGGTCCTGGCAGAGGAAGACGACGATCGCGTCGGGCCGGGAGCCGCGCCGCTCGCTGCCCGAGACCAGACACTCGGCGAGCTGCTCGGCGACGGGCTCCCACTCCTTCGGCGCGTGCGGAATCCCGAGCCTGAGCCGGCCTCCGAAACGCCCGCGGCCGCCGTGCAGGGCCACCATGACCACGCTGTCGTCGGGATGGAAGCCCATCAGATACGGAAGGGCGTCGGCGAGTTCGGCGGGACCGCGCAGGGTGATCTGCTGCTCGTCGGCCGGTCCGGTGGATTCGTGGTGCTTGTTCATGGCATGACCGTCCCGCGAGCGGCCGATTTCCGAAACCCCCTGTGGATAAGTTATCCACAGGGGCGGGGCGGCGCGCCGTCCAGCTCGGCAGTTCGCCCCGCACCTGGTAGACCACGAAGCCGTAATTCCCGTGTGGCACATTCGACCGGCATGGCGATTCAAGGATTTCCGAAGTCGATATTGCCGAACCGCGCCCAAAGCACCGGATGGAAATTTTCGAGGTGTCGATCAATCCACTGAAGCACGAGGCGCGAAGCCTCTCGTTTCATACATGTGCCCAGGTCAGAGACGCCTTAAGCCTCCGAGCGCTACCCGAAGACGTTCCCATACCCGCGAGTCGCGTGTGCGTTTCCGAATGCCTCGACACGCAATAGCGCATTGTCGGGCGCAGGCATCTATACGTCTCGCGTGCGCAGCATCACGCCGCCGACGGCCAGCGCGCCAAATGCCCAAAGAGCCACCACGCCGAGGCCCTCCCAGGGGCCGATCGGGAGCTGGTCGACGCCGATCGTCGTCTGGACGGAGAGACCGGCCGTCATGGGGGCAATCTGCTGGAGGAGCCGCTGCCAGTCCGGGTCCGCGATCACCTGGGTGAGGATCGGGAAGAAGAAGAGCAGCCCCAGAACGATCCCGATCGCCGTCGCCGAGCTCCGCACGATCAGGGCGATGCCGAGGCCGAGCAGCCCGATCAGGACGAGGTAGAGGACGGAGCCCACGGCGGCGCGCAGCGTCTCCGAGTCGGCCGGCGACAGGGCCTCGTACCCGTGCGCCTCGGTGAAGCCCAGGCCCGGCTGCACCGTCCGACCGATCAGCAGGGACCCGAAGACACCGATGGCACCTGCCACCAGCGTCACCGCGCCGAGGACAGCGGCCTTCGAGAAGAGGACGGTCAGCCTGCGCGGTACGGCGGCGACCGTGGTCCGCATCATGCCGGTGCCGTACTCGTTGCCGACCATCAGCACCGCGACGACGGCAACGACGACCTGACCGACCATGACACCGCTGAGGCTGAGCTTCGTGGCGTCCTCTCCGCAGCCCGGGGCATCGCACCGGGCGTTCATGACCACCGCGGCGCCGACTGCCAGCGTCAGGACCACGACGCCGAGGAGCAGCCAGACGTTGCCGGAGTCCGTCCGCAGCTTGGTCCACTCCGAGCGTCCCGCGTACCTCATACGTCCCTCCGGCGGATCAGGACCAGGGCGCCGGCGAAGGCGACCGCGGCGTAGGCGCACAGGACGGCGAAGCCCTCCCACGGAGCCAGCGGGAAGTAGCCGTGCGCCGGCGAATAGACCGTGACGACCTGGTCGTAGTGGGTGACGGTCTGCTGGATGGCGAACCCGGCGGCCGGTGTGACCTTCAGGAGCCAGTCCGAGGCCGCGGGGGGCAGAACGGATGCGGTGGCGAGCAGGTAGGGCAGCACCATGCCGACGACCACCACGGTGATGGTCACGGCGCTGCGCCGCAGGATGGCGCCGACCGACAGGGCGAACACGCAGGCAGCCGCGAGCAGCAGACCCGTTCCCACGATGACCCGCAGCTCGGTCGACGGCGGCACCGTCAGGACGGGGAAGCCGTTCGCGAGGGACCGCGACCCGCCGAGGGGCACCATGACGGCGGCAGCGATCGTTCCGGCGAGGAAGGCCGCGAAGCCCACCACGAGAGCCTTCGTCACCAGCACGCGGCCTCTGCGCGGACTGGCCGCGAAGGTGACGCCGATCAGTCCCCGCCGGTACTCGACGGTCACGTAGCCCGCGGCCACGACGACCATCACGATCAGTCCCGCGAACGCGCCGACGAGGAAGTTCGAGACGATGCGCACGCCGCCGGCGGCCGGTCCGCCGACGACCGGCGCGATGTCGCCGGCCCCGGTGATGCTGTAGCCCGTGCCGGTGGGGACCACTTCGCCCTTCGTCGACCGGCTGTAACTGCCGTTCGTACCCGCGCCGTCGCTGACCTGCCGGTCCTGCCAGGCGTCGCCGCCCCACCCGCCGCTCAGGGTGAGGGCGCCGAACGTGCCGGTGGCGACGGCGGGGACGAACCCCGTTCCCGTACCGGTCTCCTCCGTGGCCGACGGCGAGGTCACGAACAGTCCGACCTGCGGCGACTCCGAGAGCCCGGAGAGGCGGGCCGTGCCCACCTCGGCCCACGTGGTGCCGTCCGTCGACTGATAACCGGTGACGGTGTCGCCGGAGCGCGCCAGCCGGAGCCACCGCGGCGCCTCCGTCGACACGGCGCCGGGCAGTCCCGCCGTGTCGTGCGTGTAGTCGTACTGCATCCGCACGCCGTGGTCGCCGGTGACCATCATCGACGCGTAGGACGACCCCGGTTCGAGGGAGTCCTTCACGATGATTCCGGCCTTGGCCCAGGGCGCGAGACCGGGCTTGTCCTCCGTGGGCGTCGACGCGACCCGACCGGTCAGCAAGGACACGGACACGGTGATGACGCCGTCGCCCTTCTGCGGCTGGTGCATGAAGTAGAAGGCGTCGTTGACCGCTTCACCGGACGGACCGACGGGCAGCTTCGACGCGTTGAGGCCCCCGTCGTTGCTCGCGGCCGTCGCGAGCAGACCGACCAGGCAGATGAGCACCAGCGCGCCGACCGTGCCGAACACCCAGCCGCGCACGGTACGGAACTTGGTCCACTCCGCGTGCAGTACGCGTCCGAAGCCGCCCCGTTCCGGCCGGCTGGAGGCGGGTGGTGGCGAGAGCGTCGTGGTCATCGTCCGGCCTCCCTGGTGACGACCCCGCGGTACTGCACGGAGTCACGCGTGAGTTCCATGTACGCCTCTTCCAGGGACGCGCGGTGCGAGGACACTTCGGAGAACGGCACCGCGTGCGCACCCAGCACGGACGCGACGTCCTCGGCCGTCAGGTCGGTGACGCTGATCGCGTCGCCTCCCGTGGAGCTCACCGTGGCACCGGCCCGCGCGAGCACCTCCATCGCCTGCGTGCGGGCCGACGTGCGCAGGGTGACGCGCCCCTCGGAAACCGAGGCGAGCAGGTCGCGCACGCTCATGTCGGCGACGACCTTGCCGCGTCCGACGACGATCACGTGATCGGCCGAGTCCTGGAGCTCACTCATCAGGTGACTGGACACCAGCACGGCACGGCCCTGTTCGGCGAGTGACGCCAGGAAGCCCCGCATCCACATGAACCCTTCGGGGTCCAGGCCGTTGAACGGCTCGTCCAGCATGAGCATGGGTGGATCACCGAGCAGCGCGGCTGCGATGCCCAGCCGCTGCCGCATGCCCAGGGAGAAGCCGCCCGCCTTGCGCCCTGCCACCTCCTGGAGGCCGACTCTGCGGATCACCTCGTCCACGGCGGCGGTGCCGAGCCCCTGCGAGTGCGCCAGCCACAGCAGGTGATGGCGGGCAGTCCGGCTCGGCTGTACGGCAGCCGAGTCGAGCAGCGCGCCGACGTGCTTGAGCGGAGTGCGCAGCGTCCGGTACGGGCGCCCGCCGACCAGCGCGCTCCCCTTGTCCGGCTTGTCCAGGCCGAGAACGACGCGCATCGTCGTGGACTTTCCGGCGCCGTTCGGACCGACGAAGCCGGTGATCCGCCCCGGCCTGACGGAGAACGACATGCCGTCCAGCGCCTGCGTGCTGCCGAAACGCTTGTAGACGTCCCTGACCTCGATCACTGCGTGTGGCCCATCGATCGTCTTCTCCATGGAAGGAGGCTAGGGAAACCAGGGGGTACGGGTCGTCACGGCGAGGAGCGACGTTCCACGGTGCTCGCGTGAGGGACTGGGCGGACCGCCCCTCCCTCGTGCGAGGGAGGGGCGGTCTCCTGCCTGAGGACGAGGACGAGGACCAGGACCAGAACCTGCCTAGTCGGTCCTGCGGAAGCCCGGGACGACGAGTCCCGATTCGTACGCCGCGATCACGGCCTGGGTCCGGTCCCGCAGGCCCAGTTTGGTCAGGGTGCGGCTGACGTGTGACTTCACCGTCTCCTCCGTGACGAAGAGGCGGGCGGCGATCTCCCCGTTGGACATGCCTTCGGCGACGAGCAGCAGTACCTCGGTCTCCCGCGCCGTGAGCATCGTGAGGCCCGGCGACGGCTGGGCCGGGGTCCTGGCGCGCAGTTGCGTGAACTCGCTGATCAGCCGGCGGGTGACCCCGGGGTCGAGGAGCGCCTCTCCGGCGGCGACGACGCGCACGGCGTCGAAGAGCCGCTCGGCGGTGGCGTCCTTGAGCAGAAAGCCGCTGGCTCCGGCGCGCAGGGCGTCGTAGACGTACTCGTCCAGGTCGAACGTCGTCAGGATGAGGACCCGTGGCACCTTCGCTCCGTCGGGCGCCTCGCCGAGGAGCTGCCGGGTGGCCTCTATGCCGTCCATCTCGGGCATGCGGATGTCCATGAGGACCACGTCCGGGGAGACCTCACGGCAGACCCGGACCGCGTCGACGCCGGTGGTGGCCGTCTCGACGATGGTGAACTCCGGCTGGGAGTCGAGGAGTGCGGCGAATCCGGTGCGGACGACCAGGTGGTCGTCCGCGATGACGACGCGGATCGGTGTCTGCGGGGAGTTCATGGGGTCCGTTCCGGCTCGGCGGGGAAACTGGCTTCGACGATGAATCCACCGGAGTCCGCCGGACCTGTGCGCATCAGCCCTCCGACCGCGGCGGCCCGTTCCCGCATACCGAGCAGGCCGTAGCCACCGTCCGGAGTCGCGGGCGGCGCTCCGGGGCCGTTGTCGCGGATGCTGAGGTGCAGGGCGTCGTGGGCGTAGTGCAGTTCCACGTCGACCGGCGCGCCCGTGGCGTGCTTGCGGGCGTTGGTGAGGGACTCCTGGGCTATGCGGTAGGCGGCCAGCTCGATTCCTGGACCCATGGGGCGCGGGTTACCGCTGAGGATGAGGCGGATCGTCGCGGTGGAGGCTTTGCGGGCCTCGTCGAGCAGGTCGTCGAGCTGGGTGAGATCGGGTTGCGGCCTCCGCTCGCCGCCTGCGCCGGGCTCGTTGTCGTCGCGCAGTACGCCGAGCAGGCGGCGCATCTCCGTGAGGGCCGCGCGGGCGGTGTCGCCGATGCCGAGCAGCCGCTCACCGCCTGCGGCGGGCATGCCGGGAGTGGCCACACGGGCCGTCTCGGCCTGCACGGCGATCATGGAGACGTGGTGGCCGACGACGTCGTGCAGTTCGCGGACGATACGGGCGCGCTCCTCGCGGGCGGCGTTCTCCCACTGGCTGCCGGCCATGACCTCGCGTACGGCGTCGTGTTCCCGGTCCGCTTGCCTTGCGCGTCGCGCGAGACCGGCGAAGGCGGCCGTCGGGGCCAGCGAGACGAGGAGCACCGTACGCACCCGGTAGTCGGTGTCCGTGGAGCCGGCGACGGCCAGCGCGAGGAACGGTGTGGTGAAGAGCATCGCCGCCAGGACGTTTCCGCAACGGCCGAGCCGGTACTGGGCGATCAGCTGAGCGGCGAACCCTGCCAGCGTCAGCGTATGGAAGACCGTGAGTGAACCGAAGCTCGCCGCGGTCACCGTGAATCCGGCGAGGCCGGGCCGCAGGAGTGCCAGTGGCAGTGCGGTGCACAGGCACAACAGCCCGACGACCATCGCGAGTTGGACTCCGCCGGGGCTTCCGTTCTGGGCGGCGTTCTGGGAGGTGTCCGCGAACATCCGGGGGATCGACCCGCGGGCGGCGACCAGCTCGGCGAGCGATTCCGCGATCGCGAGCACGCACAGCGTCGGGATGAACACGGCGTTGCGCGGGAGTGCCGAGGCCCGCCGCAGCGTTGCGGTCCAGCTGTCGCGCCAGGCAGTCGCACGGTTCACGACGGTGATTATGGCAGTCGGCCCACCGCGCAGCCGTCCCTCCGAGCAGTGATCAGGTGCTCCCTCTCCCGAGGGACAAGGGCGTCGCTCGTACGAGGGAGCCGGGCTGGTCACGGCTCGGCGACGGGCTCCGTTGACATGCGTTCCTCGCCTCGGCCGCACGCTCGCGGCTACGCTCTCCACCGGAATCGTCGGGCAAGGGGCCCGCATGGGCAATGGGCCCAATTCCGGTGGGAGACATCATGGTTGCTGGTCGTGTGGTGCGTTTCGACAGTGTGCGGGGTTATGGATTCATCGCTCCGGAGAGCGGCGGGGACGACGTGTTCCTGCATGTGAACGACATGCAGGTGCCCGAGGAGTACGTACGCCCCGGAGTGAAGGTCGAGTTCGAGATCGAGAACGGCGAGCGCGGGCCGAAGGCATCGGCGGTCCGTCTTGCCCCGGGAACCGAAGGCAAGCCGGCGGCGGCCCCGTACGACGATTCCCTGTGCGACGTACTGAGCACCGAGGAGTTCATTCGGGAGGTCACCGAGGTCCTGCTGGCGTCGGCCCCGTCGCTCACCGGTGAGCAGATCCTGCAGACCCGCGCCGGACTGGCCCGTTTCGCGAAGAGCCACAGCTGGACAGAGGGCTGATCCACGGCGCGGCCCCTGCCCGGCGCCGCGTGCGGCTCGGCCTCGACCCGGTCCTGTCCCTGCCGCCGGCGTCACGAACGACGGCGACGGCAGGGGCAGGGGCAGGTGACCCTCGGGATCAGCCCGCCGCGGCCAGCACCAGGGGAAGAACCTGTTCGCTGCCTGCCTGGCGGAGCAGGCGGGCAGTGACCGCGAGGGTCCAGCCGGAGTCGGTGGAGTCGTCGACGAGGAGGACGGGGCCGGGAGTCCCCGCGAGAGCCTCGGCCAGGTCCGCCGGGACGACGAAGGCTCCGGACAGGGCCCTCAGACGCTGGGCGGAGTTGCTGCGGCGTGCCGCGTGCGCGCCGCTCGGCCCCGTGTACGCCAGAGTCCCCAGGAAGGGGAGGCGCCCGATGGTCGCGATGCCCTGGGCGAGGGAACCGACCAGTTGTGGGCGGGCCACGGACGGTACGGCAACGACGCCGACCGGCCGGGCGGAGGCGTCCGGGCCCTGCGCCGCCCAACCACCCGGAGAGCGCGCCCAGTCGGCGAGGACCGCCACCGCCGCCTGCAGCACGTCGTCCGGCACCGGCCCGTCGGGCGCGTTCTCGGCCAGCAGCGGGCGCAGCCTGTTGCCCCAGCCGATGTCCGAGAGCCGCCCCAGGGCACGCCCGGTGGAGCACTGCTCCTTGACCGGGATGCGTCCCTTGAGTTCGATGCCCAGTGCGGGCATCCCCGTCGGCCACATCCGGCGCGGCTCGACCTCCACTCCGGGGCGGTCCAGTTCCTTCGCCGCGCCCGTCAAAGCCTCCGTCGAGACGGAGGTATCGGCCCACGGCCCGGCGCAGTTGTCGCAACGGCCGCACGGAGCCGCGCCCTCGTCGTCCAGCTGCCGGCGCAGGAACTCCATCCGGCACAGGGACGTGTTCGCGTAGTCGCGCATGGCCTGCTGCTCGGCCGCCCGCTGCTTGGCGACCCACGCGTAGCGCTCCGCCTCGTACACCCACTCGGCCCCCGTGGCCGTCCAGCCGCCCTTGACCCGCTTGACCGCGCCGTCGACATCCAGCACCTTCAGCATCGACTCCAGCCGGCTGCGCCGGAGTTCCACCGCCGCCTCCAGGGCCGGCACCGACAGCGGCCGTCCCGCACCGGCCAGGGCGGAGAGGGTCTGGCGCACCTGCACCTCGGGCGGGAACGCCGTGTCGGCGAAGTAGCGCCAGATGGCCTCGTCCTCCTTGCCCGGCAGCAGCAGCACATCGGCGTGGGCCACACCACGCCCCGCACGCCCGACCTGCTGGTAGTAGGCAATGGGCGAGGAGGGCGAACCGAGATGCACCACGAACCCCAGGTCCGGCTTGTCGTAGCCCATACCCAGCGCCGACGTCGCGACCAGCGCCTTCACCCGGTTCTCCTGCAGGTCGACCTCGGCCTGCAGCCGGTCCGCGTTCTCCGTCTTCCCCGTGTACGAGGCCACGCGGAAGCCGCGCTGGCGCAGGAAGGCGGTGGCCTCCTCGGCCGCGGCAACGGTGAGGGTGTAGATGATCCCCGAGCCCTGCAGGTCGTCCAGGTGCTCGGCGAGCCAGGCCAGGCGGTGCGCGGCGTCCGGCAGCTGGACGACACCGAGCCGTAGGCTTTCCCTCTCCAGCGGACCGCGGAGCACGAGGGCCTCGCCCGCGCCGGTGCCCAGCTGTTCGGCCACGTCCGCGGTCACGCGCGCGTTGGCGGTCGCGGTGGTGGCCAGCACCGGCACTCCGGCGGGCAGCTCGGCCAGCATCGCCCGCAGCCGGCGGTAGTCGGGCCGGAAGTCGTGTCCCCAGTCGGAAATACAGTGCGCCTCGTCGACCACCAGCAGACCGGTCGTGGCCGCGAGCTTCGGCAGCACCTGATCACGGAAATCAACGGAGTTGAGGCGCTCCGGACTGACAAGGAGGACGTCGGTCTCGCCGCGCTCGACCTCCTGGTAGATCGTCTCCCACTCCTCCGGGTTGGCCGAGTTGATGGTGCGCGCCTGGATACCGGCCCGCGCCGCCGACTCGACCTGGTTGCGCATCAGCGCCAGCAGCGGCGAGATGATCACCGTCGGGCCGGAGCCACGCCGGCGCAGCAACGCGGTGGCGACGAAGTACACCGCCGACTTGCCCCAGCCGGTGCGCTGCACCACGAGCGCGCGCCGACGCTCCTGCACCAGGGCCGCCACCGCCTGCCACTGGTCCTCCCGCAGCCGCGCCGAGCCCTCGGGGGCACCGACGAGCTCAGCGAGGACGGCATCGGCTTCAGCGCGGAGTTCCAGGTTGTCCATGCCCCCATGCAACCCGATGGCACTGACAAACGACGACTTCACCCCGCGTGACAATCGGCTCACCATCGGTTCACCGGCCGTCAAGGGGGCCGGGGACGGCCGCCGCGGAGCACCTCCGGACCGTCACTCACCGTGATCTCGTCGCGGCTCCCGGACGGGCCGGGGTGACATGTTTCCGCTGGTCCTCGGCATTCGGGCGGGACAGGTGGCGTCGCGGGGGCACGGTCTGGGCAGGGATATCAGTGTCATTCCGGCTGATTCCCGTCAGCGGGGCAAATTGCTCGTTGCCGCCTGCCAGTACGCCAGGAAGAATTGGAGTCGCTCCCCGCACGGTCCTTTCGCGGCCCGGAAGGGCTGTGCCGCGGCGCGCCCTCACTCGACCCTGCCCGCACCGTGGGCGCGTAGCGAAGGGAGGACCGTGACCTTCGGATTCGCTCCGTCCCCTGCCTCTTCGATGCCCACGTCCTCGGCGTCCGCAGGCTCCGTCAACAACCTTGCCAGGACACTCGAACCCGCCGAATGGGCCTCGGCGGGCATCCCTCTGCTGCGGAGCCCTCGCGAGGTCGTCAGCGGTCTCCACGCCCGCCACCGGCCGGCTCCGGCGACCGCCGTCGTGGCCGTTCTCGACCACGAGGAGCGGCTCACGGCCAGCGCGTCGTTCGCCCGCCGGACGAACGTGGCCGCGGACGGGTGGGAGTTCCGCAACGCCCTGCTGGCCCATCTGCGCCGGGTCATCCCGCACGACCTGCGGCGGCGCGCTCCGATCCGTACGGCGGTGCTGCTCTACTGCCGCGACGGCGACGAGCGCTGGACGGAGGAGGACGGCGCGTGGATGTGGGGGTTGCGGGACGCCTGCACCCTGCACGGTCTGCGGTGCGGCGCCTACATCACGCTGACCCGGGGAGGCTGGCAGGTGCTCGGCGAGGGCCGGGGAGGCCGTCGGCCCAGTTCCGAGTCGCCGGCCTCGAAGCTGTCCGATGCCTTCATGGAACTCGATCCGGCGCCCCAGCGCACCGGCGGCGGAGCGGTGGACGCCCTGCGGCGGACCGCGGCCCGGTGATACGCACAGGTCCCGACCACCCTTCCGGGCAGCCGGGACCCTACGGCGTACGGCTCAGACTGCCGCGCCGAGCACGGAGTTGATCTTCTGCGGGTCACCGCAGACGATCAGCAGCGCGCCGGCGCGGTCCCGCGCCACGGGAAGTGCGCGGGCGGTGGCGTCGTCGACGTCCCCGTTGACCGCGACCACGACCACCGGGCGGGACGCGGCACGGCCGGCCGCGGCGAGGTGGGCGAAGAAGACGTCGTCGCCGGCGTCCTGCTGCGCCCAGTAGGCGGCCTCTCCGAAGGAGATCTCGTGCGCGGCCCAGGGGTGCACCTCACCCGTGGTGAGGACCAGGATGTCGCCCGGTGCGCGCCCCGAGTCGAGCAGCAGATCGACTGCCTCGTCGGCCGCGTCGAGCGCGCCGCCGGCCGGGGCCGGGATCAGCTGAAGCTGCGGCGCGGAACGATTCTCCTGCTGGGCCGGGCCCGAAGCGGAGGCGGCGGGAGCGGGTGTGGGGTGCGGGCGCTGCGCCGGGGGCGCAGGCCGCGCGGGGCCGGGGCCCGGACGCCCGGGACGCGGCGTGGCCGCGGAACGCGGACCTGGTACGGGACGGGGGGTCGGCGCGGTGCGGCCGGCGGCCGGAGCGACGCGGGGACCCTGGGCACTCTCGTGAATCTGAGGCTCCTCGGGGATGAGAGGCAGGATGGTGGACTTTCGAGCGCCGACGCCACGGACGTCAGCGGGTGTGGGTACGTGCGCGCGATCAGAAGTCGAAGCCGAGCTGGCCCCCGCTTTCCAGTGCAGCCGCCTCGGCGGAGAATCGGACCTTCTTCAGGTGCTGCCACCTGGGCAACGCATCAAGATAGGACCAGGAGAGGCGGTGATGGGGCGTTGGCCCCTGCTTCTCCAGTGCGGCCCTGTGCACCGGCGACGGATATCCCGCGTTGGCGCCGAAGGCGAAGTCTGTGTACTCCCCTGATTCCGCGCCCAGTTCGGCCATCATCGTGTCCCGGTGGACCTTCGCGATCACCGAAGCCGCAGCGACCGCGATACAGGACTGGTCGCCCTTGATCACGGTGCGGACCTGGTAGGGCTCGCCCAGGTAGTCGTGCTTGCCGTCGAGGATCACGGCGTCCGGCCGCACGGGCAGGCACTCGAGGGCCCTCACCGCCGCCAGCCGGAGCGCCGCGGTCATACCGAGCTCGTCGATCTCCTGCGGCGAGGCGTGTCCCAGCCCGTAGGCGGTGACCCAGTCCTCCAGCAGCGGAGCCAGCTCGGCACGGCGCTTGGGACTCATCAGCTTCGAGTCCGTGAGCCCCTCCGGGGGTCGGCGAAGCCCGGTGACGGCAGCGCAGACGGTGACGGGGCCGGCCCACGCTCCGCGTCCGACCTCGTCGACACCGGCGACGGTCCTGGCACCGGTGGTAGCGCGCAGTGAGCGCTCGACGGTGTGCGTGGGTGGTTCGTACGGCATGGCGCCAGCAAGCGTACGCCGATGACCACGGCAAGAACACCCCGGGGCGCCCCCTCCCTCAGGCTCCTCGGCACCCCGGCGTACCGAAGTGGCGCGGGCCGGAAGGGGAAGGCAGGCGTCAGCGGTGGCCGGAGCGGAGTATCGGCATCATGACCGTGTCGATCATCCGGGCGATCTCCTCGTCCGGCCATTCGCTGCCGCACACCTTGGTCCGGTACATCATCATGGCCGGGATCACGTCGAACGTCATGTCGTTGGCCGCCTCCGGGCGCACCTCACCACGGCCGACACCTCGGCTGACGACCTCGCGGAAGAGCTCGGTCGAAGGGCCGATCACCCCGTTCATGATCACTCCGTGGAAGCGGTCGGCGGCCCTCACATCGCATTCGTGAAGCACCGATCGCAGAGCGACACCCGGCCCCGACAGCATCGCGTCGCGCAGTCGCCGGCAGACCTCGTAGAGGTCCTCGCGCACCCCGCCGCAGTCGCGGGCCTCGTCCAGCGGCGGCAGTCCCGCACGCAGGGCGTCCGCGACCAGATCCTCCTTGGAGGGCCATCGGCGGTACACGGCGGCCTTGCCGGTCTGGGCGCCGGCCGCCACACCCTCCATCGTCAGCCCGTTCCAGCCGACCGTGCCGAGTTGTTCGAGGGCGGCGTCGAGGATCGCCCGTTCCAGAACGGGGCCGCGGCGCCGCAGGGACACCGGGCGGGAACGTGCGGCGGCAGCCGGGCGCGAAGTAGCCATCAGTCGATCTCCATCACGACGGGGAGAGGAGCGGATCGGCGCGGTCCTGGCGGACGCGGCCGACAACGACGGAAATCCCGTCGGCGGCAGTGTCAGTGAACGCTTGCGTTCACTAACGGGGACTCACTACCGTTGACGAGACAGTGAACGGTTCCGTTCACTAATTCACTTGTGGGGGACTCATAGTGACCACCTCTCAGTTAGAAAAACAGGGCAACCCGGGCGCGGCCCGCCGGGAGGGGCGCCCGGGGATCGCACTGACCGTCATTGCCGCATGTCAGCTGATGGTCGTGCTCGATGCCACCATCGTCAACATTGCGCTTCCCCATATTCAGGACGCGCTCAGCTTCTCGACGACCGATCTCTCCTGGGTTCTGAGCGCCTACACGCTCACCTTCGGCGGTCTGCTGCTGCTCGGCGGCAGGGCCGGCGACATCCTGGGGCGCCGCCGGGTCTTCATGACCGGGATCATCGTCTTCACTCTCGCCTCGCTTCTGGGCGGACTCGCCCAGGAACCCTGGCAGTTGCTGGCCGCCCGGGCACTGCAGGGGGTCGGCGGCGCCATCGCGTCACCGACCTCGCTGGCGCTGATCACCACCACGTTCCGCGAAGGGCCTGAGCGCAACCGGGCGTTCGGGGTGTTCGCCGCGGTGTCCGCGGGTGGTGGCGCCATCGGGCTCCTGACCGGCGGCATGCTCACCGAGTGGCTGGACTGGCGCTGGGTCTTCTTCGTCAACGTACCGATCGGTGTACTGATCGCGGCCCTCGCGCCGGTCTACATCAACGAGTCGGAGAAGCACCCGGGCCGCTTCGACATCGCCGGGGCGCTGACCTCGACGGCCGGTATGGCCTCGCTCGTGTACGGGTTCATCCGTGCCTCGGAGGAGGGCTGGCGCGACACGCTCACGGTGTCGTCCTTCGGTGCGGCGGTCGTGCTGCTCGCCGCCTTCGTCCTCATCGAGTCACGCGCGAAGGAACCGATCACCCCGCTGCGGATGTTCGCCGACCGCAACCGTTCGGGAACCTACATGATCATGCTCAGCCTGGCCGCGGCCATGTTCGGCATGTTCTTCTTCATCGTGCTGTTCGTCCAGAACGTCCTGGACTACAGCCCGATCGAGGCCGGCCTCGCGTTCCTGCCGGTGACCGTCGCGATCATCACGGGCGCCGGGCTCTCCCAGCGTCTGCTGCCGGTGCTCGGCCCCAAGCCGTTCATGGTCACCGGTTCGACCATCACCGGGCTCGGCCTCTTCTGGCAGACCCTCATCTCGCCGGACAGCTCCTACGTGAGCGGCGTGCTCGGCCCCATGCTGCTGTTCGGCTTCGGCATGGGACTGAACTTCGTCACGCTGACGCTGACCGCCGTCTCCGGCGTCGCGCCGCACGAGGCCGGGGCGGCGTCCAGCCTGCTCAACGCGAGCCAGCAGGTGGGCGGTTCTCTCGGCCTCTCCATCCTGGTCACCGTGTTCGGCACGGCCAGCCGCAACGAGGCGGAGAAGCAGATCCCCGCGTTCATGGCGCAGGCGACACCGGAGCAGCAGGCGGAGTTCGCCAGAACCCACGAACTCCCCGGAACGTGGGGCAACGAGGTACTCACCCAGGGCATCTCCACGGCGTTCACCGCGGCCGTCGCCATGGCCGCCGTCGCCCTGCTCACCGCGACCCTGGTCATCCGGGTGCGCAAGAGCGACCTGGAGGCACTGAGCGGAAAGTCCGCGGCGGCCGGTCCGGCCGCCTAGGGAGTCTCGCGCCGACGCACGGACGCGGGTGCGGGACACGCCCTCGGGCGGACCGCACCCGCGTCCGTGCGGGAGTGATCGGTCGATCAGTACGGATCGTAGGGGTCGTAGAACTCCCCCTCGATCTCGCCCCGTTCGCCGCCCGTTCCGTACCGGCCCGACCTGTCGCACTCGTTCGCACGGGGCAGCGCGCTGCGCTCCTCCAGGATGTCGCGGGCCCGGGCCCTCCCCCAGCTGGAGGCGTACCAGGGCTCGTCCGCGTCGTCGAGATTGCGCTCGATCCTGCCCAGCGCGCAGGAACGCAGTGGCTCCGGCAGCCTGTCCAGCGCCGGTACGGCATCGGCCGAGAGCGTCCTGAGGTAGTCGATGTCGATGGACTTGGCGTGGTCGGTGGACTTGGCGTCCTCGTACCGCTGAACGTTCTGCTCCGCGATCAGCCCGTCGGGCGAGACCAGACCGAACGCGAGAACACCGACGGCAGCGCTCACGGCAACGGCCCGCGGCAGCAGCCGCGCTCCGAACACACCCGCGGCGATGATCAGGACGATCACCACACCGAGCCAGAGTTCCATGGCGGCGACGGAGATCCGCAGCCTGGTCAGCCCGTAAGCGTCCACGTACAGGTCCATGCGGCGCAGCGCCGAGGCGACGACCACGAGCGTGAGCACGCACAGGGCGCCGAGCACTCCGCGTACCAGCGTCCGGTCGCGGGCCCCGCCGCGCGGCGCCCAGCGCAGGGCGAGGGCGATCACGAGGAGGGTGAGCAGGGTGGCCCACAGCAGCTGCCAGAATCCCTGACGCGCGTACTCGGAGTACGAGAGGTCGGTCTCCTCCAGCACCTTGTCGTAGCCGCCGAACAGGACGGCGAGCTGGAGCGCGATGAACGCCGCGAAGAGCAGGTTGAGAACGATGAGCGGAAGGGCCCATTCCACCCTTCCGCGGGCCGGCCCGGGCGGGATGGTGACCTTGTCCCAGCGGGTCGGGGCGGCAGCGGCGTACGCGGCGGCCAGCGCGCCCACGAGTCCCAGCAGGAAGAGGAAGACCCGCCAGGGGCCCTCCCCGATCGACACATCGGGAATGAGGTCGCCCAGCAGATCCGCGAAGGCCGCGTCGGCTCCCGCGAAGAGCGTGCCGAACACGAGGAGAAGGACGACGGCCACCACGGTCGTACGGACGACCGTGCCCCAGCGGGCACGTGATGCCTCCGCCTGGGACCGCATGCCCTGCCAGCCCCATCGCAGGCCGGGTGCCGCCGAGCCGAGCAGTCCCAGCGAACCGAGGAAGATACCCAGCCATCTGCGGCTGCCGTGGAGCGCCAGGGATCCCAGCGCGAGCGCGGACACCATGGCGAGGAAGGTCGGCCAGCCGGCGTCCCGGAGCGCGGGCACCGCGAGGAGCGCCACTCCCCCGACCGCCCAGGTGAGTGTCCAGGGGCGCGGTCGCCGGCCCGCGGCGCGTGCGGCGAAGAAGGCCGCGAGGGATGCCGGCACGGCCACGATCAGGAGGTTCGGTCCCAGGCCGTCACCCAGCAGGATCGCGCTGAGGAGTGCGGTGGCGAGGACGGACCAGATCGTGGCAGCCGGTATGGAGGTCGGGGGTGTCGTACGCAGCCGGGGCAGCGCGCCCGGGGGGCGTGCGGTCTGCTGCCACGGGTTGGTCTGCTGCTGCCGCTGACCGGGTACCGGGGGTTCGGGGGCGGCGGGCTGCTTCGTGCTTGCGGTCACCGGCGCTGCGGCGGCCTTCTCCGTCACCGGGTGCGCCCCGGCCGGGCCGGGCGCGGCAGCTACGGATTCGCCCGGGCCCGCACCCGGTTCAGCGCCCTTCTCCGGGCCCGGTGCGTGGGGCTCGGCGGCGGCGCGGTCTTCGGGCACATCGCTCGCCTCGGACGGTTGGTCGGACATGGGACCCCTCCCCCGCCGGGGTCCGCTCGCACGGCCAGGAGGCGGCGCGATTGCCCCGGCGTCTCGATCGGCGCATGCCACTACAAGATCAAAGCGTGGCGGCGTGGGCGAAAGAGTATTCCCCTCGCGGTCTCACCAGCAGCTGCGGGCCGTGCTGTGGCAGGACCGTGACAGTAGGGCGCGGCCGGGCTCGTGGTCAGGCGTGCGCCACGGCGAGCCAGTGCGGCGGCTCCTCCGTCTGTGCCAGCCAGTCGGCCGGCGGTGCCCCCGCCGTGCTCGCCGAGACCACGCCTCCGACGATGGCGCAGGTCGTGTCCACGTCACCGCCCGCCTGGGCCGTCACCCAGAACGCCTGCTCGAAGTCCCCGAGGCTGCGCGCCGCCGACCACAGGGCGAACGGCACGGTGTCGTGCGCACTCGTGCGGCGCCCGTTGCCGAGGACGGCCGCGACCGTCCCGGCGTCCCGGTAGTCGAGCATGTCCCGTGCCCGGCGCAGTCCGGCCCCGACCGCACTGCGCGGGACCAGGTCGATGACACCGTCGAGAAGATCGCCGGGCGTCGGCGGGCCCCCGGGTGCGGCGGCCAGCGAGGCCGCGGCGGCGACCGCCATCGCGCCCACGACGGCCTCACGGTGCTGATGCGTCGTGTACGAGGAGATCTCGGCCTGGTGAGTGGCCTGCTCCGGGTCGTCCGCGTACCAGGCGCCGAGCGGCGCGATACGCATGGCCGACCCGTTGCCCCAGGAGCCCTGGCCGTTGAAGAGCGCGGACGCCAGCTCGCGCCAGTCCCCGCCCTCCCGGACCAGTCGGAGCAGCCGGTTCACGGCAGGACCGTATCCCCGGTCGAAATCGTGGTGCTCGGCGAAGGAGTGAGCGAGCGCGTCCTGGTCGATACGGCCGTGCGCGGCGAGCACGGACAGTACGGAGGAAGCCATCTCGGTGTCGTCGGTCCACTGCCACGGGCCGGGCGGCAGCGCGCGCCGTTGGAGCAGCGGATAGTTGACAGGGACGAAGAACTGGGAGCCCAGCGCATCTCCGACGGAGAGCCCACGCAGGCTGGCCAGGGCGCGTTCGAAGCGCCGGTCGGAAGCAGAATCAGCGGTCATCGCAGTGCCACTCTATCCGGTGATGCCGTACGGCTCAGGGGTGCGCCAGCGCTCGAACGGCCGGTCAAGCACGTAGCGGCCGTCCTCCCCCAGCAGCAGGGTCCTGGTTTCCGCGTTGCCCGGGTTGGACAGCGACTCGAACTCCGCCACCGACCAGTGGAACCAGCGCATGCAGAACAAGCGCATGGTCAGCCCGTGCGTGACCAGCAGGACGTTCTCCGGATGCCCGGGATCCTCGAAGCTGCGGTACAGGCTCTCCAGGAAGGCGCCGACCCGGTCGTACACATCGGCACCGGACTCGCCCTGGGCGAAGCGGTAGAAGAAATGCCCGTACGCGTCGCGGTTCGCCTTCTGCAGGCGTACGTCGTCGTGGTCCTGCCAGTTCCCCCAGTCCTGCTCACGCAGCCTGGGCTCCTCCCGCACCCGCACCTTGTCCAGGTCGAGACCGAACGACCTGAACGTCTCGTGCGTCCGGCGGTAGGGCGAGACGTAGACGCTGACCCGTTCGCCCTCGAACAGCTCGCGCAGCCGGGCGCCCGTCTCCCTGGCCTGCCGCAGCCCGGTCGCCGTGAGCCTCAGCGCGTGGTCGGGCTCCCGCTCGTACACCGTGTCGTCGGCATTGCCTTCGGACTCACCGTGCCGGACGAGAACAATGCGCTGCGGTCGTGCCATGTAACGACCCTAGGCCCAGTGGCCCGGAATCGAGCAGTTGTCCGGACTCCATCCGGCGTATGTGACCAAAGAATCAGCCGGCCCTCCCGCGGCGGACCGCCGCGGCGCCGGACCACGGACTCGGCGGGTCACACCGTCCAGGGCGGCTGGAGCTCCACCACGTCCCCGGTCAGCTCCGCGACGTCCGTCTCGGTCTGCGCCCGGTCCGAGAGGCGTTCCACCCCCTGCGGCCGGTATTTGCCCCGCTCGGCGCTCGACTGCCACATCGAGAGCACCAGGAACTCCTGCCCCGGCGCTTCGCCGAACATCCCGCGCAGCATTCCGGGCGATCCGGCCATCGCCGGATTCCACACCGTCCGCTGCATGAGCGCGAAGTGCTCCACGCGGTCCTCGTGCACCCGGCTGTGCGCCACCCGCACGACATCCGCGTCGGTGAAGTGCGGTTCGAATCCGGTCTTCACGTCGAACCGGTACTCGAAGAGCTTCACCTGCATGTCCCGGTACATGCCGGACTGCGACGCCGCCAGCCGGTCGTGCCCCCGTGCCATGAAGGAGTCGTAGAAGACGCGGTTCTCCCAGAACGCGAAGACGTGAGCCACATCCGGACGCTCCCGGCTCCATCCTCCGCTCTGACCTCTGAACCCCGGCTCACCCAGCAGCCCCGCCCACTTTCGCTGACCCCGCTCGAACCCATGACGGTCCACGACGGTGCAGCGAATCCACTTGACCAGCACCGCGCCATCGTACGGCGCGCGGCGTGGCGCGGGTCACGCTACGACGGACTGCGTCCGAAGCGATCGTCACCGGTCGAAGAACGATCACCAGGCCGACGGGTCCATCGACGAGGCCGTCCAGCGCCCCCGCGACGACCATGGCCCGATTGCGTCGGCGGAGGCCAAGGCGGTTGGATTCACGGACAGTTACGGTCATGATCGGGCGGTGAGAGCGGTCCGCCGGCCCGGCGCGAGGAGGGAAGTCCGATGAGCACTCCCAATAAGGACATCGACAAGGTTGAGGTGAGGCTCAAGTGGGATCCCAGCGCGACCGGCGAGCCGGCTCATGACCTGGACATCATCGCGGCCACGTACACCACGGACGATCCCCACGGACGCCCCGTCTACCTGGTGCACTTCGACAGCCGCTCGCCGGACGGCACGATCACTCTCAACCGCGACAGCAGGACGGGCCAGGGTCTCGGGTTCGACGAGGTCATGACGATCGAACTCGACCGGCTGGCCGCGACCTACGCACGCGTGATCGTCGGCGTCGCCATCCAGCAGCGCGACGGCCGGAAGACCTTCGGGGAGATACAACGCACCGGCGTGCAGATCCGCGAGGGGTACACGAACCTCTCGGAGAGCGACTTCTCGGAGGTCTCGGCCGCCACCGCGGCGGTCGTCGCGGAATTCACCCGGGACAGCTCGGGCGTCTGGGCGTTCCATCCGAACGTACGCGGATTCGACGGTGATCCCGACGAGTTCGCCACGGTCATGGGAAGCCGCATCCAGGGCCCCTGAACGACGCACTCACCGGACGCCCGGCCCGCGAAACCGCTCGGGGCGGTGGAACCGATGACTCGGTCCCACCGCCCCGAGCGGTGGCTTCACTCCCGGACGGACCGGGCGCCCTGGATCAGCTGCAGCCGCTGGTCGAGCCGCAGCCCTCGCAGATGTAGCAGGACCCGGCGCGCTGCATCTTCGTACCGCACGAGAAGCAGAGCGGCGCGTCCGCGCTGATACCGAGCTGCATCTCGACCAGCTCGGCCGAGGTGTGCGCCGTCTTCGGAGCCGGCTTCTCAGCCACCTCCTGCGGAGCCGCGACCGCCTTCAGGGGCTCCACCTGGAGAGGGGCGGACTGCGCGAGGCTCTCGATGTCGAGATCCTCGTCCTCGAGGGACGGCTCGTACGAACCGGTGTCGAGGTGGCGCTGACGCTCCTCCGCCGAGTGGATACCCAGCGCGGAACGCGTCTCGAACGGCAGGAAGTCCAGCGCCAGACGACGGAAGATGTAGTCGACGATCGACTGCGCCATCCGCACGTCCGGGTCGTCCGTCATACCGGCCGGCTCGAAGCGCATGTTGGTGAACTTCGAGACGTACGTCTCCAGCGGCACGCCGTACTGGAGACCGACCGAGACCGCGATCGAGAAGGCGTCCATCATGCCCGCCAGGGTCGAACCCTGCTTGGACATCTTCAGGAAGACCTCACCGAGACCGTCGTCCGGGTAGGAGTTGGCGGTCATGTAACCCTCGGCGCCACCGACCGTGAAGGACGTGGTGATGCCGGGACGGCCCTTGGGCAGACGCTTGCGGACCGGGCGGTACTCGACGACCTTCTCCACCGCGGTGCGGATGGTCTCCTCGGCCTTGGCGGTGACCTCGTCCTTCTTCTCCTCCCACTTCTTCGTGGAGAGGGGCTGGCCGACCTTGCAGTTGTCGCGGTAGATGGCGAGCGCCTTGACGCCCATCTTCCACGCCTCGAAGTAGACCTCTTCGACGTCCTCGACGGTGGCCGTCTCCGGCAGGTTCACCGTCTTGGAGAGCGCGCCGGAGATCCACGGCTGGATGGCCGCCATCATCCGGACGTGGCCCATCGCGGAGATGGAACGCTCGCCCATCGCGCAGTCGAAGACCTCGTAGTGCTCCTGCTTCAGACCCGGGGCGTCGATCACGTTGCCGCTCTCGGCGATGTGGGCGACGATCGCCTCGATCTGCTCCGGCTGGTAGCCGAGGCGGCGCAGCGCCTGCGGAACCGTGCCGTTGACGATCTGCATCGAGCCGCCGCCGACGAGCTTCTTGAACTTGACCAGCGCGAGGTCGGGCTCGAGGCCGGTGGTGTCGCAGGACATCGCGAGACCGATGGTGCCGGTGGGGGCGATGACCGACGCCTGGGCGTTACGGAAACCGTTCTTCGCTCCGAGGCGGATGACGTCCTGCCAGGCCTCGGTGGCGGCGGCCCAGATCGGCGAGTCCAGGTCGTCCACGTGCACGGCGGCGGCGTTGGCGTCGGAGTGCTGCTTCATGACGCGCTGGTGCGGCTCCGCGTTACGGGCGTAGCCGTCGTACGCGCCGACGACCGCGGCGAGCTCGGCGGAGCGCTTGTACGAGGTGCCGGTCATCAGCGACGTGATGGCGCCGGCGAGCGCGCGCCCGCCGTCGCTGTCGTACGCGTGGCCGGTCGCCATCAGCAGGGCGCCGAGGTTGGCGTAACCGATGCCCAGCTGGCGGTAGGCGCGGGTGTTCTCGCCGATCTTCTGCGTCGGGAAGTCCGCGAAGCAGATCGAGATGTCCATCGCGGTGATGACCAGCTCGACGACCTTGGAGAAGCGCTCGGACTCGAAGGACTGGTGGCCCTCGCCGTCGTCCTTGAGGAACTTCATCAGGTTCAGCGAGGCCAGGTTGCACGAGGTGTTGTCCAGGTGCATGTACTCGCTGCAGGGGTTCGAGCCGTTGATCCGGCCGGACTCCGGGCAGGTGTGCCAGTGGTTGATGGTGTCGTCGTACTGGATGCCGGGGTCGGCACAGGCCCAGGCCGCCTCGGCCATCTTGCGGAAGAGGGACTTGGCCTCGACCTCTTCGATGACGTCACCGGTCATCCGGGCGCGCAGTCCGAACTTCCCGCCGGTCTCCACGGCCTTCATGAACTCGTCGTTCACGCGGACCGAGTTGTTGGCGTTCTGGTACTGGACGGACGTGATGTCGTCGCCGCCCAGGTCCATGTCGAAGCCCGCGTCGCGCAGGGCGCGGATCTTCTCCTCCTCCTTGACCTTGGTCTCGATGAAGTTCTCGATGTCGGGGTGGTCGACGTCGAGAATGACCATCTTGGCCGCGCGGCGGGTGGCCCCACCGGACTTGATCGTTCCGGCGGACGCGTCGGCGCCGCGCATGAAGGAGACCGGGCCGGAGGCGTTGCCGCCGGAGGAGAGCAGCTCCTTGGAGGAGCGGATTCGGGAGAGGTTCAGGCCGGCACCGGAGCCGCCCTTGAAGATCATGCCCTCTTCCTTGTACCAGTCGAGGATCGACTCCATGGAGTCGTCGACGGCCAGGATGAAGCAGGCGGAGACCTGCTGCGGCTGGGGCGTTCCGACGTTGAACCAGACCGGGGAGTTGAAGCTGAAGATCTGGTGCAGGAGGGCGTACGCCAGCTCGTGCTCGAAGATCTCGGCGTCCGCGGGAGAGGCGAAGTAGTTGTAGTCCTCACCGGCCTTCCGGTACGTCTTCACGATCCGGTCGATCAGCTGCCGCAGACCGGTCTCGCGCTGCGGGGTGCCGACGGCACCCCGGAAGTACTTGCTGGTGACGATGTTGACCGCGTTCACCGACCAGAAGCCGGGGAACTCGACGCCACGCTGCTCGAAGTTGATCGAGCCGTCGCGCCAATTGGTCATGACGACGTCACGGCGCTCCCACGTCACCTCGTCGTACGGATGCACGCCGGGGGTGGTGTGAATACGCTCGATACGCAGACCCTGCCGATTCGCAGTCGACTTGGTGCCCTTGGTGCGGGAACCTCGTGCCGGGCCGCTCGCCGTCTCTGTCATGCCGCCTCCCATATGTGGGCAAAAACGCCCTGAAGTGCCCAGTTCTTCCCAGGGCACAGTGTGTGTCTGATGTTCCGGACGCCGCTCGCAGCGTCGGGAACAGGTCGTGTATCGCCCTGCCTTCGGCCGGCCCGCCTCAGCCGGCCGGCCGGTGCCGATCAGTCGGCGGCGACGGCGGGCACGGGGACCTCAAGGGTCTCGCCGCTCCCGCGTTCCTTCGTGGGAGGCCGCTGTTCGCGTAGTTCCACGATGGCGGCCTCGAAGTCTTCGAGTGAGTTGAACGCCCGGTAGACGGACGCGAACCGCAGGTACGCGACGAGGTCGAGTTCCTGCAGGGGGCCGAGTATGGCCAGACCCACGTCGTGGGTGGTCAGCTCGGCGCTACCGGTGGCACGCACCGCCTCCTCGACCCGCTGGCCGAGCTTGGCGAGTGCGTCCTCGGTGACGGGCCGCCCTTGGCACGCCTTACGGACACCGGAAATGACCTTGGTACGACTGAAGGGTTCCGTCACGCCGCTGCGCTTGACCACCATCAGCGAACAGGTCTCCACCGTCGTGAAACGGCGGGAGCAGTCGGGGCACTGGCGGCGCCGTCGGATCGACGTGCCGTCGTCAGTGGTGCGACTGTCGACGACCCTGCTGTCGGGGTGCCTGCAGAAGGGGCAGTGCATGGCTCCCAACCCTCCTTCACAGCACGACTGAATAGCCTCCCCAGGTCCGTCACGGACCCTTCGAAGCAGGCTCAAGCATAGGCGATCGCCGCTCCCTGGTAGACCAGGGACCACAACTTCTGGGCGACTGGAGCAATCCAACCACTAGATCTAGGGTTTCGCCGCACTTTCGGCCCTAGCGCGTGTCGCGCCTCGGGGCCGCCGCGGCAGCAGACAGCCAGGCATGAGGGTACGCGAAACGCGCGGCTCCCCCGATGCCGGGGCGCCGGGTGGCAGACTGGCGCGGGCACCCCTGGGAGCGGCCCCCCGCACACACGCCGGGGAACCGCGGGCGCTACCGTAATGATCCGAATTGCCGGTCGCCCACAGAGCGCCCATACACCCCGTCTTAAGCCCTCGGCGGGCCTTTATTTGTTTTTCACTCGAACGTGTGTTTGGCGCAACCTTTCGAAAGCTACTACCGTTGTCCAACTAGGGAGAACATTCGAGAGGGGCCGACGTGACCACCACCGCAGACAGCGCCACCATCACTGCCCAGGACCACCGCTCCCAGAGCCGACTTGAGCCGGTGCATGCAATGAATGACTCAGTCATGAACACGGAGGGGCAGGAGCCCGCGCGTCCCGCGCGTTCCCTGCCCGGCCGCCCACCAGGAATCCGGGCGGACAGCTCCGGGCTCACGGACCGGCAGCGGCGGGTGATCGAGGTCATTCGCGATTCGGTTCAGCGCCGAGGGTACCCGCCCTCGATGCGGGAGATCGGCCAGGCGGTGGGGCTGTCCAGCACGTCGTCCGTCGCTCATCAGCTGATGGCTCTGGAGCGCAAGGGCTTCCTGCGCCGCGACCCCCACCGGCCCCGTGCCTACGAGGTCCGCGGTTCGGATCAGCCCAGCACCCAGCCGACCGACACGACGGGCAAGCCCGCCGCTTCGTACGTCCCGCTGGTCGGCCGGATCGCGGCCGGTGGCCCGATCCTCGCCGAGGAATCGGTCGAGGACGTCTTCCCGCTCCCCCGCCAGCTGGTGGGCGACGGAGAGCTGTTCGTCCTCAAGGTCGTCGGTGACTCGATGATCGAGGCCGCGATCTGTGACGGCGACTGGGTCACGGTCCGGCGCCAGCCGGTCGCGGAGAACGGGGACATCGTGGCGGCCATGCTGGACGGCGAGGCCACGGTCAAGCGGTTCAAGCGCGAGGACGGTCACGTGTGGCTCCTGCCGCACAACTCCGCGTACCAGCCGATCCCCGGCGACGAGGCCACCATTCTCGGCAAGGTGGTGGCGGTGCTGCGGCGGGTCTGAAGCCCGCCGAATCCGACCGGACCCCGGGATCTACTGCGCCGATCCCGGGGTCCTGCCATGCCCGCCCGCGCCGCGTCTCTCTCCGGAACGCCTACCGCCCGTCGGCCTTCGCGGCGGCATCGATGGCCGCAAGCGAGCGCCGAGCCTGATTGCGGTCGGTGGTGTACCAGAAGTCGGGCAGGGAGGCGCGCAGATAGCTTCCGTACCGCGCGTTGGCCAAGCGGGGGTCGAGCACGGCGACCACGCCCTTGTCGCCCGTGGCCCGTACGAGCCGACCGGCTCCCTGAGCCATCAGCAGCGCGGCATGCGTCGCCGCAACCGCCATGAATCCGTTGCCACCCGCCTCTTCGACCGCCTTCTGGCGAGCGCTCATCAGCGGGTCGTCGGGCCGGGGGAACGGAATCCGGTCCATGATCACGAGCTGGCAGCTCGCTCCCGGGACGTCGACGCCCTGCCAGAGCGAGAGGGTGCCGAAGAGGCACGTCTCCGGATCGGCCGCGAAGTTCTTGATCAGCTCGCCGAGCGTCTCCTCGCCCTGCAGGAGGATCGGCTTGCCGAGCCGGCCCCGCAGCTCCTCGGCAGCGGCCTGGGCCGCACGCATGGAGGAGAACAGTCCGAGGGTCCGGCCGCCCGCAGCCTCGATGAGCTCGGCGAGCTCGTCCAGCATGTCGGTACGGGAACCCTCCCGCCCGGGTGTGGCCAGATGACGGGCGACATAGAGGATGCCCTGCTTCGGATAATCGAAGGGGGAACCGACGTCGAGGCCCTTCCACTGCGGAATGTCGTCGCCCGCGGTGCCTTCCGGAGCAAGCCCCAGGGAAGCCCCGACCCCGTTGAAGTCCCCGCCGAGTTTCAGCGTCGCGGAGGTCAGGACGACCGAACGCTCGGCGAAGAGCTTCTCGCGGAGCAGCCCCGACACGGAGAGCGGCGCGACCCGCACGGACGCCCCGAAGCGGTCGTGCCGCTCGTACCAGACGACGTCGTACTCGGAGCCCTGGGTGATGCGCTCGGCCACGCCGTGAATGGTCTCGACCGAGGCCATGGCCTGCTTGCGGACCGCGTCCTCGTCCTGGACCGACTTGTCCCGCGTGGACCCCAGGGCGGAGATCACCGTACGCGCGGCGTCCCGGAGCGCCATCAGCGCATAGCCCAGGTCCTCGGGGACTTCTTCGAGGCGACCCGGAAGCGCCAGCTCCATGACCCTCTCGAAGCCCTCCGACGCGGTCTGGAGCGCGTCGGCGGCCTTCTCGTTGACCAGCTTGGCCGCGCGGCGCACGGCGCGGTTCACCTGACCGGGGGTGAGCTCCCCCGTGGCCACACCCGTCACCCGGGACACCAGCTCGTGGGCCTCGTCGACGATCAGCACCTCGTGCTGCGGGAGCACCGGGGCGCCCTCGATGGCGTCGATGGCGAGCAGGGCGTGATTGGTGACGACCACGTCGGCGAGCTTGGCCCGCTCACGGGCCATCTCGGCGAAGCAGTCGGCGCCGTACGCGCACTTCGTCGCCCCGAGGCACTCCCGGGAGGACACGGAGATCTGTGCCCAGGCCCGGTCGGAGACGCCGGGCGTGAGGTCGTCCCGGTCTCCGGTCTCCGTCTCGTCCGACCAGTCCCGCATGCGCAGCAGGTCCTGCCCCAGCTTGCTGGAGGGCGCAGCCGCCTCGAACTGGTCGAAGAGGCCGTCCTCCTCCTCCTGCGGGACACCCTCGTGGAGCCGGTGCAGACAGAGGTAGTTCGAACGCCCCTTGAGCATCGCGTACTGGGGCCGGCGGCGCAGGAGCGGATGCAGCGCGTCGACCGTACGCGGAAGGTCCCGCTCCACGAGCTGCCGCTGGAGCGCGAGGGTCGCTGTGGCCACCACGACGCGCTCCCCGTGCGCCAGCGCGGGCACCAGGTAGCCGAGGGACTTGCCGGTGCCGGTGCCGGCCTGGACCAGCAGATGGGATTGATCATCGACAGCCTCGGCAACGGCCTCGGCCATGGTGACCTGGCCAGGCCGTTCCGTACCGCCCACGGCAGTCACGGCGGCATGGAGGAGTTCGGGGAGGGATGGCTTCGTCATAGCCCGACCACCCTACGGCGCGCCACTGACAACGGCGATCACTCCCGGACTCGGGCGGTGGGATGGAGAGGGTTGGGCACCGTGCCGTGGACGGCGGCGTGCGGGCGCCGCGGCCGGTCCCGGTAGCCGTCCAGATGCAGACGGTTGCGGTTGAGACAGAGGCGCTCGATGCGTGGCGTCAGCATGTCGAACATCTCGAACCGGTCCTTGAGCTCGGGGAACCGGGCGTGATGGCGAAGGATTTCCGCCCGGACTAGTGACCAGAATTCGCCCTCCGGAACTCCCAGCTGCTCCTCGCACAGAGGAGAGAGATAGCGGAAGACCCCGACGAACAGCCCGGAGTGGATGAACTGGGTGAGGAAGGAGGGGCTCTCCGTCAGCAGGATGCGGCGCACGTCCTCCGGCATGCTGTCGTGCTCGGGCAGGGGCTGCGCGCTGATGTTCACATCGTCGACGAAGTCCTTGATCGCGAGACGTACCGGCACGTCCTGGTCGTCGAAGACCACGATGGCGTTCTCGCCGTGCGGCGAGAAGACCGTGCCGTAGCGGTAGAGGAAGTGCAGGAGCGGAGGGAGCATCGCGGCGAAGAGCCGCGTGAGCCACGCGGTGGGCGTCAGTCCCGACCGGGCGACCAGCTCCGCGACGAACGCACGGCCTTGCGGGTCGGTGTGTAACAGCGAGGCCAGCGTGCGGGCCCGCTCGCCGGGTGCGAGCCGCGGATCCAGGGGCTCACGCCAGATCGCGCCGAGTATCTCCTTGAACTGGTAGGGCGTCTCGGGGAGACGGTCGTAGAGCGGGTGCTCGACGGCCACCGAGGCGACCTCCCCGAGGAGGATGACGCCGCAGGTGTCCCGGAGAAAGGGGTCGGACTCGCACCGTCCCTGGACCCAGGCGGTGACCGCGGGCGCCGCCAGCGTGCGCTCGGTGGGCAGACCGCGCCAGACGAGGGTGTTGAGGATCGACAGCGGCAGCTTGACCGTGTGCCGGTCCTTCCGCGCCACGTTGGTGAACGTACGGATGGACTGCTGCGGCAGCCGCAGGTCGTCGTCGGCGTGCAGCGGCACGATGTCGCCGTCCGCGATCGCCGGGGCGAAGTGCGGCACGATCCACTCGTCCCACTGCCAGGGATGTACCGGGAGGAACAGGTACTCCAGGGGGTCGAGACCGCGGGTGCGCAGAGCGGCGGCGAAGGACGCACGGACGGACGGGTCCAGCTCCTGGGCGTACAGGTGATCGGGGGTGGCGAGGCGCGGCACCGCGCGGTAGCCCGCGATGCGGGTGCTGACGGCGATCCAGGGCAGGCGGACCGCTCGGCGGGCTTCGGGCGCGAAGCGGGCCGCGTCCTCGGCGGAGAATCCGAGACGCCCCTTGTTGGCGACGAGCCAGGGATGACCGGTCTGGTGGCCTTCGAGCTCGGCGTAGTCGAGCTCGGCCAGGCGCGCCGCGCTGAGCGCGGTGTGGTCGAGCCGGACGTCGGCGGCGAGCGTGTTGGTGAGCTCGCGGATGAGGTGCCCCAGCGTGGCGCCGTCGATTCCCAGGAGCCGGTGGGCGCGGGCGAGGAACTGCAGGGGGTCGCGGAAGGGCCGTTCCACGGCGGGCAGCTCGGCGGTCCGTACGCCGGCCTGCTCAGGGGCCGGTCCGCCTGCGGCCACGGCCTCGCGCTCGACGATCGACCCGGCGTCGACGCACCAGCTGCCGTAGACGCCGCGACGGGCCCGGAAGCACAGGGTCGCGCCGTCGTCGAGCGGGAGGGAGTAGGTGCCGCCCGCCTCGTCCGGCGCGGTCGGTGCGATGACCTCCTCGTAGGCGAACTCACCGAGCATCTTCGCGAGCAGCCGGGCCGCGGCCCGGTCCCAGCCCGTCCGGTGCAGTTCCGGAGTGCTGTGCAGCGCGTAGGGCTCCGCCGAGTCATGGCTCGCGGGATATTTCGGCACGGGGACTCCTCCGGGTGGAACCGATGGGGTTCGAGCGGTGTATGTAAGTCAGCGAGCTGTTCACAGCTGGGCACGGTGGGCGCGGTCGCGAACCATCAAAGCGGCTCGTTTGTCCGGCAGTTCGATCTCCGCCGAGAAGCGGAATCCGGCGCTCAGGAAGGCTGAGACGGAGGGGGTGTTACGCATGTCCGGTTCGGCCACCACGCGTGCGCACAGGGGGAGATGGTCGAGTACGAGGTCGGAGACGGCGCGGAGCAGAGTGGTGCCCACGCCGCGGCCCCGGTTGGTGACGCCACCGATCAGGAGGTGGATACCCGTGTCATGGGGCCGGGCCGGGTAGTGGCGTGCCAGTGGGTCCAGGTCCGCCCGGTAGATCTCCCAGTAGCTCATGGGCATGCCGCCCAGGACACCGAGACAGGGCACGCTGCGTCCGTCTCCCTCCAGTTGCGGCCGGAGGTGGTCCGCGGTGACGGATTCGGACCCGGCGAGTTCCCAGAACGCGGCCACTGCGGGGTCGTTCATCCAGCGGCTGATCAGCGCGAGATCGCGCTCCAGCCGCACCGGGACCAGCTGGAACACACCGGCGGAGGTGGTGACGGGACGCCAGGCCGCGGGGTCACCGAGCAGGTCGGAGACGGTCGGCCGCGTGGTGGGTGCTGCTGTGTCGTCGGCGAACAGAGCGAGAAGTTCCTCGGAGAGCCGCAGGTCAAGGGTGTCTTCGGCGCCCGTGACGCTTTCTTGGGCGGCGCCGGTTCCGGTGTCCGTGTGCGCATCGGCCGGAGGCACGTGACGCCCTCCTCTCGTGGGTTCAGGTGGCCATGTCGTTCGGGATCTTTCAGGGACGGAGGGGGTTGGCGATGGCGACGTAGACGGACTGGGTGTCGACCGGGCCCACGAGCTCGTCGAGGCCGTGCAGCCGGGTCAGCAGGTTGGCCTTGCAGCGCAGTTGTGGTGTCTCCAGCAGGTACGTGGGCAGCGGGGAGCCGAGGCCCGAGACTCCGTCGAGGAAGCGGCGGAACGCGGCGAGAAGCACCTGCTCGTCCGCGAGGCGCTGCGCGCCGAACGCTCCGATGAGACCGAGGACGTTGTTGATGCCGAGGTAGTAGGCGAAGCGCTCGTCGGTGACGGCGTCCGGTACGAAGGTGTCGCTGCGTTCGCCGATACCGGGAAGCCTGCGCTCGAGTGCGGTGCGGTGCGACTCACGGAAGTAGTAGCCCTGGTTGTCCCGGTACCGGCCGCCGGTGGGCCAGCCGTCGGGGTCGAGCAGCACCAGCGTGTTCTGCTGGTGGGCTTCGAGGGCGACGCCGGCCGTGGCGTCGAGCCACAGCACAGGCCGTACGACTCGGTCGAGGTAGCGCAGGAACCACTCGGCGGAGACCGCCTCCCTGGTCCTGCCGGTGCCTGCGGCCAGCTGCGAGACGCATTCGGCCAGCCGCGAGTGCATGCCGGTGCGGCCCGGCCAGGGGCGCGGGGCCGTGAGTCCCGCGATGCACACCGCGTCGTCGCCCGGGCCGAACGGGTTGTGCCGGAGCATCACATCGAGTCCGGGGACGGGGCTGCCGTCCGGGGAGTCGACGGCCAGCCAGGCGGGGTCACGGACGATGTCGAAACCGGGATGCGCCGTGTGCCACTGCTCGGCGAGACCGCTGCGGAGCAGCCGGTGGACCTCCGCCCCCCGGTGGAGCTCCTTGCGGAGATTCTCACGACGGGAGTTGGTGATGCGTACGCCCAGGGACAGTTTGAGCATCAGGTCGGATCCGGGCCGGTGCACGGTGCGGACGGAGGACGTGGGGTGCCAGGGCTCGCCGTGCGTGCCGAGGTCGTGGAGGAGACCTGCCTCGACCAGCGCGCCGACCTCCGGGCGGCGCAGCAGTTCGTCGGCCTGCCAGGGGTGGAGCGGCAGGGGAACGGAGTTGCCGGGGAGGCGCAGCCCGTCGGCATGCGGTGCGACGAGCTCTTCGGCGGATACGGGGCGGCCTCCCTGCGTCCAGGCCGATTCGGTGGCCAGTACGGACCGGTCGACGGCCATCCAGCGCAAGGGGAAGGAGCCGTGCAACTCGGGTGAGTAGAGACGGGCTTCGGCCTCGGACAGACCTTCGCGGCTCTTGGGGGTGGGATGTAGTGGGTGGCCGAGGAGCAGGGACTGCTCGGCGGTGAGGAACAGGTCGATGTCGGCGGGCCCGTCGGGTGTGCGTCGCCGTTCCTCGATGAACACGGCCGTGTGCCGTACCGAATCAGCGACCCTGGCCACCAGGTCGGAGCCGGCGTTCCGGTCGGACTCGCGGCCCAGGAGTGCCGCGAGGGTGACGGCATCGACGGAAGGGGCGCACTCGGGCGCGGTCTCCAGGGCGGGTGCGCCGAAGCGGTGCCAGCCGGTGGCGGACCAATAGAGGACGGGGACGAGCAGTGCGGTGCCACTGGCGGGGAGCGGAATGCGCAGGGTGGCCCGGTCCGGCCGGGGAAGGTCGTTCTCCCGGGCCCAGCAGCGCAGCAGGTTCTCGGTGCCCGCCGCGTCGGCGGACCTGAGGGGGTCCGGGTGGTCGAGGTAGTCCTCGTGCACCGTGCCGGTGGGTGAGCCGGCGGAGGTACGCCGGTCTCCGCGGGGCGGGACCTTCTGACGCGGCACGGTCGTCGCCTCGACTGCCAGAGGGCTGTCCGGTCCGTCCTGCCCGGGGTACGGGCTGGTGAGAGGGCCGTCGGCCTCGGGCGCGGGGATGGGGTTCACGGCGGTCTTCCTTACGAGGGGTCCGGGATCAGTGCTGCGGCCCGGCAGTGGCCCGACGGTGCGGCGAGCGTTCTGCGGCTGCCAGTGCGTCGGCGAGGCGGTCGACTACCGCTGTCGCCTGTTCGTCGGTGAGAGTCAGGGGAGGGAGCAGACGTACGACGGCGGAGTGGCGTCCGCCGAGTTCGACGATGAGGCCACGGTTCAGGCATTCCTGCTGGACGGCGGCGGCGAGGACCGGGTCGGCCGGCGGGGCGCCGGGGCGCTCGGACCGGCCGACGAGCGGGGCGGCTTCGGGATCGACCAGCTCCATCCCGATCATCAGTCCGCGGCCCCGGACGTCCCCGATGCTCGGATGGTCCTCGCGCAGCGCCCGGAGACGAGCGAGCATCCGGGCACCCAGCGTCGCGGCGCGTTCGGCGAGCCGGTTCTCGCGCACGTACTTGAGCGTGGCCGCGCCGGCCGCCATGGCGAGTTGGTTGCCGCGGAAGGTGCCGGCGTGCGCGCCGGGCTGCCAGAGGTCCAGCTCGGACCGGTAGACGATCACCGCGAGGGGGAGGGAGCCGCCGATGGCCTTGGAGAGCACCATCACGTCGGGCACGATGCCGCTGTGTTCGACCGCCCAGAAGGCACCGGTCCTTCCGACTCCGGTCTGCACTTCGTCGGCGATCAGCGGAATGGCACGCGCTGCGGTGATCTCACGCATACGCCTCAGCCAGCCGTCGGGGGCGGGATTCACCCCGCCCTCGCCCTGTACGGGTTCCACGATCATCCCGGCCGGGGCGGGCACCCCTGCCTTCGGGTCGTCGAGGAGTTGCTCCGTCCAGTGGGCGCCGATGTCGGCGCCGCGCTCCCCGCCCACGCCGAACGGGCAGCGGTAGTCCTGCGGGAAGGGGAGCCGTGTCACCTGTACGTCCGGGGCGCCGCCCGATGCCGCCAGCGCTCCGGACGTCATCCCGTGGTAGGCGCCGGTGAAGGCCAGCAGGCCGCTGCGGCCGGTCGCGGCGCGGACCAGTTTGAACGCGGCCTCGACCGCGTCCGTGCCGGCGGGCCCGCAGAACTGGATCCGGGCGTTGTCCGCGAACTCCCGCGGCAGCGTGGCGAACAGCTCGGTGGTGAAGGCGTCCTTGACCGGAGTGGCGAGATCGAGCACATGGAGAGGAGCGCCCGAGTCGATGACCTTCCTGATCGCTTCGAGGACCACCGGGTGGTTATGACCGAGCGCCAGAGTGCCGGCCCCCGACAGACAGTCGAGATAGCGCCGCCCGTCCGCACCTTCGATGGTCAGGCCCCGGGCGCGAACGGGCACGATGGGCAGCGACCGCGCGTAGGTACGTGCCGCCGATTCGCGCTGTGACTGCCGCCGCAGAATTCCCTCGTGGGCAGCGGGCGGTGCCACCGGAGCTGGTTCGGTCACGGCCACGGCTGTTGATCCTCCTGCTGTCACAGTTGCGTTGCACGTCAGTACGTTGCCCCCGGGGTGGGGCCGTGACGGTGAACGCTGCCCGGGTGTCCCCCGTACGTACCAACGACGCCGGGCGCGGAGGATCACGGGTAAATCGGAAGATCCTTGCGGAGACGGAACCGTGGCCCTGCCGAGCGCCGTCCCCATCGGCACCGGCATAGTGGGGCCCGCACTCGGGGCCGGGGCAGTCCTGCCGGCGTCCCGGGCGTGTGCCACGCGATACCACTCGCCGAAGCGCCTTACTGAAGTAACGAACGACGAAGTCCCAGGGGGATCACCACATGCGACCCATTCGCCCGACCGATGCCGCACGCCGTGGGAGGAGCGCACGTCGCAAGCTCTCCCCCGTGCTCGCCGCAGCGTCCCTGGCCACCGTTCTGGCCCTCACGGCCACCGCCTGCGGCCCGGGCGAGGACGACGCGGCCGACAAGCCGAACAGCTCCGCCGGCCAGGCGTCCGACGACAAGATCACCATTCCGGACGACTTGAAGGACCGGCTCAAGGAGCACGGGATCGACCTCGACCAGTGGAAGGACGGCGAATGGAAGAACTGGGACAAGGACAAATGGCTGCGTGAGGCGAAGGACTTCGTCAATCCGATCATCGAGGACCTCTGGGACCCGGACCGGATGCGGGATGCCGACAAGTCCCCGGAGAAGCCCGTCGACAACGACATCTCGGGCGACGACGGCGTGACGGATCCGACGCCGGTCCCGGTCCGCGCCGCCCCCGTGGCGACGCCGTACCACGACAACGCGCCGGAGTCCGGCAAGCTCCTCTTCGACGGACCCGAAGGTTCGATGGTCTGCTCCGCGACCGTCGTGAAGGACCCCGCGAACCCCGGCAAGTCCAACATGGTGTGGACCGCCGGGCACTGCGTGCACGCGGGCAAGAACGGCGGCTGGTACCGCAACATCGCCTTCGTCCCGGCGTACAACAACGGCGGGAAGTCGGTCGCCGAGCTCGAGAACGCGTCCAAGGAGCAGATCGCTCCGTACGGCGTGTGGTGGGGCCAGTGGGCCCAGACCTCCGAGGAGTGGATCGCCCAGGGCGCCCCGGTCGGCGGTCAGGGTGCCCCGTACGACTTCGCGGTCCTGCACGTGACGCCGGAGAAGGGTTCCACGGGCAAGTCCCTGGAGGAGACCGTCGGTTCGGCTCTTCCGGTCGAGTTCAACGCCCCGGCCGTGCCCAAGATCGCCGAGATGACGGCGACCGGCTACCCGGCCGCTCCGCCGTTCGACGGTCAGAAGGCGCTCCAGTGCAAGGACAAGCCGGGCCGCCTCTCGGTCTTCCAGGGCGACCCGACGATGTACCGCATCGGGTGCACGATGACCGGCGGCTCCTCCGGCGGCGGCTGGGTCGCGGCGGGCCAGGACGGCAAGCCCGCACTGGTCTCGAACACCTCCATCGGTCCGGTGACGGCGGGCTGGCTGGCCGGTCCGCGTCTCGGCCCGGAGGCCAAGGGTGTCTACGACTCGGTCAGTGAGAAGTACGCCGGTCAGTAGCCGCGGATGACGGTCTGACGGCCGCTCGTACCAAGCCGCCGGACGCCGCATGCCGAAGGCCCGGTCCCCCTCGTGGAGAGGGGGACCGGGCCTTCTGGCCGTTCAGTGACGCCGCGCTTCGGTCACGCGGTGCTTCCGTACGCCTCAGCTCGTCGCGGGGACGAACGCCGAGAGGTCGGAGGCCAGTTCCTCGTGGACCCGCGCCTTGAGCAGCGTGCCTTCCGCGGTGTGTTCCTCGGAGAGCACCTCGCCCTCGGCGTGCACCCGGGAGACGAGTCCGCCCTGGGTGTAGGGAACGAGTGCCTCGATCTCGACGGACGGCCGCGGCAGTTCCGAATCGATCAGCGCGAGCAGTTCGTCGATACCGGCGCCGGTCCGCGCCGATACGGCGATCGCGTGCTTCTCGATACGCAGCAGCCGCTGCAGCACGACCGGGTCGGCCGCATCCGCCTTGTTGATCACCACGATCTCGGGTACGTCGAGCGCACCGACTTCGCGGATCACTTCACGCACCGCGGCGAGCTGCTCCTCCGGCACCGGGTGGGAGCCGTCCACCACGTGCAGGATCAGGTCGGATTCACCGACCTCCTCCATGGTGGAGCGGAACGCCTCGACGAGGTGGTGCGGCAGATGCCGTACGAACCCGACGGTGTCGGCCAGTGTGTAGATCCGGCCGCTCGGCGTCTCGGCCCGGCGCACGGTCGGGTCCAGGGTGGCGAACAGCGAGTTCTCCACGAGGACGCCCGCACCGGTGAGCCGGTTGAGCAGCGAGGACTTGCCGGCGTTGGTGTATCCGGCGATGGCGACCGAGGGCACGCGGTTGCGCCTGCGTTCCTGCCGCTTGATCTCGCGGCCGGTCTTCATCTCCGCGATCTCCCGGCGCATCTTCGCCATCTTCTCGCGGATCCGGCGCCGGTCCGTCTCGATCTTGGTCTCACCGGGACCACGGGTGGCCATGCCGCCACCGCCGCTGGAACCGCCGCCGCCCATCTGACGGGAGAGCGACTGACCCCAGCCGCGCAGTCGCGGCAGCATGTACTGCATCTGTGCCAGCGAGACCTGCGCCTTGCCCTCTCGGGACTTGGCGTGCTGGGCGAAGATGTCCAGGATCAGGGCGGTGCGGTCGACCACCTTGACCTTGACGACGTCTTCCAGGTGAATCAGCTGACCGGGGCTGAGCTCACCGTCGCAGACGACGGTGTCGGCCCCGGATTCGAGAACGATGTCGCGCAGTTCGAGTGCCTTGCCGGAACCGATGTAGGTCGCCGGGTCGGGCTTGTCGCGCCGCTGGAACACGGCGTCCAGCACCTGGGCACCGGCCGTCTCGGCGAGCGCCGCGAGCTCCGCGAGCGAGATCTCCGCGTCGTGGACGGTCCCGGAGGTCCAGACACCGACCAGCACCACGCGCTCAAGGCGCAGCTGTCGGTACTCGACCTCGGTGACGTCCTCCAGCTCGGTGGAGAGACCCGCCACACGGCGGAGCGCCGCACGCTCCGAGCGGTCCAGCTGGTCGCCGTCCCGCTCTCCGTCGATCTCGTGGCTCCAGGCGACGTCCTCTTCCATCAGGGCGTCGGCCCGAAGACCCTCGGTGAGGCTTTCGGTGCCATTCTCCGTAGCGCTCTGCGCCTTCTGCGCGTCCTGGGGAAAGGAAGAAGAGGAGGTCATTGGATCCTTACGTCGATGAGAGTCGCTTATGTCAGTCACAACGCGTGACCTCGCCGGATGATTCCCGTGCCGGGATTCCCGGCCGGCCGCCGCGCCGACCCGTTGATAGTGGCATGGCCCCGGCGGCGTCGTCACTCGGGTTTACCGGTGCGCCGCGACGCACTTCCCGGCCCGCGCACGGCTCACGGAGCCTTGGGCGTCTCGCTGCGCCAGTCCGGGTGCCCCGGCATGGGCGGAGTCTTCTTCCCGTACAGCCACGCCTGGAGGAAGGCCGTCAGGTCGCGTCCCGCGATCTGCGAGGCGAGCCCGGTGAAGTCCGCAGTGGTCGCGGATTCGTCCTTGTGCCGCCGTACCCAGGTCCGTTCCAGCCGGTCGAACGCTTCGGTGCCGATCTCCTCCCGCAGGGCGTAGAGGACGAGCGCGCTTCCGTCGTACACCACCGGCCTGAAGAGGCTGATCTTCTGGCCGGGGGACGGGGCGTCGGGGTGAGCCGGCGGGCCTCCGGCGGCCCGCCAGGCGTCGGACCGCGCGTACGCCTGGCGCATCCGGCGTTCCAGCGGCTGCTTGGCGTGCTCCTCCGCGTACCGGGCCTCGTACCAGCTGGCGTGTCCTTCGTTGAGCCACAGGTCGGACCACGACTTCGGGGAGACGCTGTTGCCGAACCACTGATGGGCCAGCTCGTGGACCATGATCGAGTCGACGTACCACTCGGGATAGCCGGGTTCGGTGAACAGGGACCGCTCGAAGAGCGAGAGCGTCTGGGTCTCCAGCTCGAAGCCGGTCTCCGTGTCGGCCACGAGCAGCCCGTACGTCTCGAACGGGTACCGGCCGACCTGCCGCTCCATCCAGGCCATCTGCGCCGGAGTCTTCTTCAGCCAGGGCTCCAGCTCCTCCCGGTCCGCGGCCGGCACCACGTCGCGCAGCGGCTGTCCGTCCTGTCCGGTGCGCCGCAGGACCGCGGAACGGCCGATGGACACCTGGGCGAGCTCGGTGGCCATCGGGTGCTCGGTGCGGTAGGTCCAGGTGGTCGTCGCGCCGCGGCTCCGTGTGGAGACCGGCAGACCGTTGGCCACGGCCGTCAGCTGCTCGGGGGCGGTGATCCGGAAGGTGAAGTACGCCTTGTCGGCCGGGTGGTCGTTGCCGGGGAAGACGCGGTGCGCGGCGTCGGCCTGGTTGGCCATGGCCAGACCGTCGGCGGTGCGCAGCCAACCGCCGTCGGCCCGGCTGCCGTTCGGGTCACTGGTGTGCCGGACCGTGAGGTGCAGCGGCACCCCGGCGGGGAGTGCGGCGGGTGCCTGGACGATCAGGTCCTCGCCCTTCGTGTCGAACTCGGAGGCCAGTCCGTTCACTTCGACGGCGCTGACCTCGCCCCGCGAGAAGTCGAGGTTGACGCGCTCCAGCGGCGCGGTGGTCCTGGCCTCGATCTTGGTGACCGCGTCCAGGGGCTTGGTGTTGCTGCCGTGATACGTGAGGGCGATGTCGTACGAGAGGACGTCGTACCCGGGATTGCCGAGCTGGGGGAAGAGCCGGTCCCCGATGCCGAGCGGCTCGGGCGCGGGGAGGGTGGCGGCGACGAGGGTGGCCGAGGCGGTGGCCAGCAGGGCGGCGCGCAGTCGACGGGAGATGAGCGGCATGGACTACGGCTACCAGCGACGGTCCACTCCGTCGGGGTGCCGCGCGCCGCACCACCCGAACGAGGTCTTCCGGGGGCAGGACGGGGAGGGCGTGCGGGCGTCAGGTGGCGGAGGCCCGGTGCTGGGCGCGGCTCACGTCGTACACGCCGGGCACGTCCCGCATGGCCCGCATGAGGCCGGGCAGCCCGGCGGCGTCGGGGATCTGCAGGGTGTAGGTGTGCCGGACCCGCTGCTCGGTGGGGGGTTCCACGGTGGCGGAGACGATGGCGGCGTCGGCCGCGGCGATGGCTTCGGTGAGGTCGGCGAGGAGTCTGGGCCGTCCGAAGGATTCGGCGACCAGGGTGACCCGGCACTCCCCCGCGTCCGGCCAGTCGCCCTCGTCGTTCCAGCGGACCACCACCGGCGGCCGTCCGGCGGCCTGCATACGGCCCACGGCCGGGCACTCCTGGCGGTGGACGGTGACGGCGCCGCCGCGCACGGTGAAGCCGGTGACCTCGTCCGGCGGTACGGGAGTGCAGCAGCCCGCGAGCCGTACGGCTGTTCCCGGCCCGTCCACGGCGACGCTCGCCGCGCGTGCGCCTTGCCTGCTCCGGGCGGGAGACGCCTCGTCCGTCGGCTGGTGCTGGGGCTGCGGCCTCGGGGCATCGGGCTGGCCGACGGCCCCCTGTGCGTCGTCCGGATGGGCGTCGAGCCAGCCCGTGATCGCGATCCGGGCGGCGGCGGTGCGGGCGTGGTCGAGCCAGTCGGGAGAGGGTCCGGACGCGGCGTCCCGGCTGAGCAGCGGCTGCACGGTGTCGCCGTCGCTGAGTACGGTGCTGAGCGTGGCGAGCCGGCCGTTGACGCGCGCTCCGATGCATCCGTGCGCCTCGTCGCCGTACTGCGCGTAGGCGGCGTCGACACAGCTGGCGCCCGCGGGAAGTCCGAGCGTGCCGCCCTCGGTGGAGAAGACCGTGATCTCCCGGTCCTGGGCCAGGTCGGCGTGGAGCGTGGTCCAGAACGTGTCCGGGTCCGGGGCGGACTCCTGCCAGTCGAGGAGCCGGGAGAGCCATCCCGGCCGGGTCGGGTCGGCGCGCTCCCCGTCCGCGGGTTCGGCCTGCTGGACCGGGGCGCTGTCCGGGGTGTACGGGTTCCCGAGTGCGACGACGCCGGCTTCGGCGACCTTGTGCATCTGGTGCGTACGGATGAGGACTTCGGCGACCGCGCCGTCCGGGCCGACGACGGCGGTGTGCAGCGACTGGTACAGGTTGAACTTGGGGGCCGCGATGAAGTCCTTGAACTCGGAGATCACGGGCGTGAAACACGTGTGCAGTTCACCGAGGACCGCGTAACAGTCGGCGTCCTCGGCGACCAGGACCAGCAGGCGCCCGAAGTCGGTTCCGCGCAGCTCGCCGCGTTTGATCCTGACGCGGTGCACGGAGACGAAGTGGCGTGGCCTGATCAGGACTTCGGCGGTGATGTCCGCGTCCCGGAGCGTCGTCCTGACGCTTTCCGCGATCTCGGTCAGGGGGTCCTCGGCGCCGCCGGACCCGGCGATCAGAGCCCGGGTGTGTTCGTACTCCTCCGGATGCAGGATCGCGAAGACGAGGTCTTCCAGCTCGGTCTTGAGCGCCTGCACGCCGAGGCGTTCGGCGAGGGGGATGAGCACGTCGCGGGTGACCTTGGCGATCCTGGCCTGTTTCTCGGGGCGCATCACCCCGAGCGTGCGCATGTTGTGCAGCCGGTCGGCGAGCTTGATCGACATCACCCGGACGTCGTTCCCGGTGGCGACCAGCATCTTGCGGAAGGTCTCGGGCTCGGCTGCCGCCCCGTAGTCGACCTTCTCGAGTTTGGTGACTCCGTCGACGAGGTAGCAGACCTCCTCGCCGAACTGCTCCCGGACCTGATCGAGGGTCACCTCGGTGTCCTCCACGGTGTCGTGGAGGAGCGAGGCCGTCAACGTCGTCGTCTCGGCGCCGAGTTCGGCGAGGATCAGGGTCACGGCGAGCGGGTGCGTGATGTACGGCTCGCCGCTCTTGCGCATCTGGCCGCGGTGCGAGGACTCCGCCAGGACGTAGGCCCTGCGCAGGATGGTGAGGTCGGCGTCCGGATGGTGGGCGCGGTGGGCGTCCGCGACATGACCGATGGCATCGGGCAGCCGGTCGCGGGAGACCGGGCCGAGCAGCGCGACCCGGCCGATCCGGCGGAGATCGATCCGTGGACGGCCCCGCCTGCGAAGGGGAGCACCTGGATTGGTGGCCTCTGCACTCATGGGGCACCTCCGGCAACGTCGACCGGCGGTGAGAAGGCGCGGATGCGTCCCCGGGCCGGTGCTTGATGCTACCGACCCCACCACGTGGCGCAGTCCGCCTCTCGCTCAGCGTGAAACGGATCACCCATTCGAGCGAAGCTCTAGCCGATCACTGTTTCGAGCCAGGCGGGTTCGATGAACCCTTCGGCGACGATCACGGCGGGTCCGGTCATCTCGATCCCGCCGTCCGGGTGCTCGGTGATCACCAGCGTCCCGCCGGGCAGATCCACGGTGTACGTCACGGGGCTGCCGGTGAGCGCGGGGTCCGCGCCGTCCCTGCGGGCCGCGGCGACGGCCACGGCGCAGGCTCCCGTACCGCAGGAACGCGTCTCGCCGGAGCCGCGCTCGTGCACGCGCATGGCGACGTGGCGGGGTCCGCGGTCCACGACGAACTCGATGTTGACGCCGTCGGGGTAGACCGCGGCGGGGGTGAACTCGGGCGCGGAGTACAGGTCGCCCGCGTGCGCCAGGTCGTCGACGAACGCGACGGCGTGCGGATTGCCCATGTTCACGTTGTCGGCGGGCCAGCTGCGGCCGTCCACGGCCACCGTGACGCGCTCGTCCGGGAGCAGGGCCCGCCCCATGGAGACCGTGATGTCGCCGCTCTTGGCGATGTGGACCTGCTTGACGCCGCCGCGTGTGGCGACGGCGAGGTCGCCCTCCTCGACGAGGCCGGCCTGCTTCAGATGGTGGGCGAAGACCCGGACGCCGTTGCCGCACATCTCGGCGACCGAGCCGTCCGCGTTGCGGTAGTCCATGAACCACTCGGCCACCGGGGCCATGGCCTGCGCCTCCGGGTGCGCGGCGGACCGTACGACATGCAGCAGACCGTCGCCGCCGATGCCCGCCCGGCGGTCGCAGAGCCGGGCGACGACGGACGCGGGCAGGTCGATGCGGTTGTCGGGATCGGGAACGATCACGAAGTCGTTCTCGGTGCCGTGACCCTTGAGGAAGGCGATCTGCGAGGTACTCACAGGGCAACTGTACGAGGCGGCACCGACAGCCCGCGAAGGCGGACCGCGCGAACAGGGTGTCGCGTCAGCGGAGCCGTGCCACGCGCCAGACGGCGAGCGCGACCAGACCGGTGCACACGGCGACGTACAGCGCGATCACGCGCCAGTCGGGACGCTCACCGGAGCCCCTGGCGGGCAGGCCGGGCCAGGTGTGGCCGACCCGGCGGGCGGCCATCATGCCCCAGCCGGCCGCGCAGCAGCTGATCAGCAGGCCCAGCATGGCCACGATGGCCCCGCCGTCGCCGAACTCGAACGCGAGCGGGAAGGCGAACATCAGGGAGCCGAGCGCGGCGAGCATGATGATCGGCGCGAGCTGCCAGATACGCAGACGGCGTGCGGGGCGCAGCTCGACCTCGACCTCGGGGGTCACGTCGAGCTCGTCGGGCCCGTCGGGGCTCAAGCGTCCCGCCTCGTGCTGCGCATCCGGTGCGTCCTGCTCTGTGTCGCGAGGGCCGGCCTCCATCGCCACGCGCCCTCCCAACTCGGACTCCACTGGTCGATCGATGCTCGATGATGGCACGCTCCCGGGCACCGAAATGACGGGCAGAGCGTCCCGATGCCATCACGTGATCAGGCTGTAACCGCTCGTTCGACCAACGCCAGCGCGAGGTCCGGGAGTTCCGTACGCCGATCGGCGGCGCCACTCAGCCACCGGACGCGTGGGTCGCGGCGGAACCAGGAGTCCTGGCGGCGTGCGAAGCGCTTGGTGGCACGCACGGTCTCGGCGCGCGCCTCGTCCTCGGTGCACTCGCCCGCGAGGGCCGCGAGCACCTGCTGGTAGCCGAGTGCGCGGGAGGCGGTCCGCCCCTCACGCAGTCCCTTCGCCTCCAGGCCACGCACCTCGTCGACGAGCCCGGCGTCCCACATCCGGTCGACGCGGACGGCGATCCGCTCGTCGAGCTCGGGGCGTCCTACGTCCACACCGATCTGTACGGCGTCGTAGACCGCTTCGTCACCGGGGAGGTTCGCCGTGAAGGGCTTGCCGGTGATCTCGATGACTTCGAGGGCGCGCACGATGCGGCGCCCGTTGCTCGGCAGGATGACACGGGCGGCCTCGGGGTCCGCGGCGGCGAGCCGGGCGTGCAGCGCTCCGGAGCCGTTCCGGTCGAGGTCCTCTTCCAGCCGGGCCCGCACCTCGGGGTCGGTGCCGGGGAACTCCAGGGCGTCGATGGCTCCCTTGACGTAGAGCCCGGAGCCGCCGACCAGGACGGGGGTGCGGCCCTCGGCCAGCAGCCGGTCGATCTCCGCGCGGGCCAGCCGCTGGTACTCGGCGACGCTGGCCGCCTCGGTGACGTCCCAGATGTCGAGCAGCCGGTGCGGGACGTCGCCGCGCTCGGGGAGCGTCAGCTTCGCCGTGCCGATGTCCATCCCGCGATAGAGCTGCATGGAGTCCGCGTTGACCACTTCGCCGCCGAGCTGCTGGGCGAGAAATACTCCCAGATCGGACTTTCCGGCAGCGGTGGGGCCTACGACGGCGATGACGCGGGGGGCGGGAGCTGGTCTTCTCACCGGCCCAGTCTCCCAAACACGGAGACCCTTCCCGACCGGGCCGCGCGCGAAGCCCTCTGTCGGGGAGGCTCCTCACGCACGAGTAAAATGTTGTACAAATATGTAGTACATGTATTGCCTCGCGGCTCTCATCAGCTCCGTTCCGTCGAAGAGTCGGCGGACAGCAGCGGATAATGGGGCCGCAGAACACGCCCGAGCACAGTCCCCACTGCACGGAAGGTGACCCATGGGTTTCCTGGACAACCTGAAGGCCAAGCTCGCTCCGGCCAAGGACAAGGTCGGCGACCTCGCGCACCAGCACGGGGGCAAGATCGAGCAGGGTCTCGACAAGGCCGCGCGCACGGTCGATCAGAAGACCAAGGGCAAGTACAGCGACAAGATCGTGACCGGCACCCAGAAGGCCAAGGACGCCGTGGACCGCCTGGGCAACAAGGACGAGGGCGGCACCAAGCGGCCGACCGCCTGACCTGGTCGTGACGGACTGACACGAGGGGCCCGGAGCGCATGCGCTCCGGGCCCCTCGTGTCAGTCCGTCACGACCAGGAGGCGACCGTGTAGCCGACCCCGTACGGGGCATCCGCGTACAGCAGCTGTCCGCCCAGCCCCGCCCCCTCGGCTGCCCCGGCAAGGACCTGCCAGGGCGCCCGGCCGGCCGCCTTGAGCGTGTACGCCAGCGAGGCGTCGAGCGAGCCCAGGGCGGCGAGATCCGCTTCGCCCAGCGCCCGGGTCACCGCCGTGTCGAAGTCCACGGCCCGCTCGTCGAGGTAGCCGGGGGCCTTCACCGTGCGGCAGGCGCTTCCGTCGCCCATCACCAGCAGCGCGACGCGGTCCGCCCGCGCGGCCAGCTCCTTGCCGGCCAGGGCGCAGCCGTCGGCCGGAAGCCGTTCTCCCACGCCGAGACCCTCCACGGGGGCGTCGGCCCACCCCGCCCGCTCCAGCAGCCACGCTCCGACGGCCAGCGGGACCGGAAGGCGGCGGCCCGCGGGCAGCGAGTCACCGGGCAGGGTCCCGAGCCGTACGGAGAGGTCCACGCCGAACCCCTCGAAGGAACCGGTCGCTCCGGTGGGATGCGGCCCTTCCCCGGCGGGTTCGGCAACCCCCACGACGACCAGCAGGTCGGGGCGGGCAGCGGCGAGCACTCCCAGGGCGTCGACGCACGCGGTCCGGGCGGCGTCCAGCTCGGACGCCGCTCCGGCGGCGACCTCGGGAACCAGGAGCGGCGGGCAGGGGCAGACGGCGGCAGCGACAAGCATGCCGGTCAGCGTACTGCGAAGCGCCCCGGCGTCAGTCGCAGCCGCAGCCGGGGGCGGAAGCGGCCGGCAGCGGGGCCGGGGCGCCGATGCCGGGCAGACCCAGCATCACTCCGGCGGGCTTGGCGGCGGCTGCGGCGGTACGCGCCTCCCAGGCGTCACCGGAACGCGTCCGGCGCACACCGAGGGGGGCACCCTCGGCGAGCAGGTGGTGCGGAGCCGCGTACGTGATGTCGACCGTCACCACGTCACCGGGGCGCACCTCCTGGGAGGGCTTGGTGAAGTGGACCAGGCGGTTGTCGGGCGCCCGGCCGGAGAGGCGCTGCGTGGAACCGTCCTTGCGACCCTCGCCCTCCGCCACCATGACGTCCAGGGTGCGGCCGACCTGCTTCTTGTTCTCCTCCCAGGAGATCTCCTCCTGGAGGGCCGACAGGCGCATGTACCGCTCCTGGACGACCTCCTTGGGGATCTGGTCCTCCATGTCGGCGGCGGGCGTCCCGGGGCGCTTGGAGTACTGGAAGGTGAAGGCGTTCGCGAAGCGTGCCTCGCGGACCGCGTGCATGGTCTGCTCGAAGTCCTCCTCGGTCTCGCCGGGGAAGCCCACGATGATGTCGGTCGAGATGGCGGCGTCCGGCATGGCGGCCCGCACCTTCTCGATGATCCCGAGGAAACGCTCCTGCCGGTAGGAGCGGCGCATCGCCTTGAGGATCGTGTCCGAGCCCGACTGCATGGGCATGTGGAGCTGCGGCATCACGTTCGGGGTCTCGGCCATCGCGGCGATCACGTCGTCGGTGAAGTCGCGCGGGTGCGGGGACGTGAAGCGGACGCGCTCCAGACCCTCGATGGCGCCGCAGGCACGCAGCAGCTTGGAGAACGCCTCGCGGTCGCCGATGTCGGAGCCGTACGCGTTCACGTTCTGGCCGAGCAGGGTCACCTCGGAGACGCCCTCGGAGACGAGGGTCTCGATCTCGGCCAGGATGTCGCCGGTACGGCGGTCCTTCTCCTTGCCGCGCAGCGCCGGGACGATACAGAAGGTGCACGTGTTGTTGCAGCCGACGGAGATCGACACCCATGCGGCATAGGCGGACTCACGCCGGGTGGGGAGCGTGGAGGGGAACGCCTCCAGGGACTCGGCGATCTCGACCTGCGCCTCTTCCTGGACGCGGGCGCGCTCCAGGAGGACCGGGAGCTTGCCGATGTTGTGCGTTCCGAAGACGACGTCGACCCAGGGGGCCCGCTTGACGATGGTGTCGCGGTCCTTCTGCGCGAGGCAGCCGCCGACCGCGATCTGCATCCCGGGGCGCTTGGTCTTCATCGGCGCCAGCCGGCCGAGGTTGCCGTAGAGCTTGTTGTCGGCGTTCTCCCGCACCGCGCAGGTGTTGAAGACGACGACGTCGGCGTCACCGTCGGCGTCCGCGGGCGCACGGACGTATCCGGCGTCCTCGAGGAGCCCCGACAGCCGTTCCGAGTCGTGGACGTTCATCTGGCACCCGTAAGTGCGTACCTCGTAGCTTTTCTTGACGTCCACTGCTTCGCTCCGGTTGCCGCTGCTCATGCGACAAGGGTAGGCGGTACCGGGAATGCCCCGTGCCGCCGCAGTCCCGGCACGGGATCCCGGAGCCCCCGCACCGCTGCCCCGGAAGCCTGGGCCTGGCCATTACGGGGAGTGGCTGGCAGGATCGCGCCATGCTCTCCGTACTGTCCCGATTCGACCGACGACGCACCCTTCGGGGGGGCGCGGCCGTCGCGGTCGTCCTGGGACTGGTGCTGTGGTGGGTGCTGCCCCTCGGGGAGTCCTCTCCCACGGGCTCGCTGACCTTCTCCACCGGCGTACGCAGCGGGGTCTACCAGCGCTACGGCGAGCGGCTCGAAGGCGCGCTGGCCAAGGACATGCCCAAGGTCTCCATACAGCTGCAGACCAGTGAGGGCTCCCAGCAGAACATCGAGCGGGTGGCGACGGGGAAGGCGGACTTCACCATCGCGACCGCCGACGCCGTCGCGACCTTCATGCAGAACGGCCGGGCCGGTGCTCAGCGTCTGCGTGCCTGCGCCCGGCTGTACGACGACTACGTCCAGCTGATCGTGCCCCGGGACTCGGGGGTGCAGAAGGTCGCCGACCTGAAGGGGAAGCGGGTGGGTGTCGGGCAGCCCGGATCGGGTGTGAGGCTCGTCGCCGACCGGCTGATGAACGCCGCGGGCCTCGACCCGGCCAAGAGCATCACCCCCGTACCCGTCGGCATCGACACGATGCCGACCCGGCTGGCGAACGGCACGCTCGACGCCTTCTTCTGGTCCGGCGGCCTGCCGACCAATGCCGTGCAGGAACTCTCGGAGCGCTTCTCCATCCGGCTGGTGCCGCTGGAGGACCCGCTGATCAGCCGGCTCCAGGGAGCCGGCGGATCGACCCGGTACTACCGCTCGGCCGTGATCCCGGCGGATGCCTATCTCAACGCCCAGCAGGGGCAGATCGTGCCGACGGTCGCGGTGGCCAATCTGCTGGTCACCACGGACCGCACGGACCCCGCGATGACCGAGGCGTTCACCCGGACCGTGATCGACAGCCGCGACCGCATAGGCAGCGAGGTGCACTCGGCGCAGGTGGTGGATCTGCGCACGGCGATCTACACCGATCCGCTGCCGCTGCACGAAGGGGCCAGGCGCTACTACCGCTCGGTCAAGCCGTAGGCCCCGCTCCGGAGGCCGCCGCGACCGCCCGCTCAGACGTGGGGGGCGTTGCGCGGCACGGACACCGTCACCACCAGCCCGTGGGGTTCGTTCCGGGCGTACGAGATCGAGCCACGGCCCGCGGTGAGCAGCGCGCGGGAGATGGAGAGACCGAGCCCGGAGCCCTTGACGTTCTGATGCCGGTTGCTGCGCCAGAAGCGGTCGCCGATGCGCGCGAGTTCCTGCTCGGTCAGTCCCGGCCCCTGGTCGGCGACGCGCACGCCGACACTCCCGCCGGTGGACGCGACGGTGACCCGGACCTCCTCGTCCGGCGGCGTGAACTTGAGGGCGTTGTCGATGACGGCGTCCAGCGCGCTGGAAAGCGCGATCGGGTCGGCCCAGCCGGTGGCCGCGGACAACCCGTCCAGCAGGAGCCGCACCCCGTTCTCCTCCGCGAGCGGACGCCAGGACGCGACGCGCTCGGCCGTGAGCGCGCCGATGTCCGTGAGCCGGAGGTCGGCCGCGGCGTGCTCGGCCAGCGCCAGGTCCAGCAGGTCGTCCAGGACCTGGGCGAGGCGCTTGCCCTCCGTGCGCACCGCGGCGATCTCCTCGTTCCCTTCGGGGAGTTCGAGCGCGAGGAGCTCGATCCGGAGCAGCAGTGCGGCCAGCGGGTTGCGCAACTGGTGCGAGGCGTCGGCGACGAAGGCGCGCTGCGTCTCCAGAACGTCTTCGACGTTGTCCGCCATCTCGTTGAACGAACGGGCCAGACGCCTGAGTTCCGGGGGCCCGCCGGAAGCGGCGACCCGTGACCTCATCCGGCCGCTGGCGATGTCGTGCGTGGCCGCGTCCAGGATGCGCACGGGAAGCAGGACCCAGCCGGTGAGCCGGAACGCGGCCCCCACCGCGACGAGCAGCGCCAGCGCCTCGCCGAGACCGATCAGCAGCCAGCCCCGCAGCGTCCGGGACCGCATCTCCCCCGTGGGCGAGTCGATGACGACGACGGCGACCACGTCACCGTCCCGTACGACCGGCGAGGCGACGACGACCCGGCCGCTCTGCCAGGGCCAGACCTGCGGCGGATCGTGGGAGCGGCGGCCCAGGAGTGCCTCCCGGAACGCCTCGCGGCCCTCTCCCTCGGTCGGCACCATCCAGGAGGACGGGGCCTTCGCCAGCGCGCGGTCGTCGCGGTAGAAGACGCCGGCCCTGATCCCGTACACCGAGTCGTACGCGTCGAGCTCCGCCTGGAGGATGCGCTGCCGCTCCTCGTTGCCCGGGAGGGACTCGCTGACGAACTGGGCGAGCGCGGCGAAGCGCGCCGTGTCGTCGATCCGGTCGACGACGACGCGCTGCTGCTCGGCGGCGGCCATGCGCATGGCGAGCGGGACGCCCAGGGCGAGCAGTACGGCCGCCATGAGGATGATGAGCAGCGGAAGCAGACGCGTGTGCACGGGGTACGTACGCCCTTACGCGGACGGCGAGACGAGCCGGTAGCCGACGCCCCGCACGGTCTCGATCAACGCGGGCAGCCTCAGCTTGGAACGCAGGGACGCCACATGGACCTCGAGCGTCCGGCCCGTCCCCTCCCAGCTCGTACGCCACACCTCGCTGATGATCTGCTCACGCCGGAAGACCACTCCGGGCCGCTGCGCGAGCAGGGCCAGAAGATCGAACTCCTTGCGCGTGAGCTGGACTTCCTCACCGTCGACGCTGACCCGGCGGGTCGGCAGCTCGATCTGGACGGGGCCCAGGCGCAGACCCGCGGCCGGGGTCGGGACGGTGTCCTCACCGGCCGTCCGGCGCCGTGCCACCGCGTGGATGCGGGCGAGCAGCTCACCGGTGTCGTAGGGCTTCACGACGTAGTCATCCGCACCGAGGTTGAGCCCGTGGATCCGCGACCGGACGTCGGCACGTGCCGTCACCATGATCACCGGGATCGCGGAGCGCTTGCGGATCTTGCCGCACACCTCGTAACCGTCCTGGTCGGGCAGACCGAGGTCGAGCAGCACGACACCGAAGGGTTCCTTCTCGGCCGGCAGCAGGGCCCGCAGGGCCTCCTCGCCGTTGCGGGCGTGCACGACCTGGAAGCCGTGCCGGGCGAGCACGGCGGACAGGGCCGCCGCGACATGGTCGTCGTCCTCGACGAGGAGCAGTCTCATTGGCCCTCCTTCCGGCGCCCGACTTCTCGGTACGGGCTGATGGTGCTTCTTGTGCGACGCACGCTGTTCCGCCCGGTGAGGTTCTCCCGTACGGCGACGTTCACGTCATCCCTTACCAGGGCATCCACGCCGATGACGGGTACGCCAGTCAAGGCCCTGCCCGTTACATAAGGGTTTCCGTTACCCACCCGGTACGCCCCGGCACCGTTGAGGAAGTCCCGTTCACGCGGTGTGTCCGGTTGCAGCCGGATCGTTATGCTCAATTTCCGCTCAGATGTAATGACGCTGGTCGCACTGCGTCACTAGTGTCCTTGCCAACCGAGGAGGACGGAGCATTAAGCCGATGAGCGGAGTTTCAGTGACCAAGGCCGCCGAGGATGCCGCGCCTGTGGCGAACGACCTTGTCGTACTGAGCAACGTCAACAAGCACTTCGGCGCGCTGCATGTGCTCCAGGACATCGACCTGACCATCGCCCGTGGCGAGGTCGTGGTCGTCATCGGACCTTCCGGGTCCGGAAAGTCCACGCTGTGCCGCACCATCAACCGCTTGGAGACGATCGACTCGGGCGCGATATCGATCGACGGCAAGCCGCTGCCGCAGGAGGGCAAGGAACTCGCCCGCCTGCGCGCCGACGTAGGCATGGTCTTCCAGTCGTTCAATCTCTTCGCGCACAAGACGGTGCTCGAGAACGTGATGCTGGGCCAGCTCAAGGTCCGCAAGGCGGACAAGAAGGCCGCGGCGGAGAAGGCTCGCTCGCTGCTCGACCGGGTGGGCGTCGCCTCGCAGGCCGACAAGTACCCCTCCCAGCTCTCGGGTGGTCAGCAGCAACGCGTCGCCATCGCACGGGCGCTGGCGATGGACCCCAAGGTCATGCTCTTCGACGAGCCGACCTCGGCACTCGACCCGGAGATGATCAACGAGGTGCTGGAAGTCATGCAGCAGCTCGCCCGGGACGGCATGACCATGGTCGTCGTCACCCATGAAATGGGCTTCGCACGGTCGGCGGCCAATCGCGTCGTCTTCATGGCGGACGGAAAGATCGTCGAAGAGGCAACGCCCGACCAGTTCTTCAGCAACCCGCGCAGTGACCGGGCCAAGGACTTCCTGTCGAAGATCCTTCACCACTGAGTCCCGGATCAGCTGATCACTCACCTCGCGCACATCGCGTCAACTCTAGGGAAATTCACCATGCAGCTTCGTAAGGTCACCGCCGCCTCGGCCGCCGTGCTCGCGCTCGCCCTCACCGCCACCGCGTGTGGTTCGGAGAAGGAGGAGGGGAAGGCGGGCTCCGGCGGTGGTGAGAAGATCACCATCGGTATCAAGATCGACCAGCCGGGCATCGGCCTGAAGACCCCGGACGGCAAGTACACGGGCTTCGACGTCGACGTCGCCACGTACGTCGCGAAGGAACTCGGTTACGAAGCCGGCGACATCGTCTTCAAGGAGACCAAGAGCGCCGACCGCGAGACCGCGATCGACCGCGGCGACGTCAAGTTCATCGCCGCCTCCTACTCGATCAACGACGAGCGCCTGCAGAAGGTCGACTTCGCCGGCCCGTACCTGCTGGCCCACCAGGACATCCTGGTGCGCGCCGACGACGACTCGATCAAGTCCCCCGAGGACCTGAACTCGAAGAAGCTCTGCTCCGTCACCGGCTCGACCTCCGCGTCGAACGTCAAGGAGAAGCTCGCCCCGAAGGCGCAGCTGCAGGAGTACGGCGGCTACTCGGAGTGCCTGACCGGCCTGGAGAACAAGGTCATCGACGCACTGACCACGGACGACTCCATCCTGGCCGGCTTCGCCGCGCAGGAGCAGTTCCAGGGCAAGTTCAAGCTCGCCGGCTTCAAGATGAGCAACGAGAACTACGGCATCGGCCTGAAGAAGGGCGACGCCGACCTCAAGAAGAAGATCGACGCCGCGCTGACCAAGATGGTCGCGGACGGTGCCTGGGACAAGGCCGTCGCGGACAACTTCGGTCCGGCCAACTACAAGAACGAGCCCGCGCCGAAGATCGGCAACGTCGTCAAGTAAGGCCGTTCGCGGTCCAGCAGCTGGGCCGATGAGGTGCGCCGCCCGTCAGGCGGCGCACCGAGGCGTCCCCACACGCGGAAGCACGGGAGATCGTGTTCGACTTTCTTGAGCCCTACGACCTACTGGGGGCCTTCTGGGTAACGGTGAAACTCACCGTCTACTCCGCCCTCGGTGCCCTCATATGGGGAACGCTGCTGGCCGGTATGCGGGTCGGCCCGGTCCCCCTGATGCGCGGTTTCGGTACCGCCTACGTCAACGTTGTCCGCAACATCCCGCTGACCGTGATCATCGTCTTCTCGTCACTGGGTCTCTTCCAGACGCTGCAGGTCACCTTCGGGTCCGACGACTTCACGGTCATCAACTTCCGGCTCGCGGTACTTGCGCTCTCCCTCTACACCGCCGCCTTCGTCTGCGAGGCGCTGCGTTCGGGCATCAACACGGTGCCCACGGGGCAGGCCGAGGCCGCCCGCGCGCTCGGTCTGAGCTTCACCCAGGTACTGCGGCTGATCATCCTCCCGCAGGCCTTCCGCTCGGTCGTCAATCCGCTGGCCAACGTGCTGATCGCCCTGACCAAGAACACCACCGTCGCCGCGGCGATCGGTGTCGTCGAGGCGGCTTCGCTGATGAAGACCATGATCGAAGCGGAGGCGCAGCTGATTCTGATCTCGGCCGTCTTCGCGTTCGGATTCATCTGCCTCACCCTCCCGACCGGGCTCCTCCTCGGCTGGGTGAGCAAGAAGGTGGCGGTGAAGCGATGACGTCCGTCCTCTTCGACGCACAGGGCCCGCGCGCCAAGCGGCGCAACGTCCTGTACTCGGTGCTCTTCCTGATCGCGCTCGCCGGCGTGGTGTGGTGGGTCTACGACGGCCTGAACTCCAAGCACCAGCTGGACTGGGTCAAGTGGGAGCCGTTCTTCACGAGTTCCCTGCCGTGGGAGACGTACCTCTGGCCGGGGCTCCAGAACACGCTCAAGGCAGCGTTCTTCGCCCTGATCATCGCGCTGCCGCTCGGGGCGCTCTTCGGTATCGGCCGGCTCTCCGACCACCGTGCGGTGCGCATGCCGTCCGGCGCCGTCGTGGAGTTCTTCCGCGCCATCCCGGTGCTGATCCTGATGATCGCGGCGAACGCCGCGTACTCGGAGTTCACCACCATCAGCAGCGACATCCGTCCGCTGTACGCCGTCGTCACCGGTCTCGTCCTGTACAACGCCTCCGTGCTGGCCGAGATCGTGCGGGCCGGGATCCTGTCCCTCCCGCGGGGACAGACGGACGCCGCCAAGGCGATCGGCATGCGCAAGGGCCAGACCATGCGGTACGTGCTGCTGCCGCAGTCGGTCACCGCCATGCTGCCCGCGATCGTCAGTCAGCTCGTGGTCATCGTGAAGGACACCGCCCTCGGCGGTGCGGTGCTCACCTTCCCCGAGCTGCTCGCCTCGGTCCGCCCGATGGCCGCGAACTACGGCGCGAACACCATTGCGTGCTTCACCGTCATCGGGGTGGTGTACATCGCCGTGAACTTCGCGCTGACCTCGTTCGCGAGCTGGCTCGAGCGCAGGCTGCGCAGGGCCAAGAAGAGCACGGGCGCGGTGGTCGGCGCCGCACCGGCCGGGGGTCTGGAAACCATTCCGGCTCCGTCGGCCAACTCGGAAGAGCTGCACAAGACCTGACGGGCTCTCGACAACCGACCCGCGGGGGGCACCGGCGCATCTGCCGTGCCCCCCGCCACGGGTCTCTGTCACTTGACGCAAGCACCGGCAGTAGGTTGCATACGTTCTGTGATCGCGCCCCGAGCCTCCGTCGCCACTTCCCCTACGACCGTACGGGCCGGAGGGTGTGCGCCGTGGACCCGGTGATCGTCGTCGGCGCCGGACCCGTCGGTCTGGTGCTGTCGCTCGCCCTCGCCGCGCAGGGCGTCCCCTCCGTTCTTCTCGACGAAGGCCCCGGTAAGGACGAGCAGCGGCCCGCCCGCACCGTCGTCCTGCGCGAGGACACCGCCGCTCTGATGGAGCGGCTCGGCTGCACGACCCTGCTCGACGAGGGCCTCCGGTGGTCCGGATGGCGGTCGATGCGACGCAAGCAGCTCGTACGCCGGCTGGCGCTCGGCGAGGCGTCGGGGCCCGATGCCCTGCCCGCCCCGGTCCATCTGCCGCAACACGCCCTGACCCGCGGTCTGCGGGCGGCGGTCGCCGCGCAGAGCCTGGTGCGGATGGTGCCCCTCAGCCGCGTCGACACCCTGGAACAGGACGCCGACGGGGTCACCCTGCACACCAGGGAACCCGATTCCACCTGGTGGCGGGGGAGCTACCTGGTCGGCTGCGACGGAGCGCGGTCCACCGTACGCAAGCTGCTGGACATCAGGTTTCCTGGGCGCACGGCCGTGGAACGCCACGCAGTCGCCGCGCTGCGCGCCGAACTGCCGTGGCCGGGCGAAGCGGTACTGCACCGGGCGCCGCCGTGGCGCAGCGGAGGCCCCGAGGTGACCGCCCGACCCCTGCCCGACGGTGTCTGGCGGCTGGACTGGCTGCTTCCGCCACGCGGTGAACTCGTCACCCCCGACGCCCTGATCACCCGGATCCGGGACACGTTGGAGGGCTGGTGCGGGGAGACTCCGGCGTACGAACTGCTGGACACCGGGGTGTACACGCTGCACCACAGGCTGGCCCGGCGCTGGCGGTCGAAGCGGGCTTTCCTCGCCGGTGACGCCGCCCACCTCCTGGGAGCACTCGGCACCCAGGGCCTGGACGAAGGCGTACGGGACGCCGAGAACCTCGCCTGGAAGCTGGCGCAGAGCTGGCACCACGGTGCCTCCGAGCTGCTGCTCGACAGTTACCAGGCGGAGCGCAGGGCCGCGGTCGCCGCGCGGCTCCGCGCCGCCGACCAGTCGCTGCCGATACTGCGCGGTGGCGGCGGGCTGCGGACCCTGGTGCCGGGCAGCGCGCGCGGGCACGACACGTTGCTCACCGATGGTCATCTGGGGTGCGGCCCCCTGGGTGCGCCCCCCTCGTATACGCATTCACCTCTTTCACCTCCGCGCGCCGAGGCGCACACGGCCGTGGGTACGCCCCCCGGTGCGCCGGTCGCCGATGTGTGGGTGACCGCTCCCGACGGCACGAGCGTGCGCCTGCGCGACCGCCTGGGTCAGGGGCATCTGCTGGTGGTCCTGGTCGCACCGGGGACCGGGGTGTGGGACCGGCGGCACTGGCTCAGCGCGGGCGTCATGCCCCGGCTCGTCGAGGCGGTGGCCGCGCTGCCCGTGAAGGGTGAGCTCCTGGTGGCGGAGAGCTACCCCGGCGCGTCCGCGCACACCGTGCTGCTGGTGCGGCCGGACGGACATCTGGTGGCGGCCTTCGGCGGGGTACGGCCCGCGGAGCTCTTCGCCGCCGCCGACGCGGCGCGCGGAGGCGACACGACACCGGCGCGCGAGGAATCGCAGCACACGTCCGTGCGCTCCGGGCGGACCGCGAACATCAATTGACCCCCACAGGCGCACATGGTGTACTCCAGATCATGACCGACACCGATGTGCGCCTGTGGCGGAGGGTCCATATGGACCTCGTCCGCTATGCGGGCTGCGTGTGTCGACCGTCCTGCTGAATCGCCTCTCACCGCCACGCCGTGCCGTCTTCGTACGGCCGTGGCTCACACGCGAACTCTCAGGACGGCTCCTGTGTCTGCACTCCCCCCTTCCTCTGCCCTTCCCGTACGCACATCCGCCTCCGCGCCGGCTGCCGCCGCGACAGGACCGGACACCGCGGAACTGCTCGACTTCGTCCGACGCACCGCGAACGACGCGGCGCTCGTCGCCTCCCTCCCCCTGGACCCCGAGGGCCGCACCTGGATCCGGCTCGACGGGCCGGGCGGCAGCGAAGCCTGGCTGATCGGCTGGCCGCCGGGCGCGGGCACCGGCTGGCACGACCACGCCGACTCGATCGGCGCCTTCACCACGGCCGCGGGCGCGCTCAAGGAGTACTCGCTGGCGGCCCGGCTTCCCACCGACGGCTGGAAGACCCTGGAGCTCAGCGAAGGGGTCGACCGCACAAGGACATTGACCGCTGGTCAGGGCAGGGCCTTCGGCCGGCACCATGTGCACGAGGTGCTGAACGAGTCCGCCGACGAGCACGCCGTCTCGGTGCACGCGTACTACCCGCCGCTGCCGCGCATCCGCCGCTACAGCCGTACGGGCGCGGTGCTCCGCCTTGAGCAGATCGAACGTCCGGAGGACTGGCAGTGAGCAACGACCACACCACGGCCACCGGTGCCGGTACGAAACGGGTGGGCATCGACGAACTGCTGGAGCGGGTCCGGGCGGGAATCGACCGGATCGGTCCGCGGGAGGCCGCCGCGGCGGCAGCGGACGGCGCCCTGCTGGTGGACATCCGCTACGCGGCGTTGCGGGAACGGGACGGGCTGATTCCGGGGGCGCTGGTCGTCGAGCGCAACGAGCTGGAGTGGCGCCTCGACCCGTGGGGAAGCCATCGCGCCGCGGAGGCGGTGAGCCACGATCTCCAGGTGGTGGTGCTCTGCAACGAGGGCTACGCGTCGAGCCTCGCGGTCGCGTCCCTGCGCCTGCTGGGGCTGCACCGGGCGACCGACCTGATCGGCGGATTCCAGGCATGGCGCGCGGAGGGGCTCCCGGTCGAGGTGTGACCGAAAGCCCCTGCTGCCCTCCGGGGGTGGTCACTGCCGGGCGGTGGCCACCTCCACCGGGCGGGGCCTCAGCGCCAGCCGGCCCGGGAGGGCGGTCGCCACCAGGGCGAGCAGAGCGGCGGCTCCCAGCACGGCCGCGTACACCGTCGGCGCGACGGCGGTCGCCGCGCTCCCGGTCATGCCGATGCTGAACGCGGTCAGGACGGCCAGGAAGATTCCGCTTCCCAGGACCGCGGCGATCAGCAGGACCGTCAGCGCCTCGATCCGGAGCATCCTCAGCACCTGACGGCGGGTCGCGCCGACCAGCCGGAGCATCGCGAACTCCCGGATCCGCTCGGACACGGACATGGCGAGGGTGTTGACGACGGCGATGGCCGTGAAGGCCAGCACGAGCCCCATGGCCAGGTAGTTGACCTCGGCGTTCTGCTGCTGCCGGTCCGCCTGGAGCCGGTCGGCAGCGGCCGGAGCGAGAACGGCGACCCCGGGGAAGTCCTTCACCTGCCCGGCGATGTCGGCACGGTCGCGGTCCCCGGCGATCAGGACGGTGACAGCCAGGGGGTTGTCCACGTGCCGGGCGACGAGGTCGTGAGGCAGGGTCAGATCACCGAAGCCCAGCCCCCTGGCGTACACGGCGGCGACGGTGAGGCGCGCCGGGGTGCCGTCGCCGAGGTGGAGTTCCAGTCGGTCTCCGGGGCGCAGGTCGAGCCGGTCGGCGGCGAGTTCACTGATCGCCGCGGTACGGGAGCCGGCCGCGAAGTCGGCCAGCGAGCCTCCGGTGATCTCGGGGTCCCAGGTGCGGGCGAGTCCGGCACCGGTGACGCCCTGGGCCGCGTACTTGTCGAGTCCCACCCTGACGGTGGTCCGTACGACTTCGGTGACGGCCGTGACCCCCCGCATCCCGCGCACCGCTTCCGCGGCGGCGGGCGGGACACCCGGCCCATCGGCGACCAGCACCGAGGTGGCGCGGGTTCCCTCACGCGCCTGCGCACGTGCGGCCTCAGCAAGGGTCGGCTGGACGAAGAGAACCGTGCAGGTCATACCGATGAGCAGGGTGAGCGGGGTGACGACCGCGGCCATCCGGGTGGCATTTCCACGGACGTTGGAGGCGGCGAGGGCACCGCCCGGACCGGCGAGGCGAAGCGGCACGGCGAGCACCGCGATCGCTCCCCTGACGAGGAACGGGCCCAGCAGGGACACGGCCGTGGCAAGCACGACGACGGCCAGGAAGGTGACGGGGGTCGACGCGGCCTCCGTGCGCAGGGCAGCGAGGACACACACGAGGGTGATGCCTCCCGCGAGCAGGACCAGACCGGCGAGGAGCCGCCCCCACGCCGGGCGTTGGCGCTCCGTGGCGGCTTCGGCCATCGCCTCGGCCGGCCGGATACGGGAGATGCGGCTGCCGGAGATCCGGGCTGCGGCCCACGCGCCGACAAGCGTGACGGCGACGGCGGCGAGCGCGGGGAAGATGCCGGAGGTCCGCTCCAGGGTGGCGGGTACGGCGCCGATGTCGATGAATCGACCGTGGAGCCAGCTCGCCAGGGGCAGTCCGGCGAGCGCTCCCAGAACTCCCGCGACGGCGCCCACCAGCAGGGCTTCCCGGCAGAGCAGGCGGCGGACCTGCCGGGAGGGGGCGGCGATGGCGCGCAGCAGGGCCAGCTCGCGGTGCCGCTGCTGGATGGAGAGCGCGAAGGTGCCGACGACGACGAGAACCGCGACGAGGAGCGAGGTGCCGCCCATCGCCCCGCCCATGGACACGAGCCTGATCCGAGCGCCGGCGGCGTCCAGGAACTCCACCGGTCCTCGGGCATCGCCGGTGGAGACCTGCGCGGTGGTGCCCTTGAGAGCTTCCTTCACCCGCTGCTCCAGGTCCGCGAGATCCGCTCCGGGTGCGGGGATCACACCGAGGGCGGTGACCTGGCCGGGGTGGGCCGCGAGCCGCTCGGCCTCGGCGGTAAAGAAGAAGAGTGAGGTCTGCCGGCGCAGACCGTCGCGGGCGTCGGAGGCAGTGGGGGCTGCGATGCCACTGATGCGGTAGGGACGTGGGGTGCCGGTGGACTGCACGGTGAGCCGGTCCCCGGGCTGCAGAGCGGCCCGGCGGGCGAGCTCCCGGTCGATCACCACCTCGTCGGCCGCGGCAGGGGCGCTGCCGGTGGTGAGGGCGAAGGGGGTGAGCGGCGCGGAGGTCCAGGCGTGCCCGTAGGAGGGCAGGCCGGAAGTGCCGTCTGCCGAGCGGGGGACCAAGGGCTGTGCGAGGAAGGTGAGTTCGGGGAGGACCGTGCCGACACCGTCGACGGCGCGGACCCGCCCCGCGACGGCGGTGGACAACCAGGCCCGCTCGGCGACGGGCTTCGCCTTGTGCTTGACCTTCGTCTTGCCGTTGCCCTTGTGCTTGACGGTCGTCCGGTGGACGTTCTGGTCGGCCGAGACGATGAGGGGCGTGGCGGCATAGCGTTCGGTGGCGATCTTTCCGCGCAGACCCGTCTCCAGGAGCGTGCCGCAGGCCGTGATGAGGGCGGCTGCACACATGAGGGCCAGTAACGCTCCCAGGAACCCGCCTTTCCGGTCCCGGACGGTGTGCAGGGCATAGCGCAGCAGCATCATGACGCGTCCGTCTCTGTTGTCTGTGTTGTCTGAGTTCGGTTTCCTGCGGGGTCTGCGGGGCCTGCGGGTTCGACGGCACCCGGGAAGGCGAGCAGACGGGTGTGGACCGTGCGCGCTCCGGGGGGCGTTGCGGAGTCCGGACGCTTGTACCGGTTCATCAGCGCGATGTACTCCTCGAAGAACGCGCGGAGTTCGGAGAGGGTGAGCCGGACCGAACCGCGCGAATAAGCGAAGGCATCGGCCCAGTCCTCGGCCCCTCCTTCGGCCCGCTCGTCGGCTCCGCCGTCACGCTGGAGCTGCTCGAAGAGGGCGAGGTCCGCGGCGTACGCGTGGCGGTTGAGCTCGTCCATGACGAGCCGCGTCTCGGGTGTCTGACGGGACCGGGGCGGGAAGCGCCGATCACCCGGCACGGCCTTCCACCACCGTCGCCTCCTGCTGCCCGCGTCCTCGGCGGCGGAGCCCGAGTCGGAGCCCCCGAGGCCCGCGGTGCCGGCCTCGACGTCCTCCGGTGTCGCGTCCTCCACGAAGCCGTACCGGGCCAGTTCGCGCAGGTGGTAGCTGGTGGATCCGGTGTTCAGCCCGAGAGCGCGGGCGAGGATCGCGGACGTCGCGGGTCCGCTCAGGGTGAGGTGCTGAAGGATCTGCTGGCGTCGCGGCTGGGCAAGCGCCTTGAGGGCAGCCAGCTCTGTGATCTCGGTACCGCCGGGCTTCTCTGGCATACCGCACACACTGCTCTGTGCACATGGACCTGTGCACTGGAGCATTCCTGCCTCTTCGTACGGGGGTTATCCCCTCCCCCGGCCTTCCGCATCCCGGCCCGAAATTCGCGCCGACACACCCGAACGCCACGCCCCGGTGGAGCAATCACCCCGGGCCCCGCACATTCGCCTCAACACAGAGGACCGAAATGTACGGAGATGTCGCACCGATGAAGACCGCTCACCTCACCCCGGATCAGCTCGACGCCCAGGTCTCCCACCTCCACGACACAGCGGTGTGGCAGGACATCATCACGGGCTGGGAGTACACCGCCACCGAACCGGTACCCGCTCCGGACCCGGGTGCGGAGCTGCACCCAGGGGCGGAACCCCGACCGGAGCCGGGGGCGCGGTCAGGATCGAGGACGGAGTCCGAACCGGCCGACTGGCGGAACCTGCTGTCCGTACCCGTCGAGCAGCTCATCGACCAGTCCCTGCGTGCGCTGCCCACGTCACCGCCCCGCGAGCGGCGGCTTCCCGGGCGACTGGGCGCGATCATGCCCGAGCGTCTGCACAGCTGGCGGCGGATCGGCCAGCCCGATGTGCGCCCCTCCACGCACCTCGGCTACGCCCGGCAGATCCTGGTCGAGTGGGGCTGGCAGAACACCCCGTACCGACTGCGCAATGCCCGTGGCGCCCGCTGCATCTGCGGCGCCCTCCTCACCGCTCACCGTCTCGGGTACGGCTCCCTCGCCACGGTGGACCGGGCCGGCGCCTGGCTGATCACCGAGCTCCGTTCGCAGGGCTGGACGGACCTGATCGGCCCGTGGAACCGCCATCCCGACCGCACCGCGGCGGATGCCCTGTCCCTGCTCGACGCCACCATCCTGCGGGCCGCACGCGCGGGCCACTGACCGCCCCCACGGTCACCCCGCCGGCCGAGACCGGCCCCCGCCGCCGGACCTCGCCCCCCCGAGGCCCGAGCCCCGAGCCCCGAGCCCCGAGCCCCGAGCCCCGGACACCATCGCCTTCCGGCACCGGCCGTTCCCCCACAGCCGCTGCCGTCCCCCGCCGGCGACTCCCCTTCACGCGGCCCGCCCACACCCGGGCCGCCCGCCGCATGCTCAGAAGGGCTCGTCCAGCCCCTCCGTGTCTTCGCCTTCCTCCGCCAGCGCCTGCCTCACCACGCGCAGGGACATCCCCTCCCCGTACCCCTTGCGCGCGAGCATGCCCGCCAGGCGGCGCAGACGCTTGTCGCGGTCCAGCCCCCGGGTGGAGCGAAGTTTGCGGTCCACCAGTTCGCGGGCCGTCTCCTCCTCCTGCTCCGGGGCGAGCTGCTCGACCGCCTCGTCGATCAGCGCGGAATCCACACCCTTGGTGCGCAGCTCACGGACGAGGGCCCGGCGAGCCAGCCCCCGGCTGTGATGCCGGGACTCCACCCACGCCTCAGCGAACGCCCCGTCGTTGATCAGCCCCACGTCCTCGAACCGCGACAGCACTTCCTCTGCCGCCTCGTCGGGGATCTCCCGCTTGCGCAGAGCGTCCGCGAGTTGCTTGCGCGTGCGTGGGGTCCCGGTGAGCAGGCGCAGGCAGATGTTGCGCGCCTGCTCGACCGGATCCTGCGGTTCCTCCCTCTCGGCCCTCGACGAGGACGAGGAACCACTGCTTCTGGAGCCGCCGCGGGAACGACGGCCGGTGCCCCCGCCCGACCCCCGGCCTTCGCCGAACCCTCCGCCCGATCCCCTCCCCCGACGGGAACCGGACCGCCCGGCGGACTCACCCCGGAAGTCGCCCCCGGACCCGGGATCGAACCCCGACCCGGACTCGTGGGCCGCCCCTGCGACGGATTCGGAGCCGGCGCCGGGGTCGGCGTCATTGCCCGGCCACTCCGTACGACGCGTCACGGCCTAGCTCTTGGCCGCCGCAGCCTTGGTGGCCTTGGCCTTGGTGACCGGCGCGGGCACGGACTTCGCCGAGGCGTCGGCAACGTCGACGGCAACGGCCGCGTCGGCAGCGGGCTCGACCGCAGGGCTCTCGGGCCGCACACCGATGCCCAGCTTCTCCAGGATCTTCTTCTCGATCTCATTGGCGAGATCGGGGTTGTCCTTGAGGAAGTTGCGGGCGTTCTCCTTGCCCTGTCCGAGCTGGTCGCCCTCGTACGTGTACCAGGCGCCTGCCTTGCGGACGAAGCCGTGCTCGACGCCCATGTCGATCAGACCGCCCTCGCGGCTGATTCCGTGGCCGTAGAGGATGTCGAACTCTGCCTGCTTGAACGGCGGCGCGACCTTGTTCTTGACGACCTTGACGCGGGTGCGGTTACCCACGGCGTCGGTGCCGTCCTTGAGCGTCTCGATCCGTCGGATGTCGAGACGCACCGAGGCGTAGAACTTCAGGGCCCGGCCACCGGTCGTGGTCTCGGGCGAGCCGAACATCACACCGATCTTCTCGCGGAGCTGGTTGATGAAGATCGCGGTGGTCTTGGACTGGTTGAGCGCGCTGGTGATCTTGCGGAGTGCCTGGCTCATCAGACGGGCCTGCAGACCCACGTGGGAGTCACCCATCTCGCCCTCGATCTCCGCACGCGGCACCAGGGCCGCGACGGAGTCGATGACGATCAGGTCGAGCGCACCGGAGCGGACCAGCATGTCCACGATCTCCAGCGCCTGCTCACCGTTGTCCGGCTGGGACAGGATGAGGCTGTCGATGTCGACGCCGAGCTTCTTCGCGTACTCGGGGTCGAGGGCGTGCTCGGCGTCGATGAACGCCACCGAGCCACCGAGCTTCTGTGCGTTCGCCACGGCGTGCAGCGTCAGCGTCGTCTTACCGGAGGACTCCGGCCCGTACACCTCCACCACACGGCCGCGCGGGAGACCGCCGACGCCGAGCGCGACGTCGAGCGCGGTGGACCCGGTGGGGATCACCTCGATGGGCTCGTTCGGCCGCTCGCCGAGGCGCATCACCGCGCCCTTGCCGAATTGCCGTTCAATCTGTGCGAGTGCGGCGTCCAACGCCTTCTCGCGGTCGGTTCCTGCCATGGGTTCCACCCGATTTGCTTGAGTCGATCGCTTCACGTCAAAGACGCTAACCCCTGCCACTGACAATGGGCCTCGACGTCCTCCCGGCCTGTGGACAACTCCACGGTCGGGCCCGGGAAAACCCGGCCGGAATCTCATGAGAATGGATGTTCGATTTTGGTGTCAAGCGCACCACGCCGAACCATCCAGTCGAGAGTAGCGGCTTATAACAGCGTAGGTCGGTCAAGTCAATGAAGAGTGTTCGACATCATGCTAGATTCCGGGCACATGGGGACATCTCTCTCAGGAAAAGTCGCCCTGGTCGCAGGGGCCACCCGCGGTGCGGGACGAGGCATCGCGGTCCAGCTCGGTGCCGCCGGAGCGACCGTCTATGTGACGGGACGCACCAGTGGGTCCGAGCGTTCCGAGATGAACCGGCCCGAGACGATCGAGGAGACCGCCGCTCTCGTGGACCGGGCGGGCGGTCGCGGAATCGCCGTACAGGTGGACCACCTCGTCCCCTCCCAGGTCAGCGGGCTGGTTGCGCGGATCCGGACCGAGCAGGGCGCCCTCCATGTCCTGGTGAACGACATCTGGGGCGCCCGGATCGAGTGGAATAAGTCCGTCTGGGAATCGTCGCTGGACACCGGACTGCACACCCTGCGGCTGGCCGTCGACACCCACGCCATCACCAGCCACTACGCGGTCCCGCTGCTCATCGAGACGCCGGGCGGACTGGTCGTCGAGGTGACCGACGGCACCACCGAGTACAACGCGCACACCTACCGCGTCTCGTTCTTCTACGACCTGGCGAAGGCGTCGGTGAACCGGATGGCGTTCGCGCTGGCGCACGAGCTGGAGCCCCACCGGGCGACCGCCGTATCACTCACTCCGGGCTGGCTCAGGTCCGAGGCCATGCTCCAGGCCCACGGCGTCACCGAGGCCAACTGGCGCGACGCGGTCGCGCACTCACCCCACTTCGCCATTTCCGAGAGTCCCGCCTTCGTCGGCCGGGCCGTCGCCGCGCTGGCCCAGGACCCCGACGTGGCCCGCTGGAACGGCGAGTCGCTGTCCAGCGGCGGGCTGGCGCAGGTCTACGGGTTCACCGACATCGACGGGAGCCGTCCCGACGCCTGGAGATACCTCACCGAGGTCCAGGACCCGGGCCTTCCCGCGGACGTCACCGGATACCGCTGACCCCGGCGGCCACGCCTCAGCCGCGTGCGTCAGGGCCGTCGCCCGGCCGCTCGCCCCCGCTGCCGCGCGCCCCCAGCACACGACGCATCCACGCCGAGATCGTCCCCGCCCGGCGACCGCGCCGGCCGCCGTGGACCCTCGGGTCGTCCGTCACCGCGTACCGCTTCACGTACGCGCCGAGGAACGCCTGCAGCGTCGCGATCGCGGGGATCGCGATCAGCGCGCCCACGGCACCCATCAGCGCCGTACCGGCGACGACCGAGCCGAACGCGACCGCCGGATGGATGTCGACGGTCTTGGAGGTGAGCTTGGGCTGCAGCACGTAGTTCTCGAACTGCTGGTAGACCACCACGAAGCCGAGCACCCACAGCGCGTACCAGGGGTTGACGGTGAAAGCGATCAGCATCGGCAGGGCGCCCGCCAGATACGTACCGATGGTGGGGATGAACTGGGAGACCAGGCCGACCCAGACCGCGAGCGCCGGGGCGTAGGGCACCCCCAGGATCTCCAGCAGGACGTAGTGCGCGACACCGGAGATCAGCGCCATCAGTCCGCGGGAGTAGAGGTAGCCGCCGGTCTTGTCGACGGCGATCTCCCAGGCGCGCAGCACCTCGGCCTGGTGCGCGGGCGGCAGTACGGAACAGAGCGCGCGGCGCAGCCGGGGACCGTCGGCCGCGAAGTAGAAGGAGAACAGGAAGATCGTCAGCAGCCTGAACAGCCCGCCGAGCACCGTCGTCGACACGTCGAGGACACCGGTCGCGCTGTTCTGGACGTACTTCTGCAGCCAGTCGGAGTGCAACAGGCTGTCCTGGACGTCGACCCTGGACAGCTCGGTACGGAAGGTCTCGTTCACCCAGTTGATCACCGAGTCGAGGTACTCCGGGAGGTCCTCGACCATGTCGAGGATCTGGCCCGCGAGCATCGAGCCGAGCAGGACGACGAAGCCGGCTCCGGCGATCAGGACGGCCAGGAAGACCAGGAACGTGGCGAGGCCGCGGCGCATGCCGCGCGACGCCATCCGGCTCACCGCCGGTTCGATGGCCAGGGCCAGGAAGAAGGCGATGAGTACGTTGATCAGCAGGCCGATGAGCTGGTCGAACGCCCAGCTGCCGAGCTGGAAACAGGCGTAGAGCGCGAGCGCGAGCACCATCGCCCGCGGCAGCCAGCCAGGCATCCGGGCCGGACCGGTGCCGACAGGCGGCGCAGGTGGCGCGGCCGGCGGGACGGGCGGTGAGGCGGGCGGCTGGGTCTGAGCGGTCTCGTCTGTCGGTGCCACCCGACAAGTCTCACCCATACTCGTGGTGCTCGGCCCCGCGCCCCTGGGCGTCGGCGGGGGAACGGCCGGCGCCGTCAACAACACCCGGTCCCACCGCTCGTCCGGGGGATGACGCCGACGCTCGTGCCGGGTTCGTACGTGCGCGGCCGGGGAAGCCGTCAGCGCTTTTCGGCGGGAACACCGACCGCTGTGCAGACCCCGCGCCAGACGTCCTTCGCGTCCCATCCGGCCGCCAGTGCCTGGTGCACCGTGCGGCCTCCGAGCTCGGACATCACGTGATCGCGCGCGAAGGAGTCCGCGTACGTCTCACCGAAGTGGTCCGCCATCCGCTCCCAGAAAATCGTCAACCGCATGCATCCATTATCCCGCTCCTGGGAGTGCAGCCTCGCCGCTCGGCCTTGTCGACAGCGCTTTCCGCTCTACGGTCGGTCCATGGCTGGAACCGGAGCACATCCACTCGCCCGCGCCGAGCAGTTCATCTGGCTCACGGCCCGCGTCCTCGAACAGCGGCGGTTCGCCCAGGAGTTCCTGGGCGGAAGCACGGACGCGGTCGAGACCGCGCTCGCCGCCTATCTGAACGAGGACGGCGGCTACGGCCACGCGCTGGAACCCGATCTCCGCGGCCCCGTGAGCCAGCCGCTGCACACCGCCCACGCGCTGAGCGTGCTCGACTCGATCGGCCGGTGCACCGGCATGCGTGTCGAGCGGATCTGCCGCTATCTGACGGATGTGTCGACCAAGGAGGGTGCGCTGCCCGCGATCCACCCCTCGCAGCGCGGCTACCCGGCCGCTCCGTTCATCCCGGTTGTCGACGACCCTCCCGCCGAGCTGCTCGCCACCGGCCCCGTCGTCGGGCTGCTCCACCGCAACCAGGTGTGGCACGCCTGGCTCTTCCGGGCCACCGACTTCTGCTGGGCCGCCGTCGACGCGCTGGAGCAGTCCCATCCGTACGAGATCCAGGCGGCCGTCGCCTTCCTGGACGATGTCCCGGACCGTGCGCGGGCCGAAGCGGCGGCCGACCGTCTGGGACGGCTGGTACGGGACCAGCGGCTGGCGGTTCTGGATCCGGAGCGGCGCGAGGAGTACCCGGTGGCGCCCGGATACGCACCGGGTGAGCACCACTTCCCGTACGACTTCGCCCGCACACCGGGATCGCTCGCACGCGGCTGGTTCACCGACGAGGAGCTGGACCGCTCGCTCGACCACCTGGCGGCCGGGCAGCAGGAGGACGGCGGCTGGCCCCTCACCTGGCGGCAGTGGGCCCCCGGTACGGCTCTGGAGGGCCGCCCGCTCGTGACGCTCCGGGCACTCCAGACACTGCGGGCGTACGGGCGCAGCCTCAGCTGATCCGTCGCCGGGTGCCCGCACCCTTCGCCGTGGCCGCGCCGTCCGCGGCGGTGTCGTGCAGCAGCAGTGCGGCGATGGCGAGCGCGGTGCCCCGCGGCGACGCCAGGTCGAGACCGGTCAGCTCGGCGAATCGGGCGAGACGGTTGTCGACCGTGTTCGGGTGGAGTCCGAGCACGGCCGCGGTGCGGCGCCGGTCCTGCTGCTCCGCCAGGTGCGTGCGCAGGGTCCGCAGCAGCTCGGGGCGGGCGGCGACCGGGGCGAGCAGCGCGGCGATGCGCCGGCTGCTCGGGCCCGGGCGCGAGAGGTGGTACTCGAGCAGGACGTCGTCCAGGGAGTGCGTCCCGGGCGGCAGCCCGCACGCGCGCGCCACCCGCAGCACTTCCACGGCCGTCCGGGACGCCTCGGGGACGGTGTCCGGAGTGTCTGCCCGGACGGTCGCGATCCGGACCTCCGCCCCGCAGGCCCTGGTGAGCCGCTGCGCCAGATCGGCGGGCGCTTCGCCTCCCTGCGGTACGACGGCCCGGCCGTCCCCCGCGTCGAACAGCACCAGCAGTTCCGTCCCGAAGGTCTGGTCGAGGGCGGTCTGGACGCGTCGCATCCGCCGTCGCACGGTCACCGAGTCCCCGGAATCGGCACCGGCCGAGTGCTCCAGGGCCACGGCGAGCACCAGGGCGGGCCCGGTGAGGCCGAGCTCCTCCAGGAGGTCCTGACGGGGCTCCAGGACACCGTCGAGAAAACCGCGTACCAGGGAGCGGCGTTGTTCACGCTGTTCCGCGTCCAGGGCCGACCGCTCGTCCAGGTACGTCTCCGCGACAGCGCCCATCAGTTTGTGGTGCGAGCGCAGCAGCAGGTCGACGAGTTCGATGAGAGCACCCTCCTCGCCGGGCTCCGCGGCGTCTCGGAGCGCCTGCCACAGCACGTACGCCCCGAGCGCGTGCGAGCGCAGCAGCAGGTGGAGCGGGAAGCCTTCCTCGGCCCGTTGCGCGGCCCGTTCCCGGAACAGCCGCAGCCCGCCGGGGCCGGGATGCGGATCGGCGGCCCGGCGCAGGAAGAGCCGGACTCCGTACCGGGCGGTGGCGGCGACCTCAAGGTCCTTCATCTCGCCCGGGAGCCCGGCATAGCCGGGAAGCTCCTCGAAGGACTCGCGGGCCATGCGGCGGGCCAGTTCGTTGACCTTGGGCTCGCACCGCAGAGCGAGGGCCCTGGCCTCGTCGGACAGCGGCATGGCGGCTCCCTGTGTCCCCCGGCGGCTCTTGTGACGGATCACAGTACGCAGCGCCCGACGGTGTGACGAGAGCGGGTGTCGGACGTCACTTCCGGGGCTGACACTCGGGTTCCTGGCCATCGCCGTACAGCCGAAGGAGCCGCAGGTATGACGGAGCACAACCCGACGGACTATCTCAGCTATGTCGACCGGGTGTGGCGAGGTGAGGACACACTGTTCGCCCACCTCTCCGGGGCCTACTCGGACGCAGGGCTGGTGACCGTGCGCGAGCGGGTCGGCTTCCTGCCCGCGTTCGCCAACGTCGCGGTGTTCGACACCGGTGACGGCCTGGTGCTCGTGGACTCCGGGGACATCCGTACGGCGCAGCCGCTGCACCGGGCGGTAGGGGCGTTCAGCGAGCAGCACGTCAGCACGGTCGTCTACACGCACGGCCACGTGGACCACGTCTTCGGAGTGACCCCGTTCGACACCCAGGCCGCGGCCGAGGGGCGTGAGCGTCCCGAGGTGATCGCCCACGAGGCGGTCACGGCACGGTTCGACCGGTACGTCAGCACGGCGGGCTACAACACCTGGATCAACCGGCGGCAGTTCGGCGTCCCGTCCCTGAACTGGCCTTCCACCTACCGCTACCCCGACACCACCTATCGGGACCGGATGACCGTCGAGCGCGGTGACCTGACGTTCGAGCTGGTTCACGCCAAGGGTGAGACGGACGACAGCACCTATGTGTGGGTGCCCGAACTGAAGACGCTGTGCACGGGCGATCTCTTCATCTGGAACACCCCCAACGCGGGCAACCCCCAGAAGGTGCAGCGCTACCCGGAGGACTGGGCGCGCGCCCTGCGTGCCATGCAGGAGCTCGGCGCCGAACTGCTGCTCCCGGGGCACGGTGTGCCGATCGTCGGCAAGGACCGGGTCCACCGGGCACTCGACGACACGGCGCGGCTCCTGGAGTCGCTGTGCGAGCAGACGCGGGCGCTGATGAACGCGGGCCACCGCCTCGATGCCGTGCTGCACGGGGTCCGGGTGCCCCAGGAGCTGCTGGAGAAGCCGTATCTGCATCCCGCCTACGACGAGCCCGAGTTCGTCGTACGCAATCTGTGGCGGCTCTGGGGCGGCTGGTACGACCAGAATCCGGCCCATCTCAAGCCCGCACCGGACGCCGACGTCGCCACCGAGTTCGCACGGGCGGCGGGCGGCGCGGGGGTCCTGGCCGATCGTGCGGCGAAGCTGCTGGAGGAGGGGGAGCTGAGGCTCGCCTCCCACCTCGCGGAGACGGCCGCCCTGGCGGCCCCGGCCGATGTGGCGGTGGCGCGGATACGGGCACGGGTGTACGCGGAGCGTGCGGTGGCCGAAACGTCGACGATGGCCCGGGGAGTCTTCAACTGGGCGTCCGCCGAATCGGCCGCGGTGGCCGAGGGAACGGACCTGGAGACCGAGCTGACACGCTCTCCCGAGGGTCGCAGGCGCGCCGCCGGGATGATCAGCGTCGGCGTCACGGAGGACGACTCCTGCGGCTGCGGCGGGGCTCCGGGGGAGGACGGATGAGTATCTCGCCGGGAGCGGCGCCGACCCGTGCGGCAGACGGCCCCGGGGCCACCGGCCCGGGCAGCGGCACGGACCGGGTGCGGCGCGGGGCCTGGGGCACCACCTGGCTGCTGCTCACGTTCATGCTGGTCAACTTCGCCGACAAGACCGTCATGGGTCTGGCCGCCGGTCCGATCCGCGACGAGCTGGGGCTGACCCGGGGCGAGTTCGGCACGGCACAGTCGTCGTTCTTCGCACTGTTCAGCCTGGCCGCTCTCGGGGTGTCCTTCCTGACCCGCCGGGTCCGCACGACCGTTCTCCTGCTCGCCATGGCACTGCTGTGGTCGGTGGCCCAGCTGCCGATGCTGCTCGGCGCAGCCGGATTCGGGACGCTGGTGGCGACCCGGGTGCTCCTCGGCGCGGCCGAGGGACCCGCCGCCCCGGTCGCCGTGCACCATCTGCACGGCTGGTTCGGGCAGAAGGACCGGACCCTGCCGACCGCCGTGCTGATGGTCGGCGCGGCCGGCGGGGTGGCCGTGTCCGCTCCCCTGCTCACCGTGGTGATCGATGTGTGGGGCTGGCGCTGGGCCTTCGGCGTCGTGGGGCTGGTGGGCCTGGTCTGGGCGGTCTGCTGGCAGCTCCGCGGCGAGGAGGGACCGCTCGCCCCGCCGCTCGGCCGGGCCGCCTCCGGTGGCGGGGACGCGCCCACGGTGCCGTACCGCAGGCTGCTGCTGTCCGGCACCTGGCTGACGGCCGCGTTCGGCGCCTTCGCCGCGTACTGGCTGCTGTCGGCCGGACTGACCTGGGCACCGGACTACCTGCACGAGGTCTCCGGCCTGAGTCTGCGGCAGTCCGGCGCGGTGGTGACGGCGACCGCTGTCGGCAACGCCGTGGTGCTCCTCGGACACGGTCTGCTGGCCCGCCGGGCATCCCGCAAGGAGAGCTCCGGCAGGCGGGCTTCCGGGCTCGGGGGCGGTCTGGTGATGTGTGTGGCCGCGGTGGCGATCGCGGCGTTCGCGGAGGTGGACTCGGTGGGGGTGAAGATCGCGCTGATGGTCGGTCCCATGGCCCTGACGAACGTGATCCTGACGGTGTCGCAGACCGCCGTCGCCCGGATCACGCCCTCCACGCAGCGTGGAGTCGTCCTGGGCGCGCTGGCCTTCGTATACGCCTTGGCGGGCATTCTCTCCCCGCTGGTCACCGGGCGGATGGTCGACTCCGCCGCCACGGTGCCGGCCGGGTACCACTCGGCGTACCTGCTGATGGCGGGGCTGGTAGCGGTGGCCGGCGTCTGCGCGGTCTGTTTCCTGCGGCCGGAGAGGGACGCGGCACGGCTGGGTGTCCCGGAGACGCCACCGACGGCTCCGCTCGCCCACTGAGCGGGGGGCGGCGAGGCGAACGGTAAGGGGCTCGGTCCATTGGACCGAGCCCCTTACCGTTGCGCCGACACCTACCCCAGGGCGCGCACCCCGGCCGTCACCGCAACGGCGGCCCCGACGACGACAAGGAAGGGCGCGCGAAGGACCAGGGCGACAGCCGCCGCCGCAAGTCCCGCTCCCCTGGCGTCGAGGACGAGCTGCTGTCCGTCACCGAACGTCTGCTGTGCGGTGAGGGCCGCCAGCAGCGCGACGGGCAGGAGCGCGGCAAGCCGCTGCACGAGGGGACGCTCCAGCGCTCCGGCGGGCACGAGCAGCCCCAGGAGCTTCGCGAGATAACAGCCCGCGGCCGTGAGCCCGATGGCGATCCAGACGTTCATCGGCGGGGCTCCTCGTCGTTCGTCGGCACGGTCTTTCCGCCGCGTCCGCGCCCCATCAGGAAGAGCACGACGGGCGCGGCGAGCGCGGAGAGCAGGACCGGCAGCCCTGCGGGCAGTACGGGCAGGAGCCCTAGGGCGAGCAGCACCGCGAGAGCAGCCGTGACCCGTTCCGTGGTGCTCTTCAGCATCGGCGCGAGCAGCGCCAGGAAGACCGCGGGGCTCGCCGCGTCCAGCCCCCACGCGTCGGTGTCACCGAGCGCCTCGGCGCCGAGCGCCCCCACCAGGGTGGTCAGGTTCCACAGGACGTACAGGGTGAGCCCGGTGACCGTGAAACCGATCCGGGCGGCCCGTCGGGTGGGCTGGGGCAGGGTGACGGCGGTCGTCTCGTCGATGACCCACTGCGCGGCGAACGGTCGTACGGCCCGGGGCAGCGCGAGCAGTTGCGAGAGCCGCAGGCCGTAGAACGCGTTCCGCACGCCGAGGAAGAAGGCTCCGGCCGCCGCGGTGTACGGGTTCCCTCCCGCCGCGAGCGCACCCACCAGGGCGAACTGCGAGGCGCCGGTGAAGACGAGAAGGCTGAGCGCGCAGGTCTGGAGAAGAGTCAGTCCGGAACCGGCCGAGGTGACCCCGAAGGCGAATCCGGAGAGCCCGACGGCGATACCCACGCCGAGCGCGTCCCGTACGACCTCCGCATCGCGCTTCGGCCCACCGGCCGGACCGGCGCCGGGCAGCGCGGTACCGGGCGTCTCCCTGCCGGGCGCCCCGGTCACTCGTGCGTCCGGGCCGTCGGCGGTACCGCCGACCGAGCGGGCGCTTCCTGGGGGTGCTGTCTGTTCTGCCACGCCCGGAACGCTAGGCGGGGACGTCCGTACCCGTCTTGTACGTTCTTGCGCGCTCGCGCTGGTACGCCCCCGGGGGCACTCCCACGATCCGGGTGAAGTGACGATTGAGGTGGGGCTGATCGGTGAAGCCGACGGCGACAGCTGCCTCGGCAGGTGCGGTGCCTCCGTCCAGCATGCTGCGGGCCCGCCTCACCCGGGCATCGGTGAGCCAGGTGTGCGGGGGCATCCCGTACTGCTTCTTGAACGCGCGGAGCAGCGCGAACGGGCTCGTCCCGAGCTCGGCGGCGAGCGTCTCCAGCGTCGGCGGGTCGGCCATCCGCTCCTGGAGCGCCGCCCGGGCACGCGCCGCGTCCCGGGCACCCGCCGAGTGCGGCACCGGGGTGGGCAGCACACCGCCGTGGCTGCCGAGGAGCCGGGCGACCAGGACGCGGAGCACGCTGTCCGCCGCAAGGGCGTTGCCCTCCTCGGCGGCCCGGTGGACCTCGGTGATCAGCCTTGCCGCGTGCGGGTCCATCACGCTGGTCTCGCCGAAGCCGACGGTGCCGCGCAGGTTCGTCATGTCGGCCGCTATGTCGTTGACCACCTGTGCGGAGGGGTAGAGCGTCGCGTACACCCAGCCCTCGGGGACGCCTGCACGGGCGGTGTGCGGCACCTCCGGATTGATCATGACCACGGCTCCGGGACCCGCGTGCACGGTGCCGCCGGGCAGACCGACGTCCTCGACTCCCTGCGTGATCGTGCCGAAGACGTAGCCCTCGTGGCTGTGGCGCCGGAAGGTGTGGCGTACGTAGCGGGCACGCAGCAGATCCAGCTCGGGCAGCTCCGCGTACTGCCAGTACCGTGCCCACTCCTTCTCCGTCCCCGCTGTCGCCATACGCGAATTCTCGCAGGTCCGGGTCCCGGCCGGCTGATCCCGGTCACCGCCACGACCCGCCGGCACCGGCCGTTGTCAGTGGTGAGGTGCACGATGGGGGACATGGCCGGTAGCGCACTCGATTCCTTCTCGCCCGCGACCCGCGGCTGGTTCACGGGGGCCTTCAGCGCGCCCACGGCGGCACAGGAAGGTGCCTGGCGGGCCATCGCCGAGGGTTCGGACGTGCTGGTGGTCGCGCCGACCGGCTCGGGCAAGACCCTCGCCGCGTTCCTCGCCGCGCTGGACCGGCTGGCCGCCGTCCCCCCGCCCGCCGAGGCGAAGAAGCGCTGCCGTGTGCTGTACGTGTCACCGCTCAAGGCCCTCGCCGTGGACGTGGAGCGCAACCTCCGCTCGCCCCTGACGGGCATCCGCCAGGAGTCCGTACGGCTGGGGCTCCCCGAGCCCGAGGTGCGCGTCGGGATCCGCTCCGGCGACACCCCGCCCGCCGAGCGCCGCTCCATGGCGACCAGGCCGCCGGACATCCTGATCACCACACCCGAATCGCTGTTCCTGATGCTCACCTCGTCGGCCAGGGAAGCCCTCGCGGGCGTCGAGACGGTGATCCTCGACGAGGTGCACGCCGTCGCCGGCACCAAGCGGGGCGCCCATCTCGCCGTGTCACTGGAGCGCCTCGACGAGCTGTTGCCCAGGCCCGCGCGACGGATCGGTCTGTCCGCGACCGTCCGCCCGGTCGACGAGGTGGCACGGTTCCTGTCGCCCCAGCGGAAGGTGGAGATCGTCCAGCCACCCTCCACCAAGCAGTTCGACCTGTCGGTCGTCGTGCCCGTCGAGGATCTGGGAGAGCTCGGCGGCTCCCCGGCAACCGACGGCGGAGCGGACCAGGCCGAGAAGCCGTCGATCTGGCCCCATGTCGAGGAGCGGATCGCCGATCTCGTCCAGTCCCACCGCTCCACCATCGTGTTCGCCAACTCCCGCCGTCTCGCGGAACGGCTCTGCAACAGGCTCAACGAGATCGCCTACGAGCGGGCGACCGGCACCGTGTTCGACCCGGACGCCGCACCCCTGCCCGACGCCCACTCCCCCGCCGAGATCATGGCCCAGTCCGGCGCCGCCAAGGGTGCCCCGGCCCTGCTCGCCCGCGCCCACCACGGCTCGGTCTCCAAGGAACAGCGCTCCCAGGTCGAGGAGGACCTCAAGGCCGGGCGGCTGCCCGCCGTCGTCGCCACGTCCAGCCTGGAGCTCGGCATCGACATGGGTGCGGTCGACCTGGTGATCCAGGTCGAGTCGCCGCCGTCCGTCGCCTCCGGACTGCAGCGGGTGGGCCGGGCCGGGCACCAGGTGGGTGCCGTCTCCACCGGAGTGGTCTTCCCGAAGTACCGGGGCGACCTCGTCCAGGCGGCCGTGGTCACGGAGCGCATGCGCGAAGGAGCCATCGAAGCCCTGCGGGTGCCGTCCAATCCCCTGGACGTGCTCGCCCAGCAGTTGGTCGCCATCGTCGCGCTGGACACCTGGCAGGCCGACGACCTCCTCGCCCTGGCCCGCCGTGCCGCCCCCTTCGCCTCGCTCCCCGAATCCGCGTTCACAGCGGTGCTCGACATGCTCGCCGGCCGCTACCCGTCCGACGCCTTCGCGGAGCTGCGCCCCCGCGTGGTGTGGGACCGCGTCGCCGGTACGGTCACGGGCCGCCCGGGCGCCCAGCGGCTCGCCGTCACCTCCGGCGGGACGATTCCCGACCGGGGGCTCTTCGGGGTCTTCCTCGCCGGGTCCGACCCGAAGAAGGGCGGTGGGCGCGTCGGCGAGCTGGACGAGGAGATGGTGTACGAGTCCCGGGTCGGCGACGTCTTCACGCTGGGCACCACGTCCTGGCGGATCGAGGACATCACCCGGGACCGGGTCCTGGTCTCCCCCGCCCCCGGCGTCCCCGGCCGACTGCCGTTCTGGAAGGGCGACCAGCTGGGCCGCCCGCTGGAGCTGGGCCGCGCACTGGGCGCGTTCCTGCGGGAGATCGGGGGCCTGTCCGCGGAGGACGCCAGAGCCAGGCTGCTCGCCGCCGGCCTGGACGAATGGGCCGCCGACAACATCCTGTCGTACCTGGAGGAACAGGTCCGCGCCTGCGGACACGTCCCGGACGACCGGACCATCCTCGTCGAGCGGTTCCGGGACGAGCTGGGCGACTGGCGGGTCGTCGTGCACTCCCCCTTCGGGGCCCAGGTGCACGCTCCGTGGGCCCTGGCCCTCTCCGCCCGTCTCGGCGAGCGGTACGGGATGGACGCCCAGGTCATGCACGCCGACGACGGCATCGTCCTGAGACTTCCCGACGCCGATCTCATGGGCCTCGATCTCCTCGACTTCGATCCGGCACCGGACGCCGGCGGCGACCGGGGCCTCGCGCTGCCGGACGCCGCCTTCGACAGCGAGCAGGCACCCGTCGGTGCGACCGACGTCGTCTTCGACAAGGGCGAGATCGGTCAGATCGTCACCGACCAGGTGGGCGGCTCGGCGCTGTTCGCCTCCCGGTTCCGCGAGTGCGCCGCACGCGCGCTGCTGCTGCCCCGGCGCAGCCCCGGCAAGCGCACGCCTCTCTGGCAGCAGCGCCAGCGCGCGTCCCAACTGCTTCAGGTCGCTTCCGAGTTCGGTTCGTTCCCGATCGTCCTCGAAGCGGTCCGTGAATGCCTCCAGGACGTCTTCGACGTCCCTGGCCTGACGGAACTGATGGGCGACCTCGAAGCCCGGCGCATCCGCCTGGTGGAAGTGACCACCCAGGAGCCGTCGCCCTTCGCCCGCTCCCTCCTCTTCGGCTACGTCGCCCAGTTCCTGTACGAGGGTGACTCCCCCCTCGCCGAACGGCGGGCAGCGGCGCTCTCCCTCGATTCTCACCTCCTCGCCGAACTGCTCGGCCAGGCGGAGCTGCGCGAACTCCTGGACCCCGAGGTGCTGACCGAGCTGGAGCGGGAGCTCCAGTGGCTGACCGAGGACCGGAGGATCAAGGACGTCGAAGGGGTCGCCGATCTCCTGCGCGTCCTGGGCCCGTTGACCGACTCCGAGCTGGCCGAGCGCGGCGCGCAGCCGCAGTGGGCACCGGAACTGGCATCGGCCCGCCGGGCCATTCAGGTGCGCATCGCCGGAACCCCCCACTGGGCGGCGATCGAGGACGCCGGCCGCTTGCGCGACGCCCTGGGCACAGCGCTCCCCGTCGGTGTTCCGGAAGCGTTCACCGAACCGGTGAAGGACCCCCTCGGTGACCTCCTCGCCCGCCACGCCCGTACGCACGGCCCGTTCACGTCCACACAGGCCGCCGACCGTTTCGGCCTGGGCACCGCCGTCACGGACGGAGCCCTGCAGCGGCTTTCCGCCTCGGGCCGGATCGTCCAGGGCGAGTTCCACCCGGCCGGCATCGGCCAGGAGTGGTGCGACGCCACGGTCCTGCGCCGACTGCGCCGCCGCTCGCTCGCCGCGCTCCGCCACGAGCTGGAGCCGGTACCCCCCGCGGCCCTGGCGACCTTCCTCCCCCAGTGGCAGCACCTCGGCGACAACAGCCTGCGCGGGATCGACGGACTGGCCCGCGCCATCGAGCAGTTGCAGGGAGCCCCCGTTCCCGCGTCGGCGCTGGAGAAGCTGATCCTGCCGAGCCGTGTCTCGGGCTACACCCCCGCACTCCTCGACGAGCTGACGACGACGGGCGAGGTCGTCTGGGCCGGCGCGGGCGCTCTCCCCGGCAAGGACGGCTGGCTCTCCCTGTACCTCGCCGACAGCGCACCCCTGCTGCTCCCCCCGCCGCACCCCCTCGAAGAATCGGCGCTGCACGAATCGGTCCTGACCACCCTCTCCGGCGGATACGGCCTGTTCTTCCGCCAGATCGCCGACCAGGTCCGCGCCACCACCCACCCGGACTGCACCGATCCCCAACTCGCCGACGCCCTCTGGGACCTCGCCTGGTCGGGACGTCTCACCAATGACACACTCGCCCCGCTGCGTGCGCTCCTCGGCTCCGGCCGCACGGCGGGTTCCACGGCCCACCGGGCCAGACGCAGCGTGCCGCGCGGACGTTACGGCTCGCTGACCGCCTCCGCGCGCCCGGCCTCCCGGACCGGCCCACCCACGGTCTCGGGCCGCTGGTCCCTGCTCCCCGCTGCCGAACCCGAACCGACCCACCGGGCGCACGCGCTGGCCCGGACACTCCTGGACCGCCACGGCGTGGTGACGCGCGGAGCCGTCCAGGCCGAGGGCGTCGAGGGCGGCTTCTCCGCGACGTACCGCATCCTCGCCGCCTTCGAGGACAACGGGCAGGCGCGTCGCGGCTATGTCGTCGAGGGCCTCGGAGCGGCCCAGTTCGCGATGGAGGGAGCCGTGGACCGGCTCCGGGCAGCGTCCACGGCCCGCGACCGCACGGACCCGGGCAGCGCCCGGCGCGCAGTGGTTCTCGCCGCGGCCGACCCCGCCAACGCGTACGGCGCCGCCCTGTCCTGGCCCGAACCACCGGACGGGGCGGGACACAAGCCCGGCCGCAAGGCAGGCGCGCTCGTCGTCCTGGTCGACGGCGAACTGACGCTCTACATGGAGCGCGGCGGGAAGACCCTGCTGGCCTGGCCGACCGACCCCGACGACCCCGACGACCCCGCGCTCCGGGCAGCGGCCGAGGCACTGGCCTCCGCGGCGCGGGCCGGGGCTCTGGGCACCGTCACGGTGGAACGCACCAACGGCGCCTCGTCCCTCACGTCTCCCCTGGGCCGCACCCTGGAAGCGGCCGGCTTCCTCGCCACCCCGAGGGGCCTGCGCCTGCGCGCCTGAGCGCAGGTGCTCCGCCTGCCGAACCGAACACGGCCGCGTCACACCGCCCGGGGAACACGCCGTCCCACACCCCGGCACCGCACAGACCCAGGCCCCCGTACCCCGTACCCCGCATCATGGAGACATGCCCGAAGGAGACACCGTCCTGCAGACCGCCGAGCGTCTGCACAAAGCGCTCGCAGGTCAGGTCCTCACCCACGCCGACCTCCGCGTCCCGCGCCTCGCCACGGTCGACCTGACCGGCCGGAAGGTCCTCGACGTCACCCCGCGCGGCAAGCACCTCCTCACGCGTATCGAGGACGGCCTGACCCTCCACAGCCACCTGCGCATGGACGGAGCCTGGCGCGTCTACGCGGCCGGCGAGCGCTGGCGCGGCGGACCCGCCCATCAGATCCGCGCCGTCCTCGGCAACGCCACGCACACAGCCGTCGGCTACCGCCTCCCCGTCCTCGAACTGCTCCGCACCCGCGACGAGGAGAAGGCAGTCGGCCATCTCGGTCCCGACCTGCTCGGCCCCGACTGGGACGCCGACACCGCCCTGCGCAATCTGCTCGCCGATCCGGACAGACCGCTCGGGGAGGCGCTCCTGGACCAGCGCAATCTCGCGGGCATCGGCAACGTCTACAAGTGCGAGCTCTGCTTCATGGCCCGCGTCACCCCCTGGCTCCCCGTCGGCGAACTCCCCGCACCCCTCGCGGCCCGCCTGGTCACCACCGCCAAGCAGCTCCTCGAAGCCAACCGCGACCGTCCCACCCGCACCACCACGGGCCCCACTCCCGCCTTCGGCGGCCCCCGTGCCGCCGCCCGGACCCGCTCGCAGGAACGTCTCTACGTGTACGGCCGGGAGCGCCGTTCCTGTCTGCGCTGCGGCACACCCATCAGGAAGGCCGACGAAGCCGGCCGCCCCACCTACTGGTGTCCGCACTGCCAAGCAGGCCCCACAGCATAGTTGACGACCCATCAGATTCGGTCGTACGGTCCCGTCATGGCCCTCTCCGCGTACGACCTCACCGGCCGGTCCGCGTTCGTCACCGGCGCGGCAAGCGGCATCGGCCGCGCAAGCGCCGTCCTTCTCGCCGAAGCGGGAGCCACGGTCCACTGTGCGGACCGGGACGAGAAGGGCCTGCGCGCGACCCAGGAGCTCATCTCCGGCTCGGGCGGCGCGGCTCACACCCACGTCCTCGACGTGACAGACCGTAGTCAGGTCCGGTCCGCGGTCGCGCGGGCCGGCGAGGTGGACATCCTGGCCGCCGTCGCCGGGATCATGCACACGAGCCTCGTCCTCGACACCGAGGACGAGGACCTCGACCGGGTCATGGCGGTGAATTTCAAGGGCGTGCTGTACGCCTGTCAGGAAGTCGCCCGGAGCCTCATCGCCCGCTCCGCACCCGGGTCCCTGATCACCATGGCCTCGGGCGCCATCGACGCCGCAAGCCCCGGTCTGCTCTGCTACAGCACCGCGAAGGCTGCGGTCGTCCAGCTGACCAGGACGCTCGCCACCGAACTCGGCCCGCACACCATTCGCGTGAACGCCGTCGCCCCCGGCTGGGTCCGCACGCCCATGACCGACCGCCACGACGCGGACCAGCAGCACCGGGCGGAAGCCGCGATGGTCCGCATATCCCCGCTGGGCCGGGTCGGGGAACCGCTGGACGTCGCCCACACCGTCCTGCACCTCGCATCGGACGCCTCGGCCTTCATGACCGGTCAGATCCTCCGGCCGAACGGTGGCGTCGCCATGCCCCGGTGACGCGTCACGGCTCCACGTCCCCCACGCCGCCCTCGCCCGTACCCTCTCGCGCCCCGGCAGACCCCGACCCCGTACCCTCTCGCGCCCCGGCAGACCGCGACCCCGTACCCTCACGTGCCCCGGCAGACCGCCGCCCCGCACCGGCCGGCCGGGCGCTCGCCGTCACATGGACCGGCAGAAGACTCAGCCCCCACCCGCCCGCCGCCACCGCGCCCTCGATCACCCCGGCGTGCTCCGGCTCCAGCACCAGCCGCAGCACGGCCCACCACCACAGCCCACCGAGGACGAGCGCCGGCACCCATCGCCGTGTCATGGCTGCCTCCTCCGGCCGACGCTAGTCCGGCACGATCACCCGGCGGGAGGGCGTACCGGTGTGACACCGGGGCGCACAGCGAGGACGGACCCGATTCCGCGCGCCTGCCGCCCGCCACCTGCCACGTACTGCCACAGGGGCGTCGTCCTGACACGACCCCGGAGAACCGGGGCCCCTCCTGGGCAGTTTCCCCCGAGACCGACGGGGCTGCATCCGAACAGCCCCCACACCCGCTCCCCGGCGCACCAGGCACACGCAGAAGCCCCGGCCCACCCCAACTGGGGCGGACCGGGGCTTCCGGTTCACGCATGACCGCGCGGATCAGGCGGCGACGACATCCACCGCTTCCGCGGGCGCCTTGATTGTCACCCGGCCCGTCGGCACACCTGCCACCGACGAAACGGAGACGGAATTGAGCATCGGGCGTACCGGTACAGGTACCGGATCACTGGCTGCTGCCGACTCGGCCAGTTCAGCCAGCGACAGCTCATCGCTCACTTCACGCATGAGCTCGGACATCCGTACGTCAAGCGCGTCGCAAATCGCGGAGAGCAGCTCGGAGGATGCCTCCTTCTGCCCCCGCTCCACCTCGGACAGATAACCGAGCGAGACCCGGGCGGACGAGGAGACTTCGCGCAGAGTACGGCCTTGGCGCTGGCGCTGCCGACGCAGCACGTCACCAAGCAGGCGACGGAGCAGAATCATCGGTGGCTCCCTCCTCGGACCGCGTAGCCGCATCCTTCACGCCCCACCGTACCGCCTTGCGCTGCGGCCGTGCGGGGAGCGATGTCGTGTTCACTCAGGGCTGCAAACATCAATTCCCCCCGATCTGTTCCGTATCCTGTGCCCTCGCATCTTCACCGAGTTCTCCGGACAGCAGCTCGAGCACGCTCCGTACACTCTCTTTACGGATGTCCGCCCGCCCGCCGTTCAACCGCAGCGCCGCGACTTTCTCCACGCCCCCGGGCCCGGAAACCGCCACATAGACCGTGCCGACCGGCTTGCCGTCCTGCTGCTCCGGACCCGCGACCCCAGTCGTCGAGAGGCCCCAGTCCGCTCCCAGCGCCTGCCGCACTCCCGCGGCCATGGCGAGGGCCACGTCCGGATCAACCGCGCCGCGCTCGGCCAGAAGAGGTCCGTCGACGCCCAGAAGGTCCCTCTTGAGGGTGGTGGCGTATGCCGTGACCGACCCCCGGAAGGATTGTGAGGCGCCTGCCACGGAGGTGATCTCGGCCGCGACCAGGCCACCGGTCAGCGACTCGGCGACGGCGAGAGTCTCGCCACGCTCCACGAGCCGCCCCAGTACCCGGGCCGCGGCGGTCACCGCTCGGCCTCCGCCGGGCCCCGTGCATCGGCGCCCGCGCGGGAAGCCGCGCCGGCGTCCACGTCCGCGGGCCTCTCGGGCCCCGGCACGTCCGCAGGGCCTTCCGGCCCCGGCAGATCCGCGGCGTCCGTGCGGATCTCCGGCCCGGACGCGTCCGCGACGGCTGCGGTCCTGTCGGCCCCCGTCACGTCCGCGGCGGACGTGACGGCCTCCAGGGCCGCGACCCGCTCGGCCGCGAGCCCCTTGCGCCGCAGCACCACGGCCTGGCGCACGTAGTCGAGTCCGGTGAGCACCGTCAGCACGACGGCGATCATCATCATCCAGAAGCGGAGCGTGGCCAGCGGCCCCGTCAGCACCAGCACGTACATGCCGACGGCCGTGCCCTGCGCGAGCGTCTTCAGCTTGCCGCCGCGGCTGGCCGGGATCACCGCGTGCCGGATCACCCAGAAGCGCATCAGCGTGATGCCGAGCTCCCGAAAGAGGATCACGCCCGTGATCCACCAGGGCAGATCACCGAGAACCGATAGACAGATCAGTGCCGCGCCCATGATCGCCTTGTCGGCGATGGGGTCGGCGATCTTCCCGAAGTCGGTGACCAGGTTGTACCGGCGTGCCAGATGGCCGTCGAAGAGGTCGGTGATCATGGCGACGGCGAACGCGGCCCAGGCGAAGGAACGCCAGACCGGGTCGTAGCCGCCGTTGTGGAGCAGCAGCATCACGAAGATCGGCACGAGCAGGAGCCGCACCATCGTGAGGATGTTCGCGATGTTCCACAGGCTGGCCTGGTTGACGGCCGCAGTGCCCAGCTTGCCGCCGCGGACCGGCTTCGCGCCGGACCCGCCTGCCGCGGATGCCGGGACTCCGGTCATCTGGCCACCTCCGCGAGCTCGTGGTGTTCGGCCACGAGGTCCACTCCCTCGGTACCTACGACCTTTGCCTCGACCATAAGGCCCGGCACGAGACCCTCGCGTGTGGTGAAGACGACCTGTCCGTCCGTTTCGGGCGCCTGGTGTGCCGCACGGCCCACCGCGACCGGACCGTCCTCGTCGTCGTCCACGGATTCGACGAGCACCTGGAGGGTCTCGCCGATCCGCTCCTCCGCACGCTGCGAGGTGAGCTCCTCGGCCAGCTGCGAGATGTGGGCGAGCCGCTCGGCGATGACGTCGGCGTCCAGCTTGTTCTCGTAACCGACCGCTTCGGTGCCCTCCTCGTCGGAGTACCCGAAGACGCCGATGGCATCCAGCCGGGCTCCGGTGAGGAAGCGTTCCAGCTCGGCGAGGTCGGCCTCGGTCTCACCCGGGAAGCCCACGATGAAGTTCGACCGCGCGCCCGCCTGCGGCGCCTTGCCGCGGATCGTGTCCAGGAGCTCCAGGAAACGGTCCGTGTCGCCGAAGCGGCGCATGGCCCTCAGCACCTCGGGTGCGGAGTGCTGGAAGGAGAGGTCGAAGTACGGAGCGACCTTGGGCGTGGACGTCAGGACGTCGATCAGGCCGGGCCGCATCTCCGCGGGCTGGAGGTAGCTGACCCGGATCCGCTCGATCCCCTGGACGTCCGCGAGCTCCGGCAGCAGGGTCTCCAGCAGCCGGATGTCGCCGAGGTCCTTGCCGTACGAGGTGTTGTTCTCGGAGACGAGCATGACCTCCTTGACGCCCTGCTCGGCCAGCCAGCGGGTCTCGCCCAGGACGTCGGAGGGACGTCGGGAGATGAACGAGCCGCGGAAGGACGGAATGGCGCAGAAGGAGCAGCGGCGGTCGCAGCCGGAGGCGAGCTTCACCGAGGCGACGGGGCTCGTGCCGAGCCGGCGGCGCAGCGGGGCCCGGGGGCCGGAGACCGGGGCGACACCCTCCGGCAGGTCCTCGGGGGCCGCGAGGACCTCCTGGGCGTGGCCGGGAAGGGCCACGGAGGCGTCCTGGCGCTCGGCCGGGCTGATCGGGAGCAGCTTGCGCCGGTCACGAGGCGTGTGCGAGGCGTGGATGCCGCCGTTGAGGATCGTCTGCAGCCGGTCGGAGATGTCGGCGTAGTCGTCGAACCCGAGCACCCCGTCGGCCTCCGGCAGGGCTTCGGCGAGGTCCTTGCCGTAGCGCTCGGCCATGCAGCCGACGGCGACCACCGCCTGGGTTCTGCCGTGGTCCTTCAGATCATTGGCTTCGAGGAGGGCATCGACGGAGTCCTTCTTGGCGGCCTCGACGAATCCACAGGTGTTGACGACGGCGACATCCGCGTCGGAGGCGTTCTCGACGAGCTCCCAGCCGTCCGCTGCCAAGCGGCCTGCAAGCTCCTCCGAGTCCACCTCGTTACGGGCGCAGCCGAGAGTGACAAGGGCGACGGTACGGCGTTCGGGCATGGACTCAAGACTACTTTGTCCCGGCACTGCCCCCGCCGTGCAGGGTTCCCCCCTTACAGGCAGTGACAAAGCAGTGAGCGCCCGGCATGACTGCCGGGCGCTCACTGTGGTGGAACCGTAGGGTCAGCCCGCTTCGGGGTCACCCTTGGTGTACGAGAGCCGTTCGACCTGGCCGGGCTCGAACTGGTCCTCGACCTTCTTGCCGTTCACGAAGAGCTCGATCGCCCCGGCGTCGCCGAGGACGAGGTCGATGCGCTCCTTGTCCTGGAAGGTCTTGGACTGGCCCTGGAGCAGCAGCCCGTCGAAGAGCAGCCGTCCGTTGTGGTCCTTGGCGGAGATCCAGCTCTTGCCCTGTACGGCGCTGAGCTTGACCGTCACCTTGTCCCGGGGAGCTGCCGCGATGGCGCTTTCGGAGGGCACGGGCTTGGGATCGGATGGCTTGGTGGTGGTGGGCTTGGGAGTGGTCTTGTCGGGGGTCGAGCCCTCGGCCACCTGCGCCGTGCTCGGGCCGTTGTCCTCACCGCTGAACAGGGTGAAGCCGACGAAACCGACGACGACGACGATGGCCGCGACCATGGCCGCGGTCCAGTTGGGCCGTCGGGGTTCCGAACGGATGCGTTCGGCCTCGAACAGCGGCGCCGCGGGGGTGGGAACGGGACGGCCGCCGTGCTCGTCGTCGAACTGGGCGACCAGGGGGTCCGGGTCGAGACCGACGACACGGGCGAACGTGCGGATGTGACCGCGCGCGTAGACGTCGCCGCCACAGCGCGAGAAGTCGTCCTCCTCGATCGCGTGCACGATGGGGATGCGCACCCGGGTGGAGCTGCTGACTTCCTCGACCGTCAGACCTGCGGCGATACGAGCCTGCTGGAGCACGCGACCGATCGAAGGCCGGTCGTCTTCGGGGGAGTTGCCGATGGACACGGGGGCGCCTTTCGAGCGTGAGCCACCTGCTGGATGTTCAGTCTAGGGGGGGTACGAAAGGGTGGGGCAACCGGGAGGGACGACTTTGTACGCCATCGGGTTCGCCGGACAGTCCTGCGGGCAGGGCCGAGAGCGGAACATCCTTCCGTCCCTCCCTTCAACTTGACGTACGACCGGGCGAAACGGTTGCCCACAGAACCTCTACGAAGCGGTTTCCCCGCGGATGACGGCCAACACTCCGTCGATCTCGTCCGGTTTCACGAGCACGTCGCGGGCCTTGGACCCCTCGCTCGGCCCGACGATGCTGCGGGACTCCATCAGGTCCATCAGCCGGCCGGCCTTGGCGAAACCAACGCGCAGCTTGCGCTGGAGCATCGAGGTCGACCCGAACTGGGTCGAGACCACGAGCTCGGCGGCCTGGCAGAGCAGGTCCAGGTCGTCGCCGATGTCCTCGTCGATCTCCTTCTTCTGCTTGGTACCGACGACCACGTCCTCACGGAAGACGGGGGCCATCTGGTCCTTGCAGTGCTGGACGACGGCGGCGACCTCATCCTCGGTGACGAACGCTCCCTGCATACGGGTGGGCTTGTTGGCCCCCATCGGCAGGAACAGTCCGTCACCCTTTCCGATGAGCTTTTCGGCGCCGGGCTGATCGAGGATCACCCGGCTGTCGGCGAGCGAGGAGGTCGCGAAGGCCAGACGGGAGGGCACATTGGCCTTGATCAGACCGGTCACGACGTCGACCGAGGGGCGCTGGGTGGCGAGCACCAGGTGGATGCCGGCAGCGCGGGCGAGCTGGGTGATGCGGACGATGGAGTCCTCGACGTCACGCGGCGCGACCATCATGAGGTCGGCGAGCTCGTCCACGATGACCAGCAGGTACGGGTACGGCGAGAGCTCGCGCTCACTACCCTCGGGCGCCTTGGCCTTGCCGTTGCGCACGGCGTGGTTGAAGTCGTCGATGTGCCGGTAGCCGTACGCCGCGAGGTCGTCGTAGCGCAGGTCCATCTCCCGCACGACCCACTGGAGCGCCTCGGCGGCCTTCTTCGGGTTGGTGATGATGGGGGTGATCAGATGGGGAATGCCCTCGTACGCGGTCAGCTCGACCCGCTTCGGGTCGACCAGCACCATGCGGACGTCCTCCGGGGTCGCCCGCACCATGACCGAGGTGATCAGGCAGTTGATGCAGGAGGACTTGCCCGAACCGGTCGCGCCCGCGACCAGTACGTGCGGCATCTTCGCGAGGTTGGCCATCTCGTAGCCGCCCTCGACGTTCTTGCCGAGTGCGACCAGCATCGGGTGGTCGTCCTCCGCCGCGTCCGCGAGACGCAGGACGTCGCCGAGGTTGACCATCTCGCGGTCCGAGTTGGGGATCTCGATGCCCACTGCGGACTTGCCCGGGATCGGGGAGATGATCCGGACGTCCGGGCTGGCCACGGCGTACGCGATGTTCTTGGTGAGGGCGGTGATCCGCTCGACCTTGACGGCCGGGCCGAGCTCCACCTCGTACCGCGTGACCGTCGGGCCGCGGGTGAACCCGGTGACGGCCGCGTCGACCTTGAACTCCGTGAACACGTTCGTCAGCGAGGCCACGACGGCGTCGTTGGCGGCGCTGCGCGTCTTGCCGGGCCCACCGCGCTCCAGCAGGTCGAGCGAGGGCAGCGAGTACGTGATGTCGCCCGACAGCTGGAGCTGCTCGGCGCGTGGGGGCAGCGCCTCGGAGCGCTCGGGGGCCGGCTTCGTCAGGTCGGGTACGCCGCCGGACGGCGACGCGACCCGCTCACCGGCCCTGGGCCGCTCGGCCTCGCGGGCCCCGGGCACCGGAGTGCCGGTCCGCTCGCGCCCCCGGTCGACCGAGACGCCCTGCGTCAGGTCCGCGACGATCGGCGAGGGCGGCATGCCGTTGAGCACCGCTCCGTCGAGCGCCGCCGCGGCGGCAGCCGCGACGTCCACGGCGTCCATGGTCCGGTTCATGGCGGGCTGCACGGACGGCCTGCGCGGCCGGCGGCGCTTGGAGAGCGCCTCGGACTCGGCGTGCTCGGGGTCGAGGTCCGCGTCCGCTACGGAGCGGCGTGCGGAGCGGCGCGACCGCTCGGGCAGCGCCTCGCGCCACTGCTCGTCGTAGCGGTCGTCGTCGCTCTCGCCCTCCGCGCCGCGCTCGTACGCCGGCTCGACGATGCCCAGCTTCACACCGAGCAGGCGCAGCCGCTGAGGAATGGCGTTCACCGGGGTCGCGGTCACGACCAGGAGCCCGAAGACGGTCAGCAGCAGGAGCAGCGGTACGGCGAGCACCTCGCCCATGGTGAAGATGAGCGGCTTGGACGCGGCCCAGCCGATCAGCCCGCCCGCGTCCTGCATCGCTTCCGTACCGTCCTCGCGGCCGGGCGCCCCGCAGGCGATGTGGACCTGGCCGAGCACCCCGAGCACGAGGGCGGAGAGGCCGATGACGATGCGGCCGTTGGCCTCGGGCTTCTCCGGATAGAGGATCAGCCGTACGGCGACGGCGCCCAGCAGTATCGGGACGAGGAGATCGAGCCGGCCGAACGCGCCGGTCACCAGCATCTCGACGAGATCGCCGACAGGACCGCGCAGATTCGACCACGTGCCGGCGGCCACGATCAGCGCGAGGCCGAGCAGCAGCAGGGCGAGACCGTCCTTGCGGTGCGCGGGGTCGAGTCCCTTCGCGCCACGCCCTATCGAGCGGAACATCGCTCCGACACCGTGCGCCAGCCCGAGCCAGACAGCGCGCGCGAGCCGGTAGATGCCCCCGGTCGGGGACGGCGCCGGCTTCGGCGCGGCCTTCTTGGCAGGCGCTTTCCTGGGTGACGCGGTCTTCTTCGCGGTGGCTTTCTTCGCGGGCGCGGCTTTTTTCGCCGGCCCCTGGGTACGGCCGACGCGCTTCGCGGTGCCCGCCGTGCCCTGGGAACCCTTGCCGGACGTACGTGAGGCCATGGGCCAGAGGTTACCGGTGTCGACGCCAGTGGACACGTGTGCCTACTGCTTCACCCGACCGTGTCGCCCTGCAGGGGCAGGAAACTGACGCGCGTTCACGACACACGAGAGCCCGGAGAGCCCAGCCAGGTGGTGGGCGCCCCGAACGACCGGTGTCAGCCCTGCGAGGGCAGTACGGCCGCGGAGCCGCCGGTGCCCGGCTCCAGCGCGTCGAGCGCACGGCGGAGCCCGGTGAGTTTGCGTTCGAGATGGGCCGCGGTCGCCACGGCAGCCGCGTCCGCCGACTCGTCGTCGAGCTGCTTGGAAAGCGCTTCCGCCTGCTCCTCGACAGCCGCGAGGCGCGCCGAGAGTTCGGCCAGCAGACCGGCCGGCTCCTTCTCGTGCTCCGCGCCCGCGTGGCCGCCGCCCTCGAGCTGGAGCCGCAGGAGAGCGGCCTGTTCGCGCAGTTGGCAGTTCTTCATGTACAGCTCGACGAAGACCGAGACCTTGGCGCGGAGAACCCACGGGTCGAACGGCTTCGAGATGTAGTCCACCGCGCCCGCCGCATAACCCCTGAAGGTGTGATGCGGACCGTGGTTGATCGCGGTGAGAAAGATGATCGGGATATCCCGGGTCCGCTCCCGCCGCTTGATGTGCGCGGCGGTTTCGAAGCCGTCCATGCCCGGCATCTGGACGTCCAGCAGAATGACCGCGAAATCGTCCGTGAGCAGCGCTTTGAGCGCTTCCTCCCCTGACGATGCCCGTACCAGTGTCTGATCGAGCGCAGAGAGGATGGCCTCCAGCGCCAGCAGATTCTCCGGCCGGTCATCGACCAGGAGGATCTTGGCCTTCTGCACCATGGCCCGTCCTCCTCGCCCCGGAATCGCACCGGGTGCCTCCCCAGGGGACGACTCCCTTACGCCGTCCGTCCTTGTGCCGGTCATGGTAGCCGCACCCCGCCCGTCACCACACCCTGTCACCGCGATGTCACTGTGCACGTACCGAAAACGCGGTGGGAGACCAGAAGGTTCCCCGAATACCCCGTACTCACACCCGTTCAGACAGAGCCGATCAGCAACTCATCGTGATTCTTTCCATTCGTCATCACTCTCCGCGCATCCACTGCTCCATGACCGACAACAAGTGGTCAGGATCGACCGGTTTCGTGACGTAGTCGGAAGCACCACAATCGATCGCCTTCTCCCGGTCACCCTTCATCGCCTTCGCGGTGAGCGCGACGATCGGCAGACCGGCGAACTGCGGCATCCTGCGGATCGCCGTCGTCGTCGCGTACCCGTCCATCTCGGGCATCATGATGTCCATCAGCACGACCGTCACATCGTCATGCTGTTCCAGGACTTCGATGCCCTCGCGCCCGTTCTCCGCGTACAGCACCGACAGTCCGTGCTGCTCCAGCACGCTGGTGAGCGCGAAGACGTTACGGATGTCGTCGTCGACGATCAGCACCTTCTCGCCATGGAACCGGAACGTCCGCCGCGGCTCCTTCTCCTCCTGGCCCTCCGGTGCTTCCTGCACCCACTCCTCGTGCGCCGCGCTCCCGGCGCTCTGCCGGCCGGTCGGCAGAGCGGGCTGCCGCCCGGCCCCGCCCAGCGCCTTGCGCCGCCGCCGGAACATCCCCGCGGTCGCCGAGGGGTCACCCAGCGGCGGCTCCGCACCGGTCGCGCGGCCGGCCGGGGCCTCCGGACGCAGACCGCTCTCGATCGCGTTGCCGTGCGCCTCGATGGGACCGGGTCCCATCTGCGGGTAGCCCTGGGGCGGCAGTTCGCTCGCGTGCAGCGGCAGATAGAGCGTGAAGGTCGAACCCCGGCCCGGCTCGCTGGCCGCGTGGATCTCGCCGCCCAGCAGCCGGGCGATCTCCCGGCTGATGGAGAGACCGAGGCCCGTACCGCCGTACTTGCGGCTGGTCGTCCCGTCCGCCTGCTTGAACGCCTCGAAGATCACCAGCATCTTGCTGGACGCGATCCCGATACCGGTGTCGGTGACCGAGAACGCGATCAGATCGGCGTCGGCGTCCCTCAGCGACCCCGCCTCCAGCAGATGCTCCCTGATGGAGTTGGGCACATCGGCACCGGCCGGGCGGATCACCAGCTCGACGGCCCCGCTGTCGGTGAACTTCACCGCGTTGGACAGGAGGTTGCGCAGCACCTGGAGGAGCCGCTGCTCGTCCGTGTGCAGCGTCGCCGGAAGCTCGGGTGACACCCGTACGGAGAAATCGAGCCCCTTCTCCGCCGTGAGCGGCCGGAACGTCGCCTCCACGTAGTCGACCAGCTGAACCAGCGCGATCCGGGTCGGACTGACGTCCATCTTGCCCGCCTCGACCTTCGAGAGGTCGAGAATGTCGTTGATCAGCTGGAGCAGATCGGAACCTGCGCCGTGGATCGTCTCGGCGAACTCGACCTGCTTCGGAGAGAGATTGCCCTCCGCGTTGTCCGCGAGCAGCTTGGCCAGGATGAGCAGCGAGTTGAGGGGCGTGCGCAGCTCGTGCGACATGTTCGCCAGGAACTCGGACTTGTAGCGCATGGAGACGGCGAGCTGTTCGGCTCGCTCCTCCAGCACCTGCCGGGCCTCCTCGATCTCGGTGTTCTTCACCTCGATGTCGCGGTTCTGCTGGGCCAGCAGCTCGGCCTTCTCCTCCAGCTCGGCGTTGGACGCCTGGAGAGCCTTCTGGCGGTTCTCCAACTCCTGCGACCGGTCCCTCAGTTGCTCGGTGAGCTCCTGCGACTGCTCAAGCAGCTTCTCGGTCTTGGTGTTGACGCTGATGGTGTTGACGCTGGTCGCGATCATCTCGGCCAGCTGGTTGAGGAAGTCCCGCTGGATGTGCGTGAACGGCTGGAAGGAGGCCAGCTCGATCACACCGAGGACCTTCCCCTCGAAGAGCACCGGCAGCACGATCACATGCGCGGGCGGCGCTTCACCGAGACCGGAGGAGATCTTCAGATAGCCCGGCGGCACGTTGTCCACCTGGATCGTCCGCTTCTCCTCGGCCGCTGTCCCGATCAGCGTCTCGCCGGGCCGGAAGGACGTCGGCATGGAGCCCGCCGAGTAGCCGTAACTGCCGCGCATACGGAGCTCGTACGCGCTTTCCCGGCCGTCCGCGCCCACCTCGTCGGTGTCACCCTGCGCCATGGCCAGGAAGAACGCGCCGTGCTGGGCCGAGACCACCGGAGTCAGCTCGCTCATGATCAGCGACGCCACGTCGTCGAGGTCGCGGCGGCCCTGCATCAGACCGGAGATCCGCGCGAGGTTGCCCTTGAGCCAGTCCTGCTCCTTGTTGGCGAGGGTGGTGTCGCGCAGGTTCGCGATCATGGTGTTGATGTTGTCCTGCAGCACCTGGATCTCGCCGGCGGCATCCACGTCGATCTTGAGGTTGAGATCGCCCCGGGTCACGGCGGTGGCGACGGCCGCGATGGCACGCACCTGCCGCGTCAGGTTCCCGGCCATCTCGTTCACCGACTCGGTGAGGTCGCGCCAGGTGCCGTCCACGTCACGGACCCGGGCCTGACCGCCCAACTGCCCCTCGGTGCCCACTTCACGGGCCACCCGGGTCACCTGCTCGGCGAAGGACGAGAGCTGATCCACCATCGTGTTGATGGTGTTCTTCAGCTCCTGGATCTCACCGCGCGCGTCGATGTCGATCTTCTTGGTGAGATCACCCTTGGCGATGGCCGTGGTGACGGTCGCGATCTGCCGCACCTGCCCGGTCAGGTTGGACGCCATCGAGTTCACCGACTCGGTGAGGTCCTTCCACGTACCGGAGACACCCGGGACGCGCGCCTGGCCTCCCAGCTCGCCCTCCGTACCCACCTCGCGCGCCACACGCGTCACTTCGTCGGCGAACGAGGACAGCGTCGTCACCATGGTGTTGACGGTGTCCGCGAGCTCGGCGACCTCACCGCGCGCCTCGACCGTGACCTTCTTCGTCAGGTCGCCGTTGGCGACCGCGGACGAGACCCGCGAGATGTTGCGCACCTGACTGGTCAGGTTGTTGGCCATCAGGTTGACGTTGTCGCTGAGGTCCTTCCAGATGCCCGTCGCGCCCCGCACCCGGGCCTGACCGCCGAGGATCCCCTCGGTACCCACCTCACGGGCGACCCTGGTCACCTCGTCGGCGAAGTTCAGCAGCTGGTCGACCATCGTGTTGACCGTCGTCACCAGTTCGAGGATCTCGCCCTTGGCGTCAACGGTGATCTTCTTGGAGAGGTCGCCCTTGGCCACCGCCGTGGTGACCTCGGCGATGTTGCGGACCTGCATGGTCAGGTTGTTCGCCATGCCGTTGACGGACTGGGTGAGGTCCTTCCACGTGCCGGACACGCCCTGCACCTCGGCCTGACCGCCCAGGATGCCTTCCGTACCCACCTCGCGGGCGACCCTGGTCACCTGCTCGGCGAAGTTGGACAGCTGGTCCACCATCGTGTTGAGGGTGTTCTTCAGCTCCAGGATCTCGCCCCGGGCGTCCACGTCGATCTTCTGCGACAGATCACCCCGGGCCACCGCCGTGGCGACCTGCGCGATGTTACGGACCTGGGCGGTGAGGTTCCCCGCCATACCGTTCACGGAATCGGTCAGATCGCGCCACACCCCGGCCACACCGGGCACCTGCGCCTGACCACCGAGCCGCCCGTCCGTGCCCACCTCACGGGCCACCCGGGTCACCTGCTCGGCGAAGGCGGAGAGCTGGTCCACCATCGTGTTGATGGTGTTCTTCAGCTCCAGGATCTCGCCCCGGGCGTCCACGTCGATCTTCTGCGACAGATCACCCCGGGCCACCGCCGTGGTCACCTGCGCGATCTGACGCACCTGGGATGTCAGGTTCCCCGCCATGAAGTTGACGGAGTCGGTGAGCTCCTTCCACGTACCGGAGACACCGTCGACCCGCGCCTGCCCGCCGAGGCGGCCCTCCGTACCCACGTCCCGCGCCATCCGGGTCACCTGGTCGGCGAAGGAGGACAGCTGCGCCACCATCGTGTTGACGGTGTTCTTCAGCTCCAGCATCTCGCCGGCCACGTCCACGGTGACCTTCTGGGACAGATCGCCGTTCGCGACCGCCGTGGTCACCTGCGCGATGTCGCGCACCTGACCCGTCAGGTTCCGGAACGCCGTGTTCACCGAGTCGGTGAGGTCCTTCCAGGTCCCCGCCGCACCCGGCACCTCTGCCTGCCCGCCGAGGCGGCCCTCGACGCCGACCTCCCGGGCGACCCGGGTCACCTCCGAACCGAAGGACTGGAGCTGGTCCACCATCGTGTTGACGGTGTTCTTCAGCTCCAGCATCTCGCCGGCCACGTCGACCGTGACCTTCTGCGTCATATCGCCGCTGGCCACCGCGGTCGTCACCTGCGCGATGTCGCGCACCTGGGTCGTCAGGTTCCGGAAGACCGTGTTCACCGAGTCGGTGAGGTCCTTCCAGGTCCCCGCCGCACCCGGCACCTGGGCCTGCCCACCGAGCAGACCCTCGCCACCGACCTCGCTCGCGACCCGCGTGACCTCGTCCGCGAAGGTCCGCAGCGTCTCGGTCATCTGGTTGATGGTCTCCGCCAGCTGCGCGACCTCGCCGCGCGCACTGACCGTGACCTTCTGCGACAGGTCGCCGTTGGCGACCGCCGTCGTCACCTCGGCGATACCGCGCACCTGGGAAGTCAGGTTCCCGGCCATCGTGTTGACGGAGTCGGTGAGGTCCTTCCACACCCCGGCCACACCCGGCACCGTGGCCTGACCGCCCAGCTCGCCCTCCGTACCCACCTCACGCGCGACCCGGGTCACCTCGGAGGAGAAGGACGACAGCTGGTCCACCATCGTGTTGACGGTGTTCTTCAGCTGAAGCATCTCGCCGGCCACATGAACGGTGACCTTCCGGGAGAGATCCCCCTTGGCGACCGCCGTCGTCACGAGCGCGATGTCCCGCACCTGTGCGGTCAGCCGGTACGCCATGGTGTTCACGGAGTCCGTGAGGTCTTTCCACGAACCGGACATTCCGCGCACCTGCGCTTGTCCGCCCAGCTTCCCCTCGGTACCCACCTCGACCGCGACCCGCGTCACCTGCTCGGTGAACGCCGACAGCTGATCGACCAGGTTGTTGACCGTGCGGGCGACCTTCAGGAACTCGCCGCGCAAGGGCCGTACGGTCTCGTCGGCGGTGTGCGAGCGCAGTTCCATACGCTGTTCGAGGTCACCGTCGGCGACCGCCGACAGCACGCGTCCGACCTCGGAGACCGGACGGGCCAGATCGTCCACGAGCTCGTTGGACGCGTCGATGGCAGCCGCCCAGGACCCCTCACAGGCCCCGGTCTCCAGCCGTTCGGTGAGCTTTCCCTCACGTCCCACCACACGACGTACACGTGCCAGCTCGCCCGTGAGGTGAAGATTCCGGTCCGCGACCTCGTTGAAGACCGCCGCGATCTCGGTCAGTACCCCGTCGCCGGAGACGGTCAGCCGCCTGCGGAAGTTTCCGTCCCGCATCGCCACCAGGGCCGCGAGCAGTCTGTTCAGAGCTGCCGCGTCCACATCGATGGTCCCATTGCGCTGTTTTTTCACGGACTGTCCGCCTTTAGTGCGCGTGCCTGAACCCCGCGCCGCCACGCCAGACTCCACCGTGTCCCTCCCGCAGGGGTTGACCGTTTAGCTCGGGCCTATCCGGAAGCTTGCCCAGATCTTCTTTGGCTCACCGCCACAGGACACCGTCGACGGGTGACCATGCGGACGTCAAATCGTTGAAACGTACCAGGCCGAAACAGGTCGGGGCGGAACCTCCGGCGGTTGCCCCCCATCCTTCCTCCCGAAGTCCATAGTTGTGCGCCCGCGCACGCTTATCAGACCGCCTCCGTACCGAAGTCGGCCCTCGTGTACCCGGGACAGTGAGCGAGCGTCTAGCCTGGCTAGGCGAATCGAAGCGGCGAGAATCGGGCACAGGACTCGGGGAAGCGACGAGAATCCATATGGGGAGTGCTGTGATCACCGCGCGCGCGGCTGCCACCTTCGACCCGGTCGGGCGCTCGGTCGCGACCGCCCGCGCCTTTGTCCGCGACACCCTCCAGGGCTGGGGGTACACCGACGTCGTCGACGACGCCGTCGTCCTCACCAGCGAGCTGGTCACCAACGCCGTCGTGCACGCGGGAACCGCCGCGGACGTGCTGTGCCTGCGCACGGAGGACGGCGTACGGGTCGAGGTCTCCGACCACTATCCCGAGCGGGAGGTCCCGCTGCAGGGCTCCGGCATCGATGCCGGCCCGGAGCGCGAGAGCGGACGCGGCCTGCTGCTCTGCGCCGCGCTCGCCTCCCGCTGGGGCGTGGAGTACACCCCCACGCACAAACATGTCTGGTTCCAACTCGACCTGCCCGAACGCCCCATCGGCATCCGCTCCGCGGGCCCCCTCCTGCCCACGGCCATGCTCCCCGTCACCGATGAACGGGTACGTGTGGCCGTCGTCCAGATCGACAGCACCGGCGGCGTCACCGCCTGGAACGACGACGCCACGTTCCTCTTCGGCTACGCCGCCGACCAGGTCACCGGCAAACAGCTCACCGACTTCGCGGCCTGGCCGCACACCCCCGGCACCAACACCGGCATCGCCGACGCACTCCGACTCTCCCGCTGGGAAGGCAGTTACGGATTCCGCGGCGCCGACGGCCGCGTCATCCCGGTCTACGCCTCGCACCTGCGGGTCCGCGACACCCAGGGCGAACCGTCCACGGTCTGCCTCCTCGTCCGCGACTACGAACGCGCCGTGCTCCAGTCGCCCGTCCGCACGCCGGTCACCGACACGGGCACGGAACACCGGGCCACGGACCCGTTCGAGGTCTTCATCGGCTCCCCCGCCCCCGACGACCTCGACGGGCTGCTCCAGCGCACGGTCGAGCGGGCGCGCGACATGCTCGACGCCGACTCGGCGTTCCTGCTGCTCGCCACCGACGACGAGACCGAACTCGAAGTACGGGCCACGACCGGCCTCCCCTCGGCTCGCCAGCGCTTCGCCCGGGTCCCCGTCGAAGCCGGCACCGGGCGCTACGGCTCCGCCAGGATGCCCGCGGTCCACGAGGACCTCAACGCGGTTCCCGGCGCGGTCCCCCTGCTCGTCGACACCGGCATGCGGTCCGTCGTCACGGTTCCTCTGAAGGTCGAGGGACGCCTCACCGGCTCCCTCGGCGTCGCCGCCGAAGCACCCGGCCGCTACTCCAACGAGGAGGCCCTGCGCCTCCAGTTCGCCGCCGACCGCATCGCCCTGGCCGTCGAGTCCGCCCGCCTCGGCGAGCTGGAACGGCTGCGCCGAGGCTCCCTGTCCTTCCTCGTCGAGGCGTCGGACCTGCTCGCAGGCACCCTCGACCGGGACCAGACCCTGGCGCTGATGGCCCAGATGACGGTCCCCACACTGGCCACCTGGTGCGCCGTCTACACGATCGCGGACCAGTCCTCCGAGCCGTACCTCTCGTACGTGCTCCACGAGGACGAGGAGCGCATCGACGGCCTCAAGGACCTGCTGTCGAAGATCGCCCCGCCGGACCCGGTACCGGCACCCGGAGCCCGCGTCTGGTCCGCCCCCTCGGAGGCCGCCCACCAGGCGGCCCTCCACACGTCCCTGCGCAGCCTCGACCGCGACGCACCGCTGAGCATGGGAATGGCGACACGCACCACGCTCGCGACGGCAGCCGCCGTCGGCGGAGAGACCGTGGTGCTCCCCCTGGTGGCCCGCAACCGCGTCATCGGCATGCTCACGCTGGGCAAACCGTCGGACGACCACTTCCGCCAGGAGATCCTGGAACTGGCCGAGGACCTCTCGCGCCGGGCCGCGCTCGCTCTCGACAACGCCCGGCTCTACTCGGAGCGCATGGCGATCAGCCAGTCGCTCCAGCGCAGCCTGCTGCCCCCGGGCCTGCCCGACGTACCCAACGTCGAGATCGAGGTCATCTACCGCGCGGCCGGCGAGGGCAACGAGGTCGGGGGCGACTTCTACGACGTCTTCCCGATCCATGACGGCGCCTACGGCTTCGCCATCGGTGACGTCTGCGGTACGGGCCCCGAAGCCGCGGCCGTCACGGGCCTCGCCCGGCACGCCCTGCGCCTCCTGGCGCGCGAGGGCTTCCCGGGCCCGGCGGTCCTGGAGCGCCTGAACGCGGCCATCCTGGACGAGGGCACCCGCAGCCGCTTCCTCACGCTCCTCTACGGCGAGTTGTGGCCCCAGGATGACGGCAGCGCACTCCTCAAGGTGGTGTGCGCCGGCCACCCCCTGCCACTGCGCCTGCGGCAGGACGGTTCGGTCGTCGCCGCCGCGGAACCTCAGCCCCTGCTCGGTGTCATCGAGGACCTGGAGCTGTACGAGCAGGAGGTCACCCTCGACCCGGGCGACGTCCTGCTGTGCGTCACCGACGGCGTCACCGAGCGCCGAGAGGGCGCTCGCATGCTCGGCGACGACGGCCTGGCCGATGTCCTGGCCACCTGTACGGGCCTCACGGCAGGCGCGGTGGCCGCACGCATCCTGCGAGCTGTGGAGCGCTTCGCCGCCGAGCCGGCCTCCGACGACATGGCCATCCTTGCCATGCGCGTCCCCGAGCCGCAGACCCTGGTGCCGTGACCGATCACCCTGTCACGTCACGGACTTGCACGGCAGCGCCTTACCGGTAGCGCCGGTCTCTACGTAGAGGACTACGTACTCTCCCGGATGTGCGCGGGGCTGCGCCTTGCGATGGTGGTGCCGCCGTTGGCCGTAGACGGGCCGGCACCGAGGGGGAGAGAACGTGGCGTTGTCCCAGACAGGCAAAGGCGTTCGTGCAGCGAGATGGGGTACGGGTCTCGTGCTCGTGCTCGGCTCACTGGCCGGGTGTGACAGCGGGGACGGGAAAGGGTCCGCCGATGCCGGAGGCACACCAACGGCGGCTGCCGCACCCACGAGCGGGCCCGGCGACTACCGTCCGCCGACGGACCTCTGCCCGAAGGTCGACTTCGGCCCTCTGACCGCCGCCGTCGCACCGACGGACGGTCCGCCGAAGGGGCAGAAGACCGGCTCCGATCCGGCCACGGGCAGGGGCGCCGCCTGCCTGCAGGGCTTCAGGACGGCCGGGACGAAGGCGGACGGCCGTTCCGTCGTCTACTGCACCGCGTGGAAGGACGTGGCCACCGCGATCAAGCAGTACGAGTACGTGCGGTCCTCCGCGTCGAAGGAGGCTCAAGGCCCGGTGGTGCGGGTACCGGGTCTTGGCGGCGGTGCCTTCCGCTACGAGAGCGTCAAAGAGGCCGCGGTCTTCCGTAGCGACCTCCGGTCAGTGGTCCGGGACAGCAACCTGGAGTGCGAGGTCCAGGTGCAGAGCTTGACCCCCCTGACCGATCAACAGGTCACAGCGGCCTGGCCGGCTATGGCGGAGACCGTCCGGGCGCTGATGCCCAAGCTGCGTTCCTGACCGGCGAGCATCTGAACACGAGAAAGGCCCCCGCCAATGGCGGGGGCCTTTCTCTTTCCTGAGCCCCAATGCGGAATCGAACCGCAGACCTTCTCCTTACCATGGAGACGCTCTACCGACTGAGCTATTGGGGCCTTGCTGCCCTGCGGCAACGAGCTAAAGCATACCCCGAGTTGAGGGGTACGCAAAACCGTCGATCGTCGTGGCACGACCGCCGGTGGAGGGCAGGGGAACGGACAACCGCAGCCCCACGAGGACACCCACGCATCTGCCGCATTCCTACCCGTAAACGCAGAAAAGCCCCGTGCCACAAGGGCACGGGGCTTTCCCGGAATAATTGTTCGGCGGCGTCCTACTCTCCCACAGGGTCCCCCCTGCAGTACCATCGGCGCTGAAAGGCTTAGCTTCCGGGTTCGGAATGTAACCGGGCGTTTCCCTAACGCAATGACCACCGAAACACTATGAAATTTGAACGCTGGCAAAAACACAGCTGTTCGTTATTTCAGAACTAACACAGTGGACGCGAGCAACTGAGGACAAGCCCTCGGCCTATTAGTACCAGTCAGCTCCACCCGTTACCGGGCTTCCACATCTGGCCTATCAACCCAGTCGTCTACTGGGAGCCTTAACCCCTCAAAGGGGGTGGGAATACTCATCTCGAAGCAGGCTTCCCGCTTAGATGCTTTCAGCGGTTATCCTTTCCGAACGTAGCCAACCAGCCATGCCCTTGGCAGGACAACTGGCACACCAGAGGTTCGTCCGTCCCGGTCCTCTCGTACTAGGGACAGCCCTTCTCAATATTCCTACGCGCACAGCGGATAGGGACCGAACTGTCTCACGACGTTCTAAACCCAGCTCGCGTACCGCTTTAATGGGCGAACAGCCCAACCCTTGGGACCGACTCCAGCCCCAGGATGCGACGAGCCGACATCGAGGTGCCAAACCATCCCGTCGATATGGACTCTTGGGGAAGATCAGCCTGTTATCCCCGGGGTACCTTTTATCCGTTGAGCGACAGCGCTTCCACAAGCCACTGCCGGATCACTAGTCCCGACTTTCGTCCCTGCTCGACCCGTCGGTCTCACAGTCAAGCTCCCTTGTGCACTTACACTCAACACCTGATTGCCAACCAGGCTGAGGGAACCTTTGGGCGCCTCCGTTACTCTTTAGGAGGCAACCGCCCCAGTTAAACTACCCATCAGACACTGTCCCTGATCCGGATCACGGACCCAGGTTAGACATCCAGCACGACCAGAGTGGTATTTCAACGACGACTCCACAACCACTGGCGTGGCCGCTTCAAAGTCTCCCACCTATCCTACACAAGCCGAACCGAACACCAATATCAAACTATAGTAAAGGTCCCGGGGTCTTTCCGTCCTGCTGCGCGAAACGAGCATCTTTACTCGTAGTGCAATTTCACCGGGCCTATGGTTGAGACAGTCGAGAAGTCGTTACGCCATTCGTGCAGGTCGGAACTTACCCGACAAGGAATTTCGCTACCTTAGGATGGTTATAGTTACCACCGCCGTTTACTGGCGCTTAAGTTCTCAGCTTCGCACACCCGAAAGTGCACTAACCGGTCCCCTTAACGTTCCAGCACCGGGCAGGCGTCAGTCCGTATACATCGCCTTACGGCTTCGCACGGACCTGTGTTTTTAGTAAACAGTCGCTTCTCGCTGGTCTCTGCGGCCACCCCCAGCTCACCGAGTAAATCGGATCACCAGTGATGGCCCCCCTTCTCCCGAAGTTACGGGGGCATTTTGCCGAGTTCCTTAACCATAGTTCACCCGAACGCCTCGGTATTCTCTACCTGACCACCTGAGTCGGTTTAGGGTACGGGCCGCCATGAAACTCGCTAGAGGCTTTTCTCGACAGCATAGGATCATCCACTTCACCACAATCGGCTCGGCATCAGGTCTCAGCCTTAATGTGTGACGGATTTGCCTATCACACGGCCTACACCCTTACCCCGGGAACTACCACCGCCCGGGTTGGACTACCTTCCTGCGTCACCCCATCGCTTACCTACTACAAGTCTGGTTCATCGGCTCCACCACTACCCTCAACTCCGAAGAGATCGGGCCGGCTTCACGGACTTAGCATCGCCTGATTCAGTACTGGGCGTTTCAAAGCGGGTACCGGAATATCAACCGGTTGTCCATCGACTACGCCTGTCGGCCTCGCCTTAGGTCCCGACTTACCCTGGGCAGATCAGCTTGACCCAGGAACCCTTAGTCAATCGGCGCACACGTTTCTCACGTGTGTATCGCTACTCATGCCTGCATTCTCACTCGTGAACCGTCCACAACTCGCTTCCGCGGCTGCTTCACCCGGCACACGACGCTCCCCTACCCATCCATACTCCCGTTGGGGATATGTGTATGAATGACACGACTTCGGCGGTACGCTTGAGCCCCGCTACATTGTCGGCGCGGAATCACTTGACCAGTGAGCTATTACGCACTCTTTCAAGGGTGGCTGCTTCTAAGCCAACCTCCTGGTTGTCTCTGCGACTCCACATCCTTTCCCACTTAGCGTACGCTTAGGGGCCTTAGTCGATGCTCTGGGCTGTTTCCCTCTCGACCATGGAGCTTATCCCCCACAGTCTCACTGCCGTGCTCTCACTTACCGGCATTCGGAGTTTGGCTAAGGTCAGTAACCCGGTAGGGCCCATCGCCTATCCAGTGCTCTACCTCCGGCAAGAAACACACGACGCTGCACCTAAATGCATTTCGGGGAGAACCAGCTATCACGGAGTTTGATTGGCCTTTCACCCCTAACCACAGGTCATCCCCCAGGTTTTCAACCCTGGTGGGTTCGGTCCTCCACGAAGTCTTACCTCCGCTTCAACCTGCCCATGGCTAGATCACTCCGCTTCGGGTCTAGAGCGTGCAACTCAATCGCCCTATTCGGACTCGCTTTCGCTACGGCTTCCCCACACGGGTTAACCTCGCTACACACCGCTAACTCGCAGGCTCATTCTTCAAAAGGCACGCAGTCACGACTGCATGTGCAAGCACATACAGCGACGCTCCCACGGCTTGTAGGCACACGGTTTCAGGTACTATTTCACTCCGCTCCCGCGGTACTTTTCACCATTCCCTCACGGTACTATCCGCTATCGGTCACCAGGGAATATTTAGGCTTAGCGGGTGGTCCCGCCAGATTCACACGGGATTTCTCGGGCCCCGTGCTACTTGGGTGTCTCTTAAACGAGCCGTTGATGTTTCAGCTACGGGGGTCTTACCCTCTACGCCGGACCTTTCGCATGTCCTTCGCCTACACCAACGGTTTCTGACTCGTCTCACAGTCGGCAGACTATGAAAAAGAGATCCCACAACCCCGCATGCGCAACCCCTGCCGGGTATCACACGCATACGGTTTGGCCTCATCCAGTTTCGCTCGCCACTACTCCCGGAATCACGGTTGTTTTCTCTTCCTGCGGGTACTGAGATGTTTCACTTCCCCGCGTTCCCTCCACACTGCCTATGTGTTCAGCAGTGGGTGACAGCCCATGACGACTGCCGGGTTTCCCCATTCGGAAACCCCCGGATCAAAGCTTGGTTGACAGCTCCCCGGGGACTATCGTGGCCTCCCACGTCCTTCATCGGTTCCTGGTGCCAAGGCATCCACCGTGCGCCCTTAAAAACTTGGCCACAGATGCTCGCGTCCACTGTGCAGTTCTCAAACAACGACCAGCCACCCATCACCCCACCCTTACAGGCGAGTTCACTGGGGCCGGCAACAGAAGGCGACCTTACGGCCGTACCTTCAGATACCCAACAGCGTGCCCGACCCGACCGATCCATTTCTTCTTTCCACGCCGAAGCAGTACTCGAAGAAACAACCTGTCGTGCCGAATAGTCAACGTTCCACCCATGAGCAACCACCGTCGAACATTTGCCGACGAAATGGTCTCTGGATTCCCCGAAGAGAATCTAGATGCTCCTTAGAAAGGAGGTGATCCAGCCGCACCTTCCGGTACGGCTACCTTGTTACGACTTCGTCCCAATCGCCAGTCCCACCTTCGACAGCTCCCTCCCACAAGGGGTTGGGCCACCGGCTTCGGGTGTTACCGACTTTCGTGACGTGACGGGCGGTGTGTACAAGGCCCGGGAACGTATTCACCGCAGCAATGCTGATCTGCGATTACTAGCAACTCCGACTTCATGGGGTCGAGTTGCAGACCCCAATCCGAACTGAGACCGGCTTTTTGAGATTCGCTCCGCCTCGCGGCATCGCAGCTCATTGTACCGGCCATTGTAGCACGTGTGCAGCCCAAGACATAAGGGGCATGATGACTTGACGTCGTCCCCACCTTCCTCCGAGTTGACCCCGGCAGTCTCCTGTGAGTCCCCATCACCCCGAAGGGCATGCTGGCAACACAGAACAAGGGTTGCGCTCGTTGCGGGACTTAACCCAACATCTCACGACACGAGCTGACGACAGCCATGCACCACCTGTATACCGACCACAAGGGGGGCACCATCTCTGATGCTTTCCGGTATATGTCAAGCCTTGGTAAGGTTCTTCGCGTTGCGTCGAATTAAGCCACATGCTCCGCTGCTTGTGCGGGCCCCCGTCAATTCCTTTGAGTTTTAGCCTTGCGGCCGTACTCCCCAGGCGGGGAACTTAATGCGTTAGCTGCGGCACCGACGACGTGGAATGTCGCCAACACCTAGTTCCCAACGTTTACGGCGTGGACTACCAGGGTATCTAATCCTGTTCGCTCCCCACGCTTTCGCTCCTCAGCGTCAGTAATGGCCCAGAGATCCGCCTTCGCCACCGGTGTTCCTCCTGATATCTGCGCATTTCACCGCTACACCAGGAATTCCGATCTCCCCTACCACACTCTAGCTAGCCCGTATCGAATGCAGACTCGGGGTTAAGCCCCGAGCTTTCACATCCGACGTGACAAGCCGCCTACGAGCTCTTTACGCCCAATAATTCCGGACAACGCTCGCACCCTACGTATTACCGCGGCTGCTGGCACGTAGTTAGCCGGTGCTTCTTCTGCAGGTACCGTCACTTGCGCTTCTTCCCTGCTGAAAGAGGTTTACAACCCGAAGGCCGTCATCCCTCACGCGGCGTCGCTGCATCAGGCTTTCGCCCATTGTGCAATATTCCCCACTGCTGCCTCCCGTAGGAGTCTGGGCCGTGTCTCAGTCCCAGTGTGGCCGGTCGCCCTCTCAGGCCGGCTACCCGTCGTCGCCTTGGTAGGCCATTACCCCACCAACAAGCTGATAGGCCGCGGGCTCATCCTTCACCGCCGGAGCTTTTAACCCCGTCCCATGCGGGACAGAGTGTTATCCGGTATTAGACCCCGTTTCCAGGGCTTGTCCCAGAGTGAAGGGCAGATTGCCCACGTGTTACTCACCCGTTCGCCACTAATCCACCCCGAAGGGCTTCATCGTTCGACTTGCATGTGTTAAGCACGCCGCCAGCGTTCGTCCTGAGCCAGGATCAAACTCTCCATGAATGTTTTCCCGTAATCGGGAGAGCACCATAAAAGAGCGGAACGACCGAGTCGGAATATGACCGATCGTTCACAGCGTCCTCGCTAGTGTTGCCTACCCGCCACATGGGCCGGTAGGACTTCAAAGGAACCACCAACCCACCGAAGTGGGCCGGGGTATCAACATATTTGGCGTTGACTTTTGGCACGCTGTTGAGTTCTCAAGGAACTGACGCTTCCTTCGGTCCCGTTTCACCGGGGCCCTCCGGGCGCTTCCCTTCGTTCTTGCGTTTCCGACTCTATCAGACTCTTTCGTGTCCGATTCCCGGTCGAAGCGGGTTTCGCTTTCCAGTTCTTCGCTTTCGCGTTTCCCTTTCCGGCGGTTCCAACCTTACCAGATTCATTTCCGTTCCGTTTCCGGTCCGAATTTGATTCCGGCGGCCTGTTGGAGGGCCTTTGCCTTTCGGCGGATCCGACTTTATCAGAGAATCTGAGTCGGAATTCCCGCCCCGCTTCGGGTGCTCCCTGCGCACAAGTGCGCGAGGTGCTTCCCGGTCAGGCGGAGCCGTAAACGTACTGGAGCGGGGCGCCCCGATGCAAATCGAGGCGCCCCGCTCCGTGTTGGCCCTGGTAGAGGTCAGACCTCGACCACGACCGGAAGGATCATCGGGCGCCGGCGGTAGGTGTCGGAGACCCACTTGCCCACCGTGCGGCGGACCAGCTGCTGGAGCTGGTGCGGCTCCATGACGCCGTCCTGTGCCGACTTGTTGAGCGCGTCCTGGACCTTCGGGACGACGGCGCTGAACGCCGCGTCGTCGATGCCGGAGCCACGGGCCTGGATGTGGGGGCCGCCCACGATCTTGCCCGAGGAACTGTCGACGACGATGAAGACGGAGATGATGCCCTCGTCGCCGAGGATGCGGCGGTCCTTGAGGGAGGTCTCGGTGACATCGCCGACCGAAAGGCCGTCGACGTACACATATCCCGCCTGAACCTTGCCGACGATCTTGGCCTTGCCGTCGATGAGGTCGACGACGACGCCGTCCTCGGCGATGACGATGTGGTCCTTGGGTACGCCGGTGAGGGCGCCCAGTTCGGCGTTGGCCCTGAGGTGGCGCCATTCGCCGTGGACCGGCATCAGGTTCTTCGGCTTGCAGATGTTGTAGAAGTACAGCAGCTCGCCGGCCGAGGCGTGGCCCGAGACATGGACCTTGGCGTTGCCCTTGTGGACGACGTTGGCGCCCCAGCGGGTCAGGCCGTTGATCACGCGGTAGACCGCGTTCTCGTTGCCCGGGATGAGCGACGACGCCAGGATGACCGTGTCACCCGGGACGATGCGGATCTGGTGGTCGCGGTTGGCCATGCGGGACAGGGCCGCCATCGGCTCGCCCTGGGAACCCGTGCAGACCAGCACGACCTCGTCGTCCGGCAGGTCGTCGAGGGTCTTCACGTCCACGACGAGGCCCGCGGGGACCTTGAGGTAGCCGAGGTCACGGGCGATGCCCATGTTGCGGACCATCGAGCGGCCGACGAAGGCGACCCTGCGGCCGTACTCGTGGGCGGCGTCCAGGATCTGCTGGATGCGGTGCACGTGGCTCGCGAAGCTCGCCACGATGATCCGCTTCTGGGCGTTCGCGAAGACCGTACGCAGGACGTTGGAGATGTCCCGCTCGGGCGGCACGAAGCCGGGGACCTCCGCGTTCGTCGAGTCCGAGAGGAGAAGGTCGATGCCTTCCTCGCTCAGCCTCGCGAAGGCGTGCAGGTCGGTGAGGCGGCCGTCCAGCGGAAGCTGGTCCATCTTGAAGTCGCCGGTGGCGACGACCATGCCCGCGGGAGTGCGGATGGCGACCGCGAGGGCGTCCGGGATGGAGTGGTTGACCGCGATGAACTCGCAGTCGAACACGCCGATGCGCTCGCGCTGGCCCTCGGTGACCTCAAGGGTGTACGGACGGATCCGGTGCTCCTGGAGCTTCGCCTCGATCAGCGCGAGGGTCAGCTTGGAGCCGATGAGCGGGATGTCCGGCTTCAGGCGCAGCAGATACGGGACACCACCGATGTGGTCCTCGTGTCCGTGCGTGAGGACGATGCCCTCGATGTCGTCCAGACGGTCCCGGAGGATGGTGAAGTCCGGCAGGATCAGGTCGATGCCCGGCTGCTCCTCCTCGGGGAAGAGGACGCCGCAGTCGACGATGAGCAGGCGTCCGCCGTACTCGAAGACCGTCATGTTGCGGCCGATCTCCCCCAGGCCGCCGAGCGGGGTTACGCGCAGGCCGCCCTTCGGGAGCTTCGGCGGGGTACCGAGTTCAGGATGCGGATGACTCAAAAGACTCTCCTTACCACGCACGCCACGTACCGCTGAGGGCACGTGGCGCGCATGTCATTCGTGCACTTGCTGTTGTCTGGGGATGGTGCTTTCGCGAGTGTTCCTCGCTTATTCAGTTGTGAAGTCCGTGGTTACAGCTGTACCCCACCGGCAGCCAGATCGATCTTGAGCTGCGCCGTCTCCTGGGCGGTGAGTTCCACCAGCGGGAGGCGCAGTGGACCGGCCGGCAGGCCCTGCAGGGTGAGCGCGGCCTTGGTGGTGATCACGCCCTGGGTGCGGAACATCCCGGTGAAGACCGGGAGCAGCTTCTGGTGGATCTCCGTCGCCTTCTGGACGTCGCCGCCGAGGTGGGCCTCGATGAGCGCCCGCAGGTCGGGGGTGACGACGTGGCCGACCACCGAGACGAAGCCGATGGCGCCGACCGAGAGGAGCGGGAGGTTCAGCATGTCGTCGCCGGAGTACCAGGCGAGGCCGGACTGGGCGATGGCCCAGCTGGCTCGGCCCAGATCCCCCTTGGCGTCCTTGTTGGCGACGATCCGGGGGTGCTCGGCGAGCCGTACGAGCGTCTCTGTGTCGATGGGCACACCGCTGCGGCCCGGAATGTCGTACAGCATCACGGGGAGACCGGTGGCGTCCGCGATGGCGGTGAAGTGTCGCAGGAGACCTTCCTGCGGCGGCTTGTTGTAGTACGGCGTGACGGCGAGGAGGCCGTGCGCGCCGGCGCGCTCCGCGGTGCGGGCCAGTTCGATGCTGTGCCGGGTGTCGTTCGTGCCGATGCCGGCGACGACGTGTGCCCGGTCTCCGACTGCTTCGAGTACAGCCCGTACGAGCTGGTCTTTCTCCGCGTCGCTGGTGGTCGGGGACTCACCGGTGGTGCCGTTGATGACCAGGCCGTCGTTGCCTGCGTCCACCAGATGGGCGGCGAGCCGCTGGGCGCCGTCGAGGTCGAGTGCGCCGTCCGCCGTGAAGGGCGTGACCATAGCGGTGAGGACCCGCCCGAAGGGGGTCTGCGGAGTGGAGATCGGAGCCATGGGTAACACGCTACTCGTTGCTCGGAGCGCCGTGTCCCCTCGGGGGGACGAGGAAGTGGAGCCCGGCACTGCCTGCTCGGGGGTTCAAGCAGTGCCGGGTCCGTTTGATCAGCCTAGATGAACTTCACGAAACGCCGCAATACGGACACCGCTTACGGGGCGACCCGTCCATTTTTGTTGAAGGCCGCATGAGTGAGCGGCATGAGAGCCGCCCAGTGCGCTTCCATCTGCTCCCCGACCATCTCGATCTCGCGCTGCGGGAACGACGGGACCTTCGCCAGCTCGTGCTGGGTGCGCAGGCCGAGGAAGTGCATCAGCGAGCGGGCGTTGCACGTGGCGTACATGGACGAGAACAGGCCAACGGGGAGCACCGCGCGGGCGACCTCGCGGGCCACACCTGCGGCCAGCATCTCCTGGTACGCCTCGTACGCCTGGCGGTACGAGTCCTCCATGGCGCGGCCGGTGAGCTCGTGCTGCTCCTGGGTGCCCTCGACGAACTCGTACTTGCCGGGGCGGCCCTGCTGGATGAGCTTGCGGGACTCGCCGGGGACGTAGAAGACCGGCTCCAGCTCCCTGTAGCGGCCCGATTCCTCGTTGTACGACCAGCCCACGCGGTGCCGCATGAACTCGCGGAACACGAAGATCGGGGCGCTGATGAAGAAGGTCATCGAGTTGTGCTCGAAGGGGCTTCCGTGGCGGTCCCGCATGAGGAAGTTGATGAGCCCCTTGGAGCGCTCAGGGTCCTTGGTGACCTCTTCCAGGGACTGCTCACCGGCCGTGGAGACACGGGCCGCGAAGAGTACGTCGGAGTCACCTGCGGCATGTTTCACCAGGTCAACGGTGACATCGCTGCGGAAGCTGAGCTTTGTGGGCTCGGGGGTCTCGCTCACCGGCGGGGGTCCTTCCAATTGCTGCGCTCGGGCGGCGTCCACTCTACGGGCCGCGGCGGGGGCAGCCGTACGGCATCCGTACGCAGGAATTCTTCGAATCGTTCGGCGATTCGGGGCACCGATCGGGCCCGCCGTGCGTCTGACTCAATAGCAGCACCCGTCACATAGTTCAAGGAGAGCTTCCTCATGTTCCGCCGGCGTGAATCCGTCCCGTTCTCGTTCGTTGCCGAGGCCGACCGGTTCCGCAGCAATGTCACTCCCCCTCCCCGTGAGCGGGCCAGCGTCTCGCAGCTGGCCGGCCGCTATCTCGTGGGGCTCACCGTGGTCGCCGGTCTGGCCGGATCGCTGCTCTTCGGCGTTCCCGCGCTCGACACCGACCGGAGCCCGTCGCACGGCCAGAATTCAGAGGCCGCTCAGGGCCGCTGACTCGTACGGACCCCCTGGGGTGGTCGGGTCGGTGGGCTCCTCGGTAGCCTCACCGGGCACAGCAATCGAGCGTGCTTGTGAGTGAGGATCAGTCGTGCCCCTGCCCTTTCTGACGGCCGACCGCGCATTCGACGCGGGCGCAGAGGACATCGCGCTGCCGTTCGACGACCACGACAGCTGGCGGCGGCCCTACCGCCCCGGGCCGTGGCGGGTCGCGGCGGCGGCCACTTTGTTGCTGCTCGCCTCGTTCGTCCTGCTCGCCGGGATGATCACCGCCGTGGCCGGAGGACTTTCCGGGGCGACGTTGTGCCTCGTCCTCGCCACGGTGGTGATCGTCTCTGCCCTGCGGCTGCTGCGCGTGGGCGCCTGGGTCAGCCGGCACGGAGTGCGTCGGGTGGGCTTCTTCCGCACGACGACGGTCCGGTGGAACCGGGCCGCCGCGGTGCGTACCGTTCAGCAGCCGGTCAAGTGGCTCGGGCTGCCGCGCACGGTCCAGGGCCAGGCGCTGATCGTCGTGCGCCAGGGTGGCGAAACGTTGCCGCCGCTGGTCACGGACCACAACGCGGACTTCCTGGCGCGTGCGGAGGCGTTCGAGCGGGCCACCGACGCGATCGAGGCGTGGGGCGACGAGTACCGGCGGGGCTAGGGCCTGTCGTTCGGAGCGGCCCGTCCGGCCGACGCTGGTCGCCGGACGGGCTCGAACGGATCAGACGCCCGACGGAGCGGGATCGCTCGTCGGGCTCGCCCGGTGCAGGGCAATGGCTCGCTGCATGGCCTTGCGGGCTCTCGGGGTGTCCCTGGCGTCCTGGTAGGCGACTGCCAGGCGGAACCAGCAGCGCCAGTCGTCGGGGTTGTCCTCCGTCTCCTCACGGCGGCGTGCGAACACGGCGTCGGCGGAGTCCCGGTCGATACGGCCGGACGGGGTACGGAGCAGTTCGTCGACCGGCAGGCCGCCCTGGGCTTCCAGCTCGGCGGCCAGGGCGTTGGCCCTGCGGACGAACTGGGTGTTCTTCCACAGGAACCAGACGCCGATCACCGGCAGGATCAGAACCGCGACGCCGAAGGTGACCGTGAGCAGCGTGCCGTGCCGTATGAGCAGGAGGCCACGGCTGCCGACCAGGGCGAAGTAGAAGACCAGGACGGCAGCGGTGACAAGGTAAGTGATCTTTGCGCGCATGGGTGTCGGCTCAGTCAGTTCAGGTCGAGGAAGTGTTCCAGGCCGAACGTGAGGCCGGGAGTGGTCACCACACGCCGCGTACCGAGCAGGATGCCCGGCATGAAGCTGCTGTGGTGCAGGGAGTCGTGGCGGATGGTGAGGGTCTCGCCCTCGCCGCCGAGCAGGACCTCCTGGTGTGCGAGGAGGCCGCTGAGGCGGATGGCGTGGACGCGGACGCCGTCGACGTCCGCGCCGCGTGCGCCGTCCAGGGCCGTGACCGTGGAGTCCGGCTGAGGAGCCGAGCCGGCCCGCTCGCGTGCCTCCGCGATGAGCTGGGCGGTACGGGTGGCGGTCCCGGAGGGCGCGTCGGCCTTGTGGGGGTGGTGCAGCTCGACGACCTCGACGGATTCGAAGTAGGGCGCGGCCTGTGCCGCGAACTTCATCGTGAGGACCGCGCCGATGGAGAAGTTCGGCGCGATGAGCACCCCGGTCTCCGGCGAGCCGTCGAGCCAGGTGTTCAGCTGCGCGAGCCGTTCGTCGGTCCAGCCGGTCGTGCCCACGACCGCGTGGATGCCGTGCCGGATGCAGAAGTCGAGGTTGCCCATCACCGATGCGGGGGTGGTGAGCTCGACGACGACCTGGGCGCCGGCGTCCGCGAGGGTCTCCAGCTTGTCGCCGCGGCTCAGGGCGGCCACCAGCTCCATGTCGTCGGCGGCCTCGACGGCTCGTACCGCCTCGGACCCGATGCGTCCCTTGGCGCCGAGAACGGCCACGCGCAGCTTGCTCATGTGATCTCTTCCTTACGAGGAGTGTTAGGAGACCGCTTCTTGCAGGCGGTCCGCCTGCTTGTCCTTGAGCGGACCGATGACGGAGAGCGAAGGACGGTGTCCCAGGACATCGCCCGCCACCGCGCGGACGTCGTCGGGCGTGACCGCCGCGATCCGCTCCAGCATGTCGTCGACCGACATCTGCTCGCCCCAGCACAGCTCACTCTTGCCGATGCGGTTCATCAACGCGCCGGTGTCCTCCAGGCCGAGGACCGTGGAGCCGGAGAGCTGGCCGATGGCACGGCCGATCTCCTCGTCGTCGAGCCCGTCGTTCGCGACGCGGTCGAGCTCGTCGCGGCAGATCTTGAGGACGTCGTGGACCTGGCTGGGCCGGCAGCCCGCGTACACACCGAAGAGTCCGCAGTCGGCGAAGCCCGAGGTGTACGAGTACACGCTGTAGGCCAGCCCGCGCTTCTCCCGTACCTCCTGGAAGAGGCGGGAGGACATGCCTCCGCCGAGCGCCGTGTTGAGGACGCCGAGCGCCCAGCGGCGCTCGTCGGTCCGGGCCAGGCCCGGCATGCCGAGGACCACGTGGGCCTGCTCCGTCTTGCGGTTCAGGAGCTCCACGCGGCCCGCGGTGCGCAGGGTGCGGGAGCCCTCGCGCGGCGCCATCGGGACGGCGTCGGTACGGGAGAGGGCGCCGGCGCGCTCGAACGCCTTGCGGACCTGGCGTACGACCGTGGCGTGGTCGACGTTGCCCGCGGCGGCGACGACCAGGTGCGTGGGGTCGTAGTGCTTCTTGTAGAAGCGGGCGATCTGGCCGCGGTTCAGCCCGTTGACCGTGTCGACCGTGCCGAGGACGGGGCGGCCGAGGGGGGTGTCGCCGAGCATCGTGTGCGCGAACAGGTCGTGCACGCAGTCGCCCGGGTCGTCCTCGGTCATCGCGATCTCTTCGAGGATGACGCCGCGCTCGGCGTCGACGTCCTCGGAGGCGATCAGGGAGCCGGTCAGCATGTCGCAGACGACGTCGATGGCCAGCGGCAGGTCCGTGTCGAGGACCCGCGCGTAGTAGCAGGTGTACTCCTTCGCCGTGAAGGCGTTCATCTCGCCGCCGACCGCGTCGATCGCGGAGGAGATGTCGAGGGCGCTGCGCTTGGCGGTGCCCTTGAAGAGGAGGTGTTCGAGGTAGTGCGTCGCGCCGTTCAGCGCGGGCGTCTCGTCGCGTGATCCGACGTTGGCCCAGATGCCGAAGGTGGCGGAGCGTACGGAGGGCAGGGACTCGGTGACGATCCGGAGACCGCCGGGGAGGATCGTACGGCGGACCGTGCCGATGCCGTTGCTGCCCTTGAGAAGCGTTTGGGTACGGGCGACGGCCCGCGCCTCCGAGGAGGTGCGGGCCGTCGTCACGGAACTACGGGACGTCACTTGGCAGCGTCGTCCTTCTTCTCGTCCTCTTCACCCTCGACGACCGGGATCAGGGAGAGCTTGCCGCGGGAGTCGATCTCCGCGATCTCGACCTGGACCTTGGAGCCGACCGCGAGCACGTCCTCGACGTTCTCCACGCGCTTGCCACCGGCGAGCTTGCGGATCTGCGAGATGTGCAGCAGGCCGTCCTTGCCGGGCATGAGGGAGACGAAGGCACCGAAGGTGGTGGTCTTGACGACCGTACCCAGGTAACGCTCGCCGACCTCCGGCATGGTCGGGTTGGCGATCGCGTTGATCGTGGCGCGCGCGGCCTCGGCCTGCGAGCCCTGCTGGGCACCGATGTAGATGGTGCCGTCGTCCTCGATCGTGATGTCGGCGCCGGTGTCCTCCTGGATCTGGTTGATCATCTTGCCCTTGGGGCCGATGACCTCACCGATCTTGTCCACCGGGATCTTGACGGTGATGATCCGCGGGGCGTTCGGGGACATCTCGTCCGGGACGTCGATGGCCTCGTTCATGACGTCCAGGATGTGCAGACGCGCGTCACGGGCCTGCTTCAGCGCGGCGGCCAGGACCGAGGCGGGGATGCCGTCGAGCTTGGTGTCGAGCTGGAGCGCGGTGACGAAGGTCTTCGTACCGGCGACCTTGAAGTCCATGTCGCCGAAGGCGTCCTCCGCACCGAGGATGTCGGTGAGGGCGACGTAGTGGGTCTTGCCGTCGATCTCCTGCGAGATCAGGCCCATGGCGATACCGGCGACGGCGGCCTTGAGGGGCACACCGGCGTTCAGCAGGGACATGGTCGAGGCGCAGACCGAGCCCATGGACGTCGAGCCGTTGGAGCCCAGCGCCTCGGAGACCTGGCGGATCGCGTAGGGGAACTCCTCGCGCGACGGCAGCACCGGCACGATGGCGCGCTCGGCGAGCGCACCGTGGCCGATCTCGCGGCGCTTGGGCGAGCCCACGCGGCCGGTCTCACCGACGGAGTACGGCGGGAAGTTGTAGTTGTGCATGTAGCGCTTGCGGGTCACCGGGGAAAGGGTGTCCAGCTGCTGCTCCATACGGAGCATGTTGAGGGTGGTGACGCCCAGGATCTGGGTCTCGCCACGCTCGAAGAGCGCCGAGCCGTGCACGCGCGGGATGGCCTCGACCTCGGCGGCCAGCGTACGGATGTCCGTGACGCCGCGGCCGTCGATGCGGACCTTGTCCTTGATGACGCGCTCGCGGACCAGCTTCTTGGTCAGCGCGCGGTAGGCACCGGAGATCTCCTTCTCGCGGCCCTCGAAGGCCGGGAGGAGCTTCTCGCCCGCGATCTCCTTGATGCGGTCCAGCTCCGCCTCGCGCTCCTGCTTGCCGGCGATGGTGAGCGCCTTGGCGAGCTCGGTGCTGACGGCCTTGCTGAGCGCCTCCAGGACGTCGTCCTGGTAGTCGAGGAAGACCGGGAACTCGCCGGTGGGCTTGGCAGCCTTGGCGGCGAGGTCGGACTGGGCCTTGCAGAGCGCCTTGATGAAGGGCTTCGCGGCTTCCAGACCGGCGGCGACGATCTCCTCGGTCGGGGCCTCGGCACCGTCCTGGACGAGCTGGATGGTCTTCTCGGTGGCCTCGGCCTCGACCATCATGATCGCGACGTCGCCGTCCTCGAGGACGCGACCGGCGACGACCATGTCGAAGACGGCGTCCTCGAGCTCGGTGTGCGTCGGGAACGCGACCCACTGGCCCTTGATCAGGGCGACGCGGGTGGCGCCGATCGGGCCGGAGAAGGGCAGGCCCGCCAGGATCGTGGAAGCGGAGGCGGCGTTGATCGCGACCACGTCGTACAGGTGGTCGGGGTTGAGCGCCATGATCGTCTCGACGATCTGGATCTCGTTGCGCAGGCCCTTCTTGAAGGAGGGGCGCAGCGGGCGGTCGATCAGGCGGCAGGTGAGGATCGCGTCCTCGGAGGGGCGGCCCTCCCGGCGGAAGAACGAGCCGGGGATCTTGCCGGCGGCGTACTGCCGCTCCTCGACGTCCACCGTGAGGGGGAAGAAGTCGAGGTTGTCCTTGGGCCTCTTGGAGGCGGTGGTGGCCGACAGCACCATGGTGTCGTCGTCCAGGTACGCAACGGCGGAGCCGGCGGCCTGCTTGGCGAGGCGGCCCGTCTCGAAGCGGATGGTGCGGGTGCCGAAGGTTCCGTTGTCGATAACGGCCTCGGCGTAGTGGGTCTCGTTCTCCACTAGTGATTTCTCCATACTCGTCGTCTTTCGTCCTTCCGCCCGTGTGGCGGGGGGACGGTACGGAGAAGCGCTCCTTGAGTGCGGGCCGGTCTTCGATCGAAGCACCCGGGCGTTGTCCCGGGGGCCACTACCGAGGACCGGCGGAGGCTGGAGGGCGCTCCTCCTCGTTCTGGTGTTGTACGTCCAGGTTACTGAGCTTGACCCCGGTCCCGCACGTACAGCAAAGGGAGCGGCCCCCTAGAAGTGGGAACCGCTCCCTCTCACAGCGTCCTTACTTGGCGCCGCCGGCCGCACCGCGGCGGATGCCGAGGCGGTCGACGAGCGCACGGAAGCGCTGGATGTCCTTCTTGGCAAGGTACTGCAGGAGGCGGCGACGCTGGCCGACCAGGATCAGCAGACCACGACGGGAGTGGTGGTCGTGCTTGTGCGTCTTGAGGTGCTCGGTCAGGTCCGAGATGCGGCGGGAGAGCATGGCAACCTGGACCTCGGGGGAACCGGTGTCGCCCTCCTTCTGCGCGAACTCGGTCATGATCTGCTTCTTCGTAACGGCGTCGAGCGGCACGCGGTACTCCTCTAGGTATTCGATGCGCCCACGAGTGCCCCTGGTCTTGTTCTCAGGGGAGCTTGTGTGACTCGGGAGCGAAGGTCCGATGAGCGCAGCCCCCAGAACGAACCGGGAACGCGTACACAAACGGCCACCAGTCAGAGTACCAGCCGTTCCGGAGCGCTCCGGACGAGTACCTAGCTCGTCATCGCGCGGGCCCGGCTGAAGATGTCCAGGACGGCCAGGCAGAGCGGGACGAGGGAGAGGAGCAGGGCGCTCTCGGTGAGGTCGAGGAGACGGCCCCAGAAGGGGGAGAGCCCCTTGCGCGGAATGATCAGGCCGATCGCGGTGAGCAGGGCCGCACCGCCCGCGACCGCGGCGGAGAGCCAGATCGTACGGATGTCGAGGGAGCCGCGGTCTCCGTAGCGCGCGAGCTCGTACAGCAGGTCGGTCGGCGGGTTGAGGGAGAGGCCGAGGACCAGCAGGGCGATCGCGCCGATTCCGGCGACGAGGACGCAGGCGACCTGCGAGGTGTAGCGGAAGAGGCGGGCGCGCAGCAGCATCGCGAGGCCGGCCGCGAGGGCGAGGATCTGGCCCCAGATGTTGTCGCTGAAGCCGAGCACGGCCGCCGATCCGACGGCCACGGCCGCGCAGCCGCCGACGAGGCCGAGGAGCATCTCGTGGCCGCGGCGGGCCTGGGCGGCGATGCGCTCGGCGTCGACGGGTTCGCCGTCCGCCTCGGGGCCGCTGTTCGCGTCGGCGAAGGTGTCGTCGTAGCCGGCCGGCGTGGTGCGCGGGGAGGCGTATCCGATGGGGAGCCGGGCGAAGCGGGCCGAGAGGCCGGGCAGGAAGGCGACGAGGCCGAGGGCCACCGGGGCGCAGACGGCGGCGGTCTGCGTGGCGGACGCCTCGGTGAGGATCGCGACGAAGGTGGCGAGGGTGCCGACGGTGGCGAGGAAGGTGGCCGCGACGAACGGCGCGTCCCCGCTCGGTGTCAGGGCGACCAGGGCGACCGACGCGACCAGCACGGCGACGCAGCCGAGCAGGAACTGCAGGCGGCCGGGTCCCTGTCCGGCGTCCGGGCCGATGATGCCGGAGCCGGCGATGAGGACGAGCGGGAGTGCGCCGAGGCCGAGGGCGACGGCGGTGGCACGGTCCGCGTAGACCCGGGCGCGTACTCCGGCGAAGGCGGTCAGCAGGAGGCCCGCGGAGCCGGCGATGATGCCGGGCAGGCTGTGCATGTCGTGGCGCAGGGGGTCCGCGAACCAGAGCACGAAGCCCATGAGTACGAGCAGGAGTACGCCGCCGACCAGGCCGGCGCCGCGCAGCAGTTCGTCGCTCCACAGGTGGCGGTCGCGGGTGACGGCCGAGGCGACCGCGTCCGAGACGTCGTCGAAGACGGCGGGCGGCAGCGACTGCGCGAACGGGCGCAGGCTGAGGAGTTCGCCGTCGAGTACCTGCTGGGCCGCCAGCGTGCGGGCGCCGTCGAGGACGGTCCCGTCGCGGCGTACGAGGTGGAAGCCGGTGGGTGTTCCGGCGGCCTGGGTCTGGCCCGTGAGGCGCAGGATCTCCGGGTAGACGTCGGCGACGGCGATGTCTTCCGGAAGGGCGACGTCGATCCGGCTGTCGGGCGCCACGACAGTGACGCGGCAGAAACCCGTCGCTGCGGTCGTACTCACGTGTCTGGTCCCCCTGATTCGCGGTTGCGCACAGTGCGCGCGCCACCCTACCGGGAGGGGGCCAGGTGATCTGCAAGTAGGATCACCGTCGCGCGGAGGGAAGTCCGCGCGAACGCAGCCACGGGGGCGTCGGTGCGGACCAGACCGGCCTTCCGCCCGTCCGTATTGAGGGATTGATGTTCCGGTGAGCCAGATCGTCGTGAAACGACCTCCGCGGTCTCTGCCGCCGGAAGTACCCGCGGACGAGTTGACGTTGGAGGCCCCTCCCGAACTGCCGCGCGGGCAGCAGGAGGGCATGCTGATGCAGATCCTGCCGGTGCTCGGCATGGGTTCCTCGGTGGTGTTCTTCTTCTCGCCGCAGGCACCGCCGTTCATGCGGATCATGGGTGTCCTGATGCTCGTGTCGACCGTCGGAATGGTGGTCGCCCAGCTGGTCCGCCACCGTCGCGGTACGCAGGGGCAAATGGCGGATGTGCGGCGCGACTACCTCAAATACCTTGCGCAGACCCGTCGGACGGTCCGCAGGACCGCCCGCGCGCAGCGTGACGTACAGCTGTATCTGCACCCCGCGCCCGAACAGCTGTGGTCGGTGGTCGCCGAGGGCAGCCGGGTCTGGGAACGGCGCGTGGGCGACAAGGACTTCGCCCATGTGCGGGTGGGGCTCGGCGCGCAGCAGCTGGCGACTCCGCTGATCGCTCCCGAGACCGCTCCGGTGGACGAGCTGGAGCCGATGTGCGCGGGCGCGATGCAGCAGTTCCTCGCCGTGCACGGGTCCCTGGACGGGCTGCCGATGGCCGTCTCGATGCGGGCGTTCTACCACGTGACGGTCTCCGGTCAGCCGGAGGCGGCGCAGTCCACCGCCCGCTCGCTGGTGGCGCAGTTGGTGACGTTGCACTCCCCCGAGGACCTGGTGGTCGCCGTGGTGGCGGCGCCGGGTGCCGTGGCGCGCTGGGACTGGACGAAGTGGCTGCCGCACACGCAGGTGCGCGGGCAGGTCGACGGGGCCGGTACCAAGCGGCTGTTCGGCGACGATCTGGGTGAGCTGGAGCTGTTGCTCGCGAGCCGTCTCGAGGGCCGGCCGCGGTTCGGCCGGGAGAGCCAGCCGGTGCTGGACCAGCCGCACATCGTGGTGGTCCTGGACGGTGGGATGGTGCCGCCGGACTCGCTGTTCGCGGCGGCCGAGGGCCTTCAGGGCGTGACCATCGTCGAGGTGGTGCCGGGCGAGCTGGACGAGCCGCGCGGTGGTCTCTCCGTGGTGGTGCGGCCGGGGATGCTGCGGCTGGAGTCCGGTGCCGGACTGGCGTACGAGGGTGTGCCGGACGGGATCTCGCTGCCTGCCGCCGAGGCGCTGGCCCGGCAGCTGGCGCCGCTCATGATGGGCGGGGGCGACGACGACGAACCGCTGCTCGCCAACCTGGACTTCACGGATCTGCTCAACCTGGGCGACGCGGCCGCGGTCGACGTGGCGCGCACCTGGCGTCCCCGGTCGGTCTCGGAGCGGCTCCGGGTGCCGATCGGTGTCGGCGAGGACGGCCAGCCGGTGATGCTGGACCTCAAGGAGGCCGCGCAGGAGGGCATGGGCCCGCATGGGCTGTGTGTCGGCGCGACGGGCTCCGGCAAGTCGGAGCTGCTGCGGACCCTGGTGCTGGGGCTCGCGGTCACGCACTCCTCGGAGACGCTCAACTTCGTACTCGCCGACTTCAAGGGCGGCGCGACGTTCGCCGGCATGTCGCACATGCCGCACGTGGCCGCGGTGATCACCAACCTCTCGGACGACCTGACGCTGGTCGACCGCATGGGTGACGCGATCCGTGGTGAGCTGCAGCGCCGGCAGGAGCTGCTGCGCTCGGCCGGCAACTACGCCAATATCCACGACTACGAGAAGGCGCGCGCCGCGGGTGCCGCGCTGGAGCCGCTGGCCTCGCTGGTGCTGGTCATCGACGAGTTCTCCGAACTCCTCACGGCCAAGCCCGACTTCATCGACATGTTCATCCAGATCGGCCGGATCGGCCGCTCCCTGGGCGTGCATCTGCTGCTGGCCTCGCAGCGCCTGGAGGAGGGCAAGCTGCGCGGTCTGGACACCTACCTCTCGTACCGGATCGGTCTGCGGACCTTCTCGGCTGCGGAGTCGCGCACGGCGCTGGGTGTGCCGGACGCGTACCACCTGCCCTCGGTGCCGGGTTCCGGCTATCTCAAGTTCGGTACGGACGAGATGACGCGGTTCAAGGCGGCGTACGTGTCGGGGGCGTACCGCACGGGCGGTCCCGATCTCTCGGTGGGGCAGCTGCCGGTCGAGCGGCGGCCCGCGGTGTTCAGTGCCGTTCCGGTGCCGGTCGTGTACGCGGCTCCGGACCCGGCGCAGCTGGCCGCGGCCCGTTCGGAGGCGGACGAGGACGCGCTCGCCGACACGGTGCTGGACGTGATCGTGCGGCGCCTTGAGGGCCAGGGGGTGCCGGCCCACCAGGTGTGGCTGCCCCCGCTGGACCGGGCGCCGACGCTGGACCAGCTGCTGCCGGGTCTCGCGCCGACCGCGGACCGCGGGTTCACGGCGACCGAGTACACCCGGCCCGGCGGTCTGACGGTCCCGCTGGGCCTGATCGACAAGCCCTTCGAGCAGCGGCGTGAGGTGCTGTACCGGGACTTCTCCGGTGCGGCGGGCCACATGATGGTCGTCGGCGGTCCGCAGTCCGGCAAGTCCACGATGATGCGGGCGCTGATCTCGTCGTTCGCGCTCACGCACACCCCGCACGAGGTGCAGTTCTACGGGCTGGACTTCGGTGGCGGCGGGCTCGTCTCGCTGGCGGACCTGCCGCACGTCGGCGGGATGGCCTCGCGGCTGGACCCGGAGCGGGTGCGTCGTACGGTCGCCGAGGTCGCGGGCGTGCTCAACCGGCGCGAGGAGTTCTTCCGGGCGCACTCCATCGACTCCATCGCCACCTACCGGCGCAAGCGCGCCCAGGGCGAGCTGCCCGGCGAGGCGTGGGGCGACGTGTTCCTGGTCATCGACGGCTGGGGCGGCTTCCGGGCCGAGTACGAGATGCTGGAGCAGACCGTCACGGACATCGCCTCGCGCGGTCTCGGTTACGGCATCCACGTGGTCATCACCGCGGCCCGTTACATGGAGGTCCGGGCGGCGCTGAAGGACCAGATCCTGGGCCGGCTCGAACTGCGGCTCGGCGACGTCATGGACTCGGAGTTCGACCGCAAGGTCGCGGTGAACGTGCCGCCGGGGGTGCCGGGCCGCGGGCAGGTGCCGGAGAAGCTGCACTTCATGGGCGCTCTGCCGCGTATCGACTCGGTCAGCGACGCCTCGGACCTCTCCGAGGGCACGGCCGCCTTCGTCGCCACGGTGCGGGCGAACTGGACGGGTCCCGCCGCGCCGGCCGTACGGCTGCTGCCGCGCAAGCTGGCCGCGGACCAGCTGCCCAAGGGCTTCGAGTTCCCGGAGCGGGGCATCGCGATCGGTATCGACGAGACGGCGCTGGAGCCGGTGTTCGTCGACTTCGAGACGGACCCGTTCTTCCTGATCTTCGGCGAGAGCGAGTCCGGCAAGACGAACCTGCTGCGGCTGATCGCCAAGCAGATCGCGGAGCGGTACTCCCCCGACGAGGCGAAGCTCGTCGTCGGGGACTACCGGCGGGCGCTGCTGGGCGCGCTGCCGGAGTCCCACCTGCTGGAGTACGCGCCGATGGCGAGCTCCATGCAGATGCACATGGAGGCACTGGCCGGGGTGTTCGCGCGCCGGCAGCCGCCGACGGATGTGACTCCGCAGCAGCTGCGGGACCGCAGTTGGTGGAGCGGTCCGCAGATCTTCATCATCGTCGACGACTACGACCTGGTGGCGACGAACGCGGGCAACCCGCTGGCCCCGCTGGCGGAGTACCTGCCGTTCGCCCGGGATACCGGCGTCCGCTTCATCATCGCGCGGAACTCCGCGGGGGCGTCGCGGTCGATGTACGAGGGGTTCATGCAGCGCATCAAGGAGCTGGGCGCGCAGGGCGTGGTGCTCTCCGGCGACCCGTCCGAGGGCGACCTGATCGGCTCGGTACGCGGTCACGCGATGCCGCCGGGGCGTGGCTACTTCGCCTCCCGCAGGCGCGGGACTCCGCTGGTGCAGATCGGGCGGCTGCCCGAGCAGCGCTGAGGGCGCCGCGGACGTATCCCGGGCCCGTCCGGTTGCCGGTTCTTCCGGCGGCCGGACGGGCTTGCCGCTTTCGGCCCCCGTGGACAGGGCGGACCCGGGATAATCGGGGTGCGGGCCAGGTACATGGATTGCGGGAGAGGAAGGGCGCCTGATGGGCACTCAGCAGGAGAAGGACGAGCTGTACGCACTGGACATCTCGGGGGTGGAATGGCTGGGTGCGCCCGGCACCGAGCAGGCCGAGGAGCGCGTCGAGATCGCTCATCTGCCGGGCGGGGCCGTGGCGATGCGCTCCTCGCTGGACCCGGAGACCGTGCTGCGGTACACGGAGGCCGAGTGGACCGCCTTCGTACTGGGCGCGCGTGACGGCGAGTTCGACCTGAAGTAGGACGGTTCCGCGCGGGAACGGCGAAGAGGGGCACGCTCCGCCGAGCGTGCCCCTCTCGCGTGTGTACGAACGGGTGGGTCAGTACGACTCGGTGAACAGGCGCGAAGCCTTGACGTCCGTGGAGCGGTAGCTGTCCTTGCCGGTCTCGATGATCTTCGCGACCTGCTCCAGCCGGTCCTTCATGTGATCGGCCTTGCCCTTGTACTTGCCCTGGAGCGTGATGTACTCCGCGTGGGCGTCACCGTCCCAGGTGTCGGTGACGACCTTGAGGGCGGCGTCCATCTCCGCGAGGTCCGTGATGATGTTGCGCGACACCACACGGATGCGGTTCGCCATCTCCTGGACGCTCTCGTACCTGACCTTGGTGTTCGGGTCCCCAGCCATCAGTCTTCTCCTCTGTGCTCAGCGTGTACGTGGAAGGGTGCTGCGGCGGGACTCAGACGCCGTTCAGCCCGGACGTGTTGCCCGAGGACGCCGGTGCCTTCACGGCGTTGAAGGCCGCGCGGACCTCGTCGTCGTTGGCGTTGCTGAGGTTCTTGGTCTGGCTCACGGCGTTGAGGAGCACGTTGAGCAGCCGACGGATCTCGTCGTGGTCCTCGTTGATCACGATCTGCGCGGACGAGAATCCCGAGGCGCCCACACCGGTCCAGCCCGCGCTCACCGTCGCGAGGATGTCGGCCAGCTCCCTGGCCTGCTTGGACACCGCCTCGGCGGTGTCGATGATCTTGTTCTTCGCCTGGACGATCGGATCGTCGGCAAGTCCGAAACCACCTGCGGGGTTGGTCATCCGGAGGTCCTATCTCTCAGTTCCCGGGCCTGTCCGCAGGTCGCGGTCAGGCTTCTTCCTGCCCCCGTGTGCTCCGGATACGGAGTGGGGTAAGTGCGGGGTCCCCGGAGCGCGCTGCGGCATTTCCGTCCGCCCGCGTCGGCCTCGACCACTTCTCGTTCCCCCGTCACACACGTGAAGTCTGCTACCACCCTAGTCACTTCATCATCTCGCCCCAACTGGGGTTTCCGGGGAGAGAGGTACTTCACTGGGCGGCGCTCTCCCGCAAACCGCGCCGCCGCCGGACATCCCGGACGACGGTCGCGGTCCCGGCCACGACGGAGACCAGGACGGCCGCGAGGGCCAGCGCGTAGGTGGCGTAGCGCTCGCTGCGCTCCTGCGGTGTCTCGGACATCGCGAGATGCGCGGGCTCCGGGGCCTGGGCCCTGGGCGGCGGGGTGTCGGGGTGCGCCGCGTCGAGCGGTACGTCGTCCTTGTCGCCGGCCAGCGCGCGGACCGGGTCGACGACGCCCCAGCCGACGAAGTCGTCGTGGCCGGTGATGGACCGCTCGGCCGTCTGCTCGATCCGGGCGACGATCTGGGCGGCCGTCCAGGTGGGGTACTTGGCCTTGAGGAGGGCGGCGACCCCGGCCACGTACGGCGCGGAGAAGCTGGTGCCGTTGTCGGCGCACTGGCCGTTGCCGGGGACGGTGGAGACGATGTCCACGCCGGGGGCGGCGACGCCGACGAACTCCCCGGCCTGGGAGAACTCGGCGCGTTCGTTGTTGCGGTCGGAGGAGGCGACGGCGAGCACGCCGTCGAAGGCTGCCGGGTAGGTGGCCTTCCGCTTTCCGTCCGCGCCGTCGTTGCCCGCGGAGGCGACGACGACGACGTTCCTGGCGAGCGCCCTGGCGACGGCCCTGCCCAGGTCGGACGTGGCGGCCAGCGGCTTCGTGGTGTCCTGGGAGATGTTGATGACGTCGGCGCCCTTGGCGAGCGCGTGGTCGATGGCGGTGGCCATCGTGGTGTCCTTGCCGCTGTTCTTCTCGTCGTTCTGCCGGATCGGGATGATCGTGGCCTCGGGGGCCAGTCCGACGAATCCGGTGCCCTTGCGGGGGCGGGCGGCGATGATGCCGGCAACCTTGGTGCCGTGTCCGACCTCGTCGGTCGTGCCGTCGCCCTTGGCGCTGAGGAGATCACGGCCGGCGGTGGTGTCGACGGCGGTCCTGAGCTGCGGGTTGGCGTTGTCCACACCGGTGTCGATGACCGCGACGCGGACGCCCTTGCCCTTGGAGTCCTGCCAGAGTTCGTCGAGCAGGACCCGCTGGAGCGACCAGGGCCTGCCCTCGAACTGCTTCTTCATCGGGAACGTGCACTCACCGCTGCCGTTGATCCCGAGGCCGCCGGGCTCCTCGGTCCCCGTGGCCGCGTAGGCGGCCTGCGGCGCCGCGAGTGCGGCCAGCGCGGCCGTGGCCGCCGTCAGCAGCGCGGTCTTCCGGTACAACATCTGTTCCTCTCCCCCGAGTTCGTGGTCCCACTGCGAACGAGGCGGTTACGAGCCCTGGGGCTGGCGGGCGCTGTTGGTGTCGAGCCGGGGGCCCTTGGCCAGGAAGTCCGACCACGCGATCGGCACGAGGGAGGGGACGATCTTCTCGTAGCCGAGCCGGATCTGCGCCTGGCTCGGCTCGGGGCGGCCGTCGCCCTGGCCCTGCTGGTCGCCGGTGCCGATGTCGGAGCGCCGGGCGTCGCTGTCGCCGTTCGCCTGGACCGCGTACCGCAGCCCGGTGTCGGTGACCAGGAAGAGCGAGCCGTCGGGGCTGGTCTGGCGGCCCTGGACCTGGGTGTAGAGCAGCCCGCTGCCGGGGGTGACGTAGGTGCTGGTGCCACCGGCGTTGATCGCGGCCGGGTACTCCGTACCGGCCCAGACGCTCAGCGTCGTACGGCCCTTGTCGTCCACCTTGCGCAGCACGCTGCAGATGGTGTCCCTGCTGCCGTCGCCGGACGCCGAGTTGACCTGCTCGGCCTTGTGGGCCGGCCAGCGCGCGCCCTGGCCGGCGAAGGTCTCGCCGTCCGGGACGAAGTCCTGGAGTCCGACGGCGCGCGCCTCGCTGTCCAGGTTCAGGGGCGCGGTCTGCGGGGAGTTGATCAGCAGCCAGGCGGTGAACTCGGAGATCGGCTGAACCCTGCCGTCGAGCACCACGTAGTGCTGGGTGCCGTTGCCGGTCTCGGTCCTGAGCACCATGCCGACCTTGTTCTCCTCGGCGGAGAGCTGGCCCTGGATGCGGGCGGGTGCGCCGACCGTGCCGGGGATCCGCGGGAAGACGACCGGGCTGCCGTCGTGCAGGGTGGCGAGCCAGTCGTCGGTGACGGCCTGCGGGAGGCTGCTGCCGACCAGGGCGTTGGTCAGATGGCCGTTGTCGGTGGCGCTCTCGTCGATGCGGTACTTGGTGCCGCTCGCGTCGACGAGGTAGCGGGCCCTGTCCTGGCCCTGGACGTAGAGCACCTGTCCGCCGGCGAGCTGCTTCCTGCCCTCGGTCAGCTTCAGGTCCCGCTCGGCGAAGACGAACGCCGCCTTCTGCACGGTGTTGCCCTTGCCGCCGGGCTGTTCGCAGACCGCCCAGCGCTTGGGCGTTCCCGCGTCCTTCGGCTCGGGGAGCCGGTCGGGGGCGTACGGGATGCCGAGGATCGGTCCGCGCGGGGGCTTGCCCGCGTCCAGGATGTCGTCGCCGACCTGGACCACGTCGAACTGCTGCGGGGTGAGGAGCAGTCGGGCCGAGGCGAGGTTCAGTACGGGGTGGAGGAGCGTCTTCTTGTTCTTGCCCTCGCCCGTGCTGAGCACCACGTAGCGGGTGGTGGACTTCTTGCCGACGATCACCTTGGTGCCGGGCTTGTCCCAGTCCTTGGGCGCGGTGGGCTTGAACATGCCCCAGGCGCCGAATCCGGCGAGGATCAGCGCGCCGACGATCAGGCTCGGGACGACGGCCCGCAAGGGCCGGGGCGCGCCCTCCTCGGTCCCGGTGGGCGACGGTTGGAGGAATGCCGCCACCGTGCGCTTCTTCGCAAAGGTGTACGCGTTGAGCTCATCCCGCCGTGATGCCATGAGTCTGTCTGTCTCCCGTGTCTCCCCGCGCGGCCCAGGAGCGGACGCATCCCCGCCCCCTGTGCCGGACCCCGGATGCCGGACCCTGGTGCCGGACCGGCCCCCTACTATGCCTGCTGATCGTGAGTGCCCGTGGGCCGGGTAGGGTGATCCAGCCGCCGAAGCCCCGGCGGGGCAGGGGCGATCGGGTGGAGTTGGGCCTTATGAACGGGGGAATGCCGGAATGATGGCTTCCGCAACGCGGACACGTCCGGCCGGGACCACACAGGCGTCCGGGGCTCCCGGATCAGGCGGCCCACGGGCCTCCCGCCGCGGTTCCCGCACCTCACCTCCGGGCGTCCCCGGCTCCGGTGGAGCGGCCTCGCCGCGGCTGAACGGACGGGCCGGACAGTTCGGTTCGTTCCGATTGCAACAACTCGTACTGATCGAAATCGCCGCCGCCCTGCTGGTCGCCGCCTGGGTCGTCGAACCGCTGCTGCTGGTTCCGGCCGGAGTCGCCGCCGCGATCCTGGTCCTGCTCGCCGTCGTCCGCCGGCACCGCCGGTCGCTGCCGGAGTGGCTGAGCACGGTCTTCGCGCTGCGGGCCCGCAGCCGGCGTGCGGCCTCCCTGGTCCTGCCCGCGGGTACGGAGCCCGGCCTGGCGCCCGCCGTCGAGTGCGAGCCCGCCCTGCGCACGTACTCCTTCAGCGACCGCGACCGGCGCCCGGTCGGCATGATCGGCGACGGCACGTTCCTGACGGCGGTCGTCCAGGTCGAGTCGGACGCCACGGCGCTGCGCCCGGACCGCTCGGCGCGGCCGCTGCCCCTGACCCTCGTGCGCGATGTGCTCGACGTCGACGGAATCCGCCTGGAGTCCGCGCAGATCGTGCAGCACACCCAGCCCGCTCCCGCCCCGCACCTGCCGTCGCAGTCGGTCGCCGCGCGCAACTACGCGCCCCTGCAGGCCCAGACGGGTTCGCCGGCGGTGCGGATCACCTGGATCGCGCTCAAGCTGGACCCGGAACTCTGCCCCGAGGCGGTGCAGGCGCGCGGCGGCGGCATCGAAGGGGCGCAGAAGTGCGCGGTGCGGGCCGCCGACCAGCTGGCCAGCCGGCTGACCGGGGCCGGGTTCCGCGCGACGGTGCTCACCGAGCAGGAACTGACCGCCGCGATCGCGACCTCCGCCTGTGTCAGCCCGCTGGCGATGGCGCAGGCCAGCCGGTCGGAGACCCCGGGCCGGCGCACCGAGGAGACCTCGCGCACCTGGCGCTGCGACGACCGGCGCCACACCACGTACTGGGTCGGCCGCTGGCCGCAGTTGGGCGGCGGCGGTGCCTCTATGCCGCAGCTGGTCGCGCTGCTCACCTCGATTCCGGCGCTCGCCACGACGTTCAGCCTGACGCTGGGCCACGGCAACCGCTCGGAGGTCTCGGTCACCGGACACATCCGGATCACGGGCCGCAGCGACGAGGAACTGGTCGCCGCCCGCCATGAGTTGGAGCGCACCGCGCGCGGAGTGAAGACGGCGCTGGTGCGACTGGACCGCGAGCAGCTGCCCGGTGTGCTCGCCACGCTGCCGCTCGGGGGTACCCGCTGATGTCCACACCGTCGAGCACCCGGGCCCGGCTGGGCTTCGGTCTGATCGGTCCGCGCCGCAGCAGGCACGCGGTCTCCTTCGACGAGCTGGAGTCCCTGGCCCTGCCGGTCGGCGACGACGGCACGGTGATCGGGGTCGACGCCGAGGGGCGTCCCGCGGTGCTGGGCATCAACCGGCCCACTCCGTACGAGGTCACGCTGATCGGCGGTCTGTGGACGGCCCAGGTGCTGGCGCTGCGCGCCGCCGCCACGGGTGCCCGCATCGCCGTGGAGACCGGCCGGGCAGCCGCCTGGACGGGGCTGGCCCAGGCGGCGGGCGGCGGGCAGCCGTGCGTCTCGCTGCACGACGTGGGGCGGGTGCCGCCGCAGGGAGCGTCGGCCGGATCCCCGGTCGTCGTGGTGCGGGACTGCGGGATGCGACCGCCGCGCGGACGTGTGGTGGCGGGCCCCTGGCAGTCGGTGGTGACGCTGCTGCCGTATCTGAGCCCGGTGGCTCCGCGCCTGATGGAGAAGTCGGCGCTCGTCGGCATCCAGCGGGTCTCGCCGGACGAGGCCGCGCAGATCGGCCGCATCCTGCATCTGTCGCCCTCCGAGTCGCAGGCGCTGTCCACATTGGCCGACGGCGTCACCCTGTGGTGCGCGGATCGTGACCGGCAGTTCGTGATGACCCAGGCGACCGACTCCGAGACCGGATTGTTGGGCAGCGCACGCCGGATGGACTGAGCGCCCCGCGAGGGGCGCGTTGCGCACGGGAGGCTCCGTGTTCCGTACGCAGATATCCGAATTCGACCGCTTCTGTCCTCACGTTCAGCCGCTCGGCGCCCACTTGGGCGCAGTACGTGTCGTACTGGGACGCTTCTTGCGACGCGGTACGGCCTGCCGTAGTGAGCCCGATGGCGATTAGGGTGGGTGAGGGCGCGCCAGGAGAACCTGTGGACAGGCCACGCGCGTCCCAAGGGGGAGAGCCGGGCGGATCGGACAACGGGAACGGTCGCCCCCACCCACCACGGCACAAGGGTGCTCGACCACACCAGGAGGCAAAGTGAACGGCGATCGGGACGAGATCCGCGGGGGATGGAACACGCCCGTCGACGAGTCGTCCGACGCGGATCCCGCCGAGATGACGGGTGAGTTCACCATCGACTACACCCCTCCCGCCTGGTACACGCAGAACGCGGCGGGGGACTCGTCGGGCGGAGCCGGTTCGCATCTCGCGCCGCCTCCGCCGCCCAACGGGGCGCCGGTCTCCGTGCCGGGGCTGCCGGCCGGCGGCGGCTACGAGCCCAACTGGGCACCGCGCTCCGAACCGGCGGCGCCGGCCTCCCCGGCGGCTTCGGCCGCGGCGGACGAACCCTCATCCGCCCCCGGACCCTCCGTACCGTCCGCCGAGCCCGCCGGTTCCGGCGCGGCGCCGGATCCGTTCGGCGGTGGCGACGTGGAGAGCGGCGCGACCATGCGGTTCTCGCCGGCGGCCCTGAAGCGGGAGATCGCGGAGCGGGAAGCGGCTGCGGGAGCGGAGGCCGCGATCGCGGCCTCGGAGCCGACGCCGGACGCGAGCGCGGCCCCGGGTACGGGCTCCGGCCCGGAGCCGGAAGCGGACGCGGACGCCGACGCCTCGGACGACGGGAAGCATGCGGCTCTTGCCGTCGCCCCGGTGACGGACGGGGCCCCGGGTACGTCCGATGACGGGTCCACGGACGAGCCGGACGCTCCGGACGCCTCCGCGGAGGACTCCGTCCCGGCCGCCGCGGAACCGGCGGCCGACGCGCCGGGAGACGCCGGGCCCGCCGCAGTGGACGCGGTGTCCGCCGACGCTCCGGTGGACGCGGCGCCCCAGGACGTACCGCCCGCCGAAGCGCCCCAGGACGCCGCGCCGTCCCACGCGCCGGTCCCCTGGTCACCCGCACCGCCCGCGCAGGGCGCCCTGCCTCCGCTGCCGCCCGCCTTCCAGCCGGCCGCCCCGCAGCCCGCGGCGCCCCAGCCCGCGTCCCAGTGGCCCGCGCCGGTACCCACGAACGAGGCGCCCGGAGGCTACGGCTTCCCGCACGCGGCGCAGGCACCTCAGCCGCCGCAGGGTCCGGTCCCGGCGGCGCAGCCCGGGGTCCCGGCCCCCCAGGGCGGATACGGATTCCCCCAGGCGCCTCAGCAGCCCCAGCCGCCGCAGGCACCTCAGCCGCCCCAGCAACAGCAGCCGCAGTTCCCGGGCCAGGGCGCACCGCAGCAGCAGGGCGGTTACGGATTCCCGCAGGCACAGGGCGGATACGGGTTCCCGCAGCCGCCCCAGGCTCCGCAGGCCCCCACGCCTCAGCAGCCGCAGCAGCCGCACTTCCCCGCGCAGAGCGCACCGCTGCCCGCGCAGGCCCCGCAGCCGCCGGTCCCGGGAACGCCCAATCTGCCCGCCCCGCTCACGCCCGCCACGCCGCAGCAGCAGCCGGAGCTCTACCAGGCGCCGCAGCATCAGCAGCAGCCGCCCGCCCAGCATCCGCAGCAGCAGGCACCGCAGGGAGCCCCGCAGGGACCCCCCGTGGACCCGCGCACCGGAAACGCCTGGCCGACCCCGGTCACCCACGACCAGCGCGAGCGTTCCGTGCCGGGGGCGCCGCTCGGGTACACGGCAGCCGTGGAGCTCTCCTCGGACCGCCTGGTCCGGGGCAAGCAGAAGGCCAAGAGCAGCCGCACCCCCTCCGCCGCCGCCCGCTTCAAGCTGGGCGGGAAGAAGGAGGAGGTCGAGCGCCAGCGCAAGCTGGACCTGATCCGTACGCCGGTGCTGTCCTGCTACCGGATCGCGGTCATCAGCCTCAAGGGCGGCGTCGGCAAGACCACGACGACGACCGCGCTCGGTTCGACGCTGGCCACCGAGCGGCAGGACAAGATCCTCGCCATCGACGCCAACCCGGACGCCGGCACGCTCGGCCGCCGGGTGCGCCGCGAGACCGGTGCCACCATCCGTGACCTGGTCCAGGCGATCCCGTACCTCAACTCGTACATGGACATCCGCCGCTTCACCTCGCAGGCACCCTCCGGTCTGGAGATCATCGCCAACGACGTGGACCCGGCGGTCTCGACGACGTTCAACGACGAGGACTACCGGCGCGCGATCGACGTGCTCGGCAAGCAGTACCCGATCATCCTGACGGACTCGGGCACCGGCCTGCTGTACAGCGCGATGCGCGGCGTGCTGGACCTCGCCGACCAGCTGATCATCATCTCCACGCCGTCGGTGGACGGTGCGTCGAGTGCCTCGACCACGCTGGACTGGCTGTCGGCCCACGGGTACGCGGACCTGGTGCAGCGTTCCATCACGGTCATCTCCGGCGTCCGCGAGACCGGCAAGATGATCAAGGTCGACGACATCGTGCAGCACTTCGAGACGCGCTGCCGCGGCGTCGTCGTGGTGCCGTTCGACGAGCACCTCTCGGCGGGCGCCGAGGTCGACCTCGACATGATGCGTCCGAAGACCCGCGAGGCGTACTTCAACCTCTCGGCCATGGTCGCGGAGGACTTCGCGCGCGCCCAGCAGCAGCAGGGGCTGTGGACCTCGGACGGCAGCAGCCAGCCGCCGCAGTTCGCTCCGCCGATGCCGGGTCACCAGACGCCGGGTCAGCAGGCGCCGGGCCAGCAGCCCTACGTACCGCAGCAGCAGCCGGGGCAGCCGCAGGCCGGGCAGCCGTACCAGCCCTACCCGCAGCCGCAGCAGCCGCAGCACCCCCAACAGCCGTATCCGCAGCAGCCGTACGGAGGACAGCAGCCCCCGCAGCAGCTGCCTCCCCAGCAGCCGTACCCGCCGCAGCCCGGCCCCGGTGCGCAGCAGAACGGCTGGCAGCAGTCGCTGCCCTCACAGGCCCAGTCCGGCGCGAGCCCGGCCGGCGCTCCCCCGGCGCCCCAACAGCACGACGGCAGGACCGGGGAGTCGGAACTGCAGGGTCCGGTACCGCCCGCGGGATGGCAGCAGCAGCCCCCACCAGCCCCTCAGCAGTAGGGCAGTAGAGGTCTAAACCAATGAGGGCTCGCATCGTTTCCACGATGCGGGCCCTTCTTGCATTCCCGCAGCCCACACGCCGTTTGACCCACCGTTGACGCGGCTCGACCCCCGCTGATAAACCTTCGCTTCACCAGCTGGCGAACCAGAGATCTGCCCGCCTTCTCCATGCGAGTCATGACGCGAGGTCAACGTCCCATGGTCACAAGAGTTCCACCCCGATCCCCCCGCCCACACCGCAGCGTGCGTCTCCTCCTGGCCTCCGGCGCCGCCGCACTGGCGCTCGCAGCCGGTTCGGTCGTACCGGGAAACCCACTCGCGCCCACGCCGCAGGAGGCGCAGGCCGACGGCGGCAAGACGACCCTGACGGTCGCGGTCGCCCAGAGTGTCGACTCCCTGAGCCCGTTCCTCGCGCAACGTCTGCTCAGCACGAGCATCCACCGGCTCATGTACGACTACCTGACCAACTACGACGCCAAGGACAACCACACGATCCCCGCGCTCGCCACGAAGTGGGAGCCGTCGGCGGACAAGCTGACCTGGACGTACACCATCCGGTCCGACTCGAAGTGGTCGGACGGGCAGAAGGCCACCGCCGAGGACGCCGCGTGGACCTTCAACAAGATGATGACCGACGAGGGCGCGGCCACCTCGAACGGCAGCTTCGTCGCCAACTTCGAGAAGGTGACGGCCCCCACCCCGGAGCAGCTCGTCATCAAGCTGAAGCAGCCGCAGGCCACGATGGCCGCGCTGGACGTGCCGATCGTGCCGAAGCACGTGTGGGAGAAGGTCGGTGACTTCTCCAAGTTCAACAACGACACGAAGTTCCCGATCGTGGGGAACGGTCCGTTCATCCTGACGGACTACAAGGTCGACAGCTATGTGAAGCTCAAGGCCAACAAGGACTTCTGGCGCGGCTCGCCCAAGTTCGACGAGGTCGTCTTCCGCTACTACAAGGACCAGGACGCCGCCGTCGCCGCCCTGCGCAAGGGTGAGGTCTCCTTCGTCGCGGGCAGCCCCAGCCTGACGCCCGCTCAGTCCGCCTCGCTGAAGACCGCCGAGAACATCAAGGTCAACGACGCGCCCGGCCGGCGCTTCTACGCGCTGGCGACCAACCCGGGCGCGCAGACGAAGGACGGCAAGAAGTTCGGCGACGGGCATCCGGCGCTGCTCGACCAGAAGGTCCGTCAGGCGCTCTTCATGGCCGTCGACCGCAAGACCATCATCGACAAGGTCTTCCAGGGCCACGCGGTGGAGGGCGAGGGCTACATCCCGCCGCGCTACTCCGAGTACTTCTGGCAGCCCTCGGCCGACCAGAAGCTCAGCTACGACCCGGCGAAGGCCGGGGCCCTGCTGGACGAGGCCGGCTACAAGAAGAACGGCGACGGCAAGCGGGCCGGCAAGGACGGCAAGCCGCTCGACTTCCGCATCCTGTGCCACGCCACGGACCCGAACGACAAGGCGATCGGCAAGTACCTCCAGGAGTGGTGGGGCGACCTGGGCATCGGCCTGAAGGTCAACTGCATCGACAACGTGTCCGACCCCTGGTACGCCGGTGAGTACGACCTCGCCTTCGACGGCTGGTCCGTCAACCCGGACCCGGACTTCGTCATGTCGATCCACACCTGCGACGCCCTGCCGGCCAAGCCGAAGGAGTCGGCGGCGACGGACAACTTCATCTGCGACAAGCAGTACGACGAGCTCTACAAGCAGCAGCTGGCCGAGTACGACCCGGCCAAGCGGGCCGATCTCGTGAAGCAGATGGAATCGCGGCTGTACGACACCGGGTACATGAATGTCATGGCCTATCCGAACGCCGTCGAGGCGTACCGTACCGACCAGATCAAGTCGATCACGACGATGCCCTCCGCCGGGGGCAACATCTACGGTCAGGACGGGTACTGGAGCTGGTGGTCGGCGGTTCCGGCCGCTGCGGCTTCGAGCGGTTCCTCCGACGACGGTGGCAGCTCCACCGGTGTCCTGATCGGGATCGGTGTCGCCGTCGTCGTCCTCGCCGGTGGCGGGCTGCTGTTCGCCATGCGTCGTCGTTCCACCGCGGAAGACCGTGAATAGTCCATGAGCACAGACAGCACACCCGCGCCGCTGAAGAGCGCGCCGGGCGTGGACAGTGCGCAGACCGACGGTCCGGCTCCGGCCGGGCCGTCGGCCCGCGGTCCGCGATCCCGTAGCACGACCGCCTATTTCCGCTATGTGGCGGGCAAGCTGGCCGGTGCGGCCATCTCGCTGCTCGCCGTGCTCGTCACCAGCTTCTTCCTCTTCCGGATGATTCCCGGCGACCCGGTGAAGCAGATGACCGGCGGGCGTCAGGTGTCCACGGAACAGATCGCCGCGATGCGGCGCGAGTTCGGCCTGGACCTGCCCGTCTGGCGGCAGTTCACCGACTACTGCGGCAAGGCCCTCACCGGCGACTTCGGTACCTCGTACCAGTTCCGCGCCCCCGTCATGGACAAGATCTCCGAGGCGCTTCCCGCGACGCTGCTGCTCACCGGCACCGCCTTCGTGATCTACACCGTGATCGGCATCTGGCTGGGTGCCAGATCCGCCTGGCGCAACGGCTCGGCCGGCGACCGCTTCAACACCGCCTTCGCGCTGACGCTGTACTCGGTGCCGTCCTTCTGGCTCGGCCTGCTGCTGATCATCACGCTGTCGGTGGGCATCGGCCCGATCCCCGGGATCTTCCCGACCGGCGGCATGGAGTCCGGCAACGAGAGCGGCTTCGGTTACGCCCTCGACGTCGCCCACCACCTGGTGCTGCCGGTCGTCACCCTCGTCGCCGTCGAGTACGCCCGCACCCTCCTGGTGATGCGCTCCTCGCTGCTCGACGAGATGGGCAGCGACTATCTGACGACGGCACGCGCGAAGGGGCTGCGCGACGATCTCGTACGACGCCGCCACGCCGTGCCGAACGCGATGCTGCCGACCGTGACCCTGCTCTTCGTGAACCTGGGCAACACGGTGGCGGGTGCCATCCTCGTGGAGACCGTCTTCTCCTGGCCCGGCCTCGGCGGGCTCTTCTACCAGGCGCTGAGCGTGCCCGACCTGCCCTTGGTGCAGGCCCTGTTCTTCGTCTTCGCCGCCGCGGTGATCCTCATGAACACGCTCGCCGATGTGATCTATCCGCTGCTCGATCCCCGGGTGGGCCGATGACTGCCTCGACCGATGCCGTGAAGGCAAGCAGCGTGCGCTCCCTCACCTGGGCCCGCCGACGCCGCGCCGTGACCCGCTTCTGGAACCAGTACCGCACCCACCGGGCGGGCGTCGCCGGACTCGTCGTCCTCGGGGTGATCGCACTGCTCGCGTTGGCCGCTCCCCTACTGGTGGGCGAGGAGTCCCAGAGCGTCACCGAGGCCACGGGTGGCCCGCTGGAGTCGCCCAGCGCCGAATTCCCCCTCGGAACCGACCAGTTCGGACGCAGCCTGCTGGCCCTGCTGCTGTGGGGTACGCGGGTCTCGCTGACCGTCGGCCTGCTCGCGGCCTTCCTCTCGGTGTCGATCGGCACGCTGGTCGGTATCACCGCGGGACACTTCAAGGGCTGGTACGGGACCGTGATCATGCGGATCACGGACTGGTTCCTGGTCATGCCGACCCTGGTGCTCGCCATCGCGCTGGCCACCGTGCTCTCCCGGTCCGTCTGGACGACGATCCTCGCGATCGGGGTGACGACCTGGCCGACGACGGCACGACTGGTCCGGGCACAGACGCTGTCCGTCGAGTCACGCCCGTACATCGAGCGGTCCAAGGCGCTCGGCGGCGGACACGGCCACATCATGTCCCGCCACGTCCTGCCCAACGTGATGCCGCTGGTGCTCTCGCAGACCACGCTGGTGATCTCCACCGCCATTCTCACCGAGGCGACCCTGGCCTTCCTCGGGCTCGGCGATCCGACGATCGTCTCCTGGGGCGGACTGCTCCAGGACGCCCGCGAAGCCGGTGCGGTCAGCTCCGGTAACTGGTGGTACCTCGCCCCGCCCGGACTCGCCATCGCCGTCGTCGCGCTCGCGTTCACGCTGTGCGGCCGGACGATCGAGTCCGTGCTCAACCCCAAGCTGGGGGTGACCCGTTGACCACATCCGGGCCGACGACCGGGCAGCCGCTGCTCGACGTCAGAAATCTCCACGTCACCTATGGTTCGGGGGCCTCGGGCGTCCCCGCCGTGCGCGGCGTAGATCTGCGGGTCGAGGCGGGCCAGAAGCTCGGCATCGCCGGGGAGTCCGGCTGCGGGAAGTCGACGCTGGCGCTCGCCCTGCTCCGGCTGCTGCCCGCGTCCGCGACGCTGTCGGGCGAGATCCTGCTCGACGGCGAGGACATCCTCACCATGAAGTGGGGCCGTCTGCGGGCGGTGCGCTGGGCGGGCTCGTCGATCGTCTTCCAGGGCGCGATGCACTCGCTCAACGCCGTGCACCGCATCGGGGACCAGATCGCCGAACCGATCCTCCTCCACAAGAAGGCCACGCCCGCCGCCGCGCGGAAGCGGGCGGGCGAACTGCTGGAACAGGTCGGGCTCCCGGCGGCGCGCGCCGACGCGTATCCGCACGAGCTCTCCGGCGGTCAGCGCCAGCGTGTGATGATCGCGATGGCGCTGGCCTGCGATCCGCGTCTCGTCATCGCCGACGAACCGACGACCGCGCTCGACGTAATGATCCAGGCGCAGATCCTGCGGCTGATCGAGCAGCTCGTGGCCGACCAGGACCTCGGCCTCATCATGATCAGCCACGACCTGGCGGTGCTGTCCGACACCTGCGACCGGCTCGCCGTGATGTACGCGGGCCGGGTCGTCGAGGAGGGTCCGGCCAAGCAGGTGTACGAGAACGCCTCGCACCCGTACGGGAACGCGCTGTCCGCCGCCTTCCCCAGGATCGGCGACCTCTCGTCCCGGCACGCCCCGCGCGGTCTGCCGGGCGACCCGCCGGACCCGTCGGCGCTGCCGTCCGGCTGTACGTTCCATCCGCGCTGCCCGGTCGCGCTGGGCACCTGCGCCACCGAGGACCAGGAGTTGCGGAGCGCCGGAGAGGGGCGCCGGGCGGCCTGTGTGCTCGTCGGGCCCGGCCCGGGGCCGAGCGACGAGCCGGCCGCCGAGGAAGCAAGGAGCACGACATGACCACCACTCCCCTGCTCAGCGCGGAGGCACTCAGGGTCACCTTCCCCGGCAGGCGCGGCGCCGACCCGGCCCGCGCCGTCGACGGGGTCGACCTCGACATCCGGCCGGGCGAGATCGTCGCGCTGGTCGGCGAGTCGGGCTGCGGCAAGACCACGCTGGCCCGCTCGCTGCTGGGCCTGGTCCCGCCGTCCGCCGGGCGGGTCACCTTCGGCGGCGAGCCGCTGGACTACTCGGGCCGCGCCCTGAAGGCGTACCGCAAGCGGGTCCAGCTGGTGCTCCAGGACCCCAGTGGCTCGCTCAATCCCCGGCACACGGTGTACGACGCGGTGGCGGAGGGCCTGCGCATCCACGGGTACGCGGGGGACGAACAAACGGCGGTGGCCCAGGCGTTGTCGCGCGCGGGGCTGCGGCCCCCGGAGCGGTTCTTCCTGCGGTATCCGCACGAACTGTCGGGTGGTCAGCGCCAGCGGGTCGTGATCGCCGGCGCGCTGGTGCTGGAGCCGGAACTCATCGTGGCCGACGAGCCGGTGGCCTCGCTGGACGCGTCGGTGCGCGGCGAGATCCTGGCGCTGCTGCTGCGGCTGCGCGACGATCTGGGGCTGTCGGCGCTGGTGGTCACGCACGACCTGGGTCTGGCGTGGAACATCGCGGACCGGGTGGCCGTGATGTACCTCGGCCGGATCGTGGAGACGGGTGACGTGGAGCAGATCCTGACGGCGCCCCGGCACCCGTACACCCAGGCCCTGCTGTCCGTACTGCCGGAGGCGGAGGGCGAACCGGTGATCCTGACCGGGGAACCGCCGGACCCGTCGAAGGTGCCGTCCGGATGCCGGTTCCACGCGCGCTGCCAGATCCTCGCCACGGGCGAGGCGGAGCGTGCGGGTGTGGCCGACGCCTGCCGCACGGAGGATCTGCCGGTCCTCGCGGGCGGCGGGGCGACCCAGGTCGCGTGCCACTGGGCGGCGACGGTGTAGTACCCCGCGACACGACGACGGCGCACGGCCCCGGACCGATCGGTCCGGGGCCGTGCGCCGTCGTACGTCGGTCGCTGTCGCTCAGCCCCGGTTGTCGTGGGCGGCGATCAGCTCGCTGGAGCGCTTCACGTCGGCGGCCATCGCCACGAGCAGCTCGTCGATCGAGTCGAACTTCATCATCCCGCGTACGTAGGCGAGGAAGTCCACGGCCACGTGCAGCCCGTAGAGGTCGAGGCCCACGCGGTCGATCGCGTACGCCTCCACGGTGCGCTCGGTCCCGTCGAACTGGGGGTTCGTGCCGACCGAGATCGCGGCGGGCATCGCCTCGCCGTCCACGGTCAGCCAGCCCGCGTACACGCCGTCGGCGGGGATCGCGGTGTGCGGCAGGGTCTCGACGTTCGCCGTCGGGAAGCCCAGCTCACGGCCGCGCTGCGCGCCACGGACCACGATGCCCTCGACGCGGTGCGGCCGGCCGAGGATCTCCGCCGCGCCCGTCACGTCGCCCTCGGCGATCAGCCGGCGGGTGAGGGTCGAGGAGAAGGGCTGACCGCCGCCCGCCTCGCCGCTCACATAGAGGTCGATGACCTCGACGGTGTAGTCGTACGTCCCGCCGAGCTCGGTGAGCAGCGTCACGTTCCCGGCCGCCCGGTGGCCGAACCGGAAGTTCGGCCCTTCGATGACGGCCTGCGCGTGCAGCTTGTCGACCAGCACCTTCACGATGAAGTCGGCCGGCGAGAGCTTCGAGAACTCGGTCGTGAACGGCAGGATCAGCACCGCGTCCACACCCAGTTCCGCCATCAGCTCCGCGCGCCGGTGGTGCGGGGCGAGCAGGGGCGGGTGGCTGCCGGGACGGACGACCTCGCTGGGGTGCGGGTCGAAGGTGACGACCACGGACGGGATGCCCAGCTCGCGCGCCCGGTCCACGGCCCGGCCGATGATCAGCTGGTGTCCGCGGTGCACACCGTCGTAGGAGCCGATGGTGACGACGCTGCGTCCCCAGTCCTGGGGGATGTCCTCCAAGCCACGCCAGCGCTGCACTGTGACCGCTCCTCGCCCGAACCTGTGTACGTGCCTCTGTCCATTACGCAGGTCTAAGACTGCCATGCTCACGCCCCACGGCCTGCATCGGCACCGTCATCGCAGGCTGTGACGTATCCAGGGCCTCCAGCGTCCGCCGGGCGCTGGGACCGACGACCGCCGCCCATTCCTGGGGCGCGTCGGCCAGCCAGCCGATGACCATGCCCGCGAATCCGGGTACCTCGCGGGCGAGTTCGACCAGGCGGCGGTCGAAGCGCGCCGCGCCTTCCGGGGTCCGCACCAGGAGCATGCCGGTGCGGTGCACCAGTGCCCTCGTCCGGACCGGGGAACGCGCACCCGAGCCGGCCGCCGCGGCGTGCAGGAGCGCGTCGAGCACCTCCTGGTCCCTGCCGGTGTTCTGCTCGAACTCCAGCAGCGCTTCCAGCAGCTCGGCCCGCAGCGGACGCGAGGCCGCGCTCCCGGGCGCGGCCAGTACCCGGGCGAGGGCGCCGCGGGCGGGCGGCGGCGCGGGCCGGTCCCGCAGCAAGCCGGTGACCAGGGGCAGCAGCAGCGCGCGGGCGGCAGGGCCGTGTTCGAGCCGGGCGTCGACGTACGCGGCGACACGTTCCCCGTCCTCGGGGTGGGCGTCGATGTAGTCCCGTACGAGGCCGGCGGCGTGCAGCGCCAGGGCAGGGGTGTCCAGACCGGCGAGCGCCAGGAGCACGTCCCCCGCACCGTCGTCCGGGCGCGCCAGCCGGGCCCGCAGTGCGGCGAGGACCGGACCCGGGTGGGCCGGGAACACCTCGGCGAGCAGCTCCACCGGAAGCCGCGGGTCACCGGCGGCGAACACCCGGAGGGCCTGCGGCAGATAGCGGTCCCTGGTCCCCGGATCGTGTACGAGGACGGTGAGCGCCGCCCCGTGCAGCCGGGAGTCGGCGGGGCGCGCGAGCAGGTGGAGGGCGGCGCCGCGCAGCAGGGCGCGGTCGGCGTCCGGGACGGCGCGGGTGAGGAGGACCGGGGCGTACGCCGCCGCGGCGGCCCGCCGGCCGGGCCGGTCCTCGTCCCCCGCCCAGCGTTCGACGGCCCGGCAGAGCGCGGACGGCTCGTCCTCGACGAAGGTGCGCAGCAGTTCCTCGGCGCGGGGGTGGGCGGTCGCGGCGAGCGCCTCGGTCAGCGCGTCGATGTCCAGGTCGCGGCGGGCGTACAGCAGGGCCTGCGCGGCGGCGGCCACGGTGGGCCGCATCGGCAGCCCCTCCTCCGCGTGCAGGGGGCGTTCGTCGGTGAACCACCGGCAGAGCAGGGCCTGCACGGTGTGCGGGGCGGCGGTGAGCCGCCGTGCCACGGCGTCGAGATACCGCTCGTCCCCGTCCGCGCGCGGGGCGCCGTCGGCGGGCAGGAGCCGACGCAGCAGATCGATCCGTTCGTCCTCGGGCAGTCGCAGCCGCCGCCAGAACCACGGGCCGAACTCTCCGTACGCCTCCGGCGGCGAGGACCCGTCGCCGGCGAGGTCCTGCCGGGTGATCCGTCCCGCGAGCACCCGGAGCACTCCGAGGTACGGCCGTGCGTCGGGCACCCGGAGCAGACTCTCCCCGAGCAGGTGCGCGGCCCACCAGACGGCGTCGCCGGTCCCCGCCGGGGATTCCGGCAACCCGTCGGGTCCTGCCGCGCTCGCCCCGACCGGCCGCCCGGGGGCCCCGGCCCCGCCCGGCTGCGCCGAGAGCCGGTCGATCGCCTCGATGAGGTCCGCCATGCGGTGCGCCAGCGCGGACGCCCCCTGGCGCCGTCCCAGCAGCAGCATCGCCTGGATCACCGGGCCGATGCGGTGACGCGGCACGGGCAGCGTGCGGGGCTCGTCCCGCTCCGGAGCGGCCCCGGGGACCGGCTCGGGGGCGGACCGGGGGGCCGGGATCCCGCGTCCGCTCCTGACGGCGCGGCGCCGTGCGGAGACCGGGTCGGCACCGTGACCGGCCCGGAGGCCGCGCACACCCCGGACGGGCGGCCCGTCCCCGCGTTCCCCGGCCCGGGATGCGGCTCCGGCTCCGATCCCGGCTCCGTCCGGTGAGCGCGACGCGTGCCAGCGGTGGACCAGGGCGTGCAGCGCCGCGCCGAGGTCCAGGTGCGCGCCCTGGACCCAGTCGCCCAGTTCCTCGTGAGCGAAGCGGTAGCCGGCGCCCGCCGGGGTCAGGAGGCCCTCCGTGAGGACCGCCGAGGCCCAGCCCGTGCGCCACGGAAAGAGTTCCTCGAACGCGGCCCTGTCCAGCTCCCCCTGCCCCGGTCCGAGACAGCGCCGGGCCGCCTCGTGGACCTGGCCCGCCACCTTCGCGGCCAGCCTGCGCACCGCCGAGCCCCGGAGCCGCTGCTCGTCCCCGGCGGCGATCCGGACGGCGATGCGGACGCACATCAGGTCCAGGTGGGCACCGAAGACGTCCTCCGTGCCGGGCCGGCCGGCGACGTCGGGGGGCAGCGCTTCCCGTACCTCGGCCAGCAGGCGCAGCGTGAGCGGATGGCGGTCGTGGCCCGGGGTGATCGCACCGGCCGGGATGCCGTACCGCTCCCGGGCCAGTGCCGCCTGGCCCGCGGTCAGGTCGCCGAGGCGCACGGCGGACGGCAGCCGTCCCGCGGGCCGCTCGGGGCGGTGCAGGACGTCGGGCGGGTAGAGCCCGCCCGCGGTCTCCCAGTGCTCGGGGCGGCAGGCGACGACCATCCGCACCCCGTGGGCGCTCAGCCAGTCGGCCGTCCCCGCGGTCCAGTCGGCCAGCCGGTGGGCCAGCAGCGGCGGCATCTCCTCCGGGCCGTCGAGCACGACGAGCAGGGGGCTTCCGGCCGCGGTGGCGAGCGCCGCCACACCCTCGGGGGTGGCCGCCGCCATGTCTCCCCCGGCGCCGGCGGCGGCGATGATCCGTCCGGACCGCTGAAGGGTGCGGGCCGTCGCGTCGGCGACCGAGGTGTCGTCGGCCAGCAGGTCGGCGCCGCGCAGCCAGAGGGTGAGGGCGGGCACGGACCCCTGCGCGCGGCGGGCGGCCAGGGCGGCGAGCTCGGTGGTGCGGCCGGTTCCGGGGGCCCCGACGAGACCGAGCACCTGTCCCGTACCCGCCTCGAAGGCGGCGAAGGCCCCGGCGACGTCGGGCCGGTCGACGGGCTCCGTACGGTGGCCCGGACCGCCCAGCGACCCGACCGAGGTGGCGGTCAGCTGGTGGGCGCCCGCGAGGTTGAGGTCGCGGCCGTAGCCGGGCACGGTCGTCGCGTTCCGCCGCAGCAGGGCCTGGAAGAGCTCGGAGCCGGGCCCCGCGGTCCGCCCGGTGAGGGGCACCGCGAGCCCTGCCGACTCGTGTCCCGCTCCGCGGGCCGTGGAGAGCACGCCGAGGACCGCACCGGTCTCCGGGTCCATCACCGGCCCGCCCACGGCCGCCCCGCCCGAGCGCAGTGCGTCCCGTCCGTCGGTGCCGAGGGCCAGGACCAGCGCCCCGTCGATCCGGTGGGTCAGGCCCCCGTGGGCGTACGTCGCGGGGGCCGATCCGAGCACGCGGGCCTCGCGCCACCCGTGGGCGGCGATGCGCACGTACGTACCCGTCCCGATCCGGTCCCTGACGGTCACCGGCAGCGGCTGCGCGCCCAGGGCGTCGGGCCCGTCGGTGCGCACCAGGGCGAGGCCGAGCTCCGCCAGGGGCGTGACGTCCTCGGGCCGCACGGCGCAGCGCCGTCCGTCCCGTCCGTGCAGCGTCAGCGGTACGGACGTGGCGACGGCCTCATGGCTGGTGAGGACCGTGCCGCGGTCGTCCGCGACGAATCCCGTCCCCCGCGGCCGGCCGGCGCGATCGCAGATTCTTACCAGCTCCGGCCGGTCCCCGCTGCCCATGGTCCGACCGTAGGTCGGCACGGATCGGCGCGCGTAGCGGACCGAGGTAACGCGCCCCCTTGTGCACCCCGTATTCACTCCGAGCGCCCGTCCATTGGGGTGAATTCACACCGCTCTTTGGACAGAGCTCTCCGAGGGAGGGGGATCGTGGAGCGGGCACAGGGGGCACTGCCCGCTCCACGGCGAACGGCACGCGGGACCGGCGGCGGGTCAGGCGAAGACGGCGAGGCTCTTGGCCTTGCCGTGCTGCTCCTCGACGAGCACCAGGAACGTCCCGTCGGGACCGAAGACCGCGACCGGCCCCGGCGGATACGAGGGCATGTCCAGCCGGACCCCGTTGAGCAGCAGCTTGGCCCGCTTCTCGTCGACGTCCCAGCGGGGGAACGCCGAGGAGGCGGCCTCCGCGACCGGCATCACGGTCAGCTCCTGCTGGTGCTGGTCGAGCGTCCTGGCCATGTCCAGTCCGTACGGGCCCACCCGGGTGCGACGCAGCGCGGTCAGATGTCCGCCGACGCCGAGCCCGGCACCGAGGTCGCGGGCGATGGCCCGGATGTACGTACCGGAGGAGCAGACGACGGAGACGACCAGGTCGACGACCGGGGTCCCGTCCTCCGCCACGGCCTCGCGCACGTCGTAGACGTGGAAGGACGAGATGGTCACCGGACGCGCCGGGATCTCGAACTCCTCGCCGCCGCGCACCCGCGCGTACGACCGCTTGCCGTCGATCTTGATGGCGCTGACCTTGGACGGCACCTGCATGATCGCGCCGGTCAGGGCCGCGACGCCGGCGTCGATGCCCTCACGGGTCACGCCCGACGCGTCGGTGGACGAGGTGATCTCGCCCTCCGCGTCGTCCGTCACGGTGTCCTGGCCGAGCCGGATCGTGCCGAGGTACTCCTTCTCGGTCAGCGCGAGGTGGCCGAGCAGCTTGGTGGCCTTCTCCACGCCGAGCACGAGCACGCCCGTGGCCATCGGGTCCAGCGTGCCGGCGTGACCGACACGGCGGGTACGGGCGATGCCGCGCATCTTGGCGACGACGTCGTGCGAAGTGAAGCCGGACGGCTTGTCGACGATGACGAGGCCGTCCGGCGTTCTGTTCTGCTGAGTCATGCGGAGGCAGGGCCCTCGTTCTCGTCGGACCCGTCGGCCTCGTCGTCCTCGTCCTCCGGCTTGCGGTACGGGTCGGCCCCGCCCGCGTACGTCGCGCCGGTCGACACCTCACGCACCGCCGCGTCCTTGGCACGCGCCTTGTCGAGGAGGTCCTCGATGGTGCGGGCGTTGTCCGGGAGGGCGTCCGGCACGAAGGCCAGGGTCGGCGTGAACCGGACCCCGATCTGCTTGCCGACCTCGGAGCGGAGGACGCCCTTGGCGCTCTCCAGCGCGGCGGCGGAGGCCGCACGCTCCTCGTCGTCCCCGTAGACCGTGTAGAAGACCGTGGCCTCCCGCAGATCGCCGGTGACGCGAGCGTCCGTGATCGTCACGAATCCGAGCCGCGGATCCTTGATACGCCGGTCCAGGGTCTCCGCGACCACGACCTGGATGCGATCGGCCAGCTTTCGGGCCCGCGCGTTGTCGGTCACCGGTCCGTCACTCTTCCTTCTGGGTTTGCCTTGCTCGTTCAGTCTTCGTCGCTGTGCAGCCGCCGTCGAACCGACAGCAGCTCCACCTCGGGGCGCGCGGCCACCAGCCGCTCGCACCGGTCCAGTACATCTGTGAGATGTCCGGTGTCCCCGGAGACCACCGCGAGGCCGATCTCGGCCCTGCGATGGAGATCCTGTTCACCCGTCTCCGCCACGCTCACCGCGTACTTGCGCTGAAGTTCGGCAACGATCGGCCGGACGATGGAGCGTTTCTCCTTCAACGAACGTACGTCGCCGAGGAGCAGATCGAAGGACAGTGTCCCCACATACATGTATGTCCGGATGTCCCGCCGGTTCGGGTTCGTGCCCTGCCAGCGCTTGGCAGGGACACAAGAACCGTACACGGAACGGCCGGGGCCGATCGACGGAATAAGACCCGTCGACCGGCCCCGACTGTTGAGGTACGGGTCAGCCTCGCGGCTTCTCGCGCATCTCGTACGTCGCGATGACGTCGTCGATCTTGATGTCGTTGAAGTTTCCGAGGTTGATACCGCCCTCGAAGCCTTCGCGGATCTCGGTGACGTCGTCCTTGAAGCGGCGCAGACCGGAGATGTTGAGGCTCTCCGCGATGACCTTGCCATCACGCAGCAGGCGCGCCTTGGTGTTGCGCTTGACCTCGCCGGACCGGACCAGCACACCGGCGATGTTGCCCAGCTTGGACGAGCGGAAGACCTCGCGGATCTCCGCCGTACCGAGCTCGACCTCTTCGTACTCCGGCTTGAGCATGCCCTTGAGGGCCGCTTCGATCTCTTCGATCGCCTGGTAGATGACCGAGTAGTACCGGACGTCCACGCCTTCGCGCTCGGCCATCTGCTGCGCACGCCCTGCGGCGCGCACGTTGAAGCCGATCACGATGGCGTCGGAGCCGGTCGCCAGGTCGATGTCCGACTCGGTGACCGCACCCACACCGCGGTGCAGGACCCGGATGTCGACCTCTTCACCGACGTCGAGCTGGAGCAGCGAGGACTCGAGAGCCTCCACCGAACCGGACGCGTCGCCCTTGATGATGAGGTTGAGCTCCTGGACCAGACCGGCCTTGAGCGCCTCGTCCAGGTTCTCCAGGGAGAACCGGACACCCTTGCGGGCGAAGTTGGCGTTGCGCTCACGAGCGGCACGCTTCTCGGCGATCTGACGGGCCGTACGGTCCTCGTCGACGACCAGGAAGTTGTCGCCGGCACCCGGGACGTTGGTGAGACCCAGCACGAGGACGGGGGTCGAGGGACCCGCTTCCTCGACGTTCTCGCCCTTGTCGTCGAGCATCGCGCGGACTCGGCCGTACGCGTCGCCGACCACCATCGTGTCGCCGACCCGCAGCGTGCCTCGCTGGACCAGGACGGTCGCAACGGCACCACGGCCGCGGTCGAGGTGGGACTCGATCGCAATACCCTGCGCGTCCTGCTCCGGGTTGGCCCGCAGGTCGAGCGAGGCGTCGGCGGTGAGGACGACGGCCTCCAGAAGAGCCTCGATGTTGAGGCCCTGCTTGGCGGAGATGTCGACGAACATCGTGTCGCCGCCGTACTCCTCGGCCACCAGACCGAACTCGGTGAGCTGACCGCGCACCTTGGTCGGGTCGGCACCCTCGACGTCGATCTTGTTGACCGCGACCACGATCGGCACCTCGGCCGCCTTGGCGTGGTTCAGCGCCTCGATCGTCTGGGGCATCACACCGTCGTTCGCCGCCACCACGAGGATCGCGATGTCGGTGGACTTCGCACCACGTGCACGCATGGCGGTGAACGCCTCGTGACCCGGGGTGTCGATGAAGGTGATGCGACGGTCCTCGCCGTTGACCTCGGCGCCGACCTGGTACGCACCGATGTGCTGCGTGATACCGCCGGCCTCGCCCGCAACGACGTTCGTCTTGCGGATCGCGTCCAGCAGTCGGGTCTTACCGTGGTCGACGTGACCCATGACGGTCACGACCGGCGGACGGGAGACCAGGGCCTCTTCGCCGCCCTCGTCCTCGCCGAACTCGATGTCGAAGGACTCGAGCAGCTCGCGGTCCTCCTCCTCGGGGCTGACGATCTCGAGGATGTAGTTCATCTCGTCCGCGAGAAGCTTCAGCGTCTCGTCGGAGACGGACTGCGTGGCAGTGACCATCTCGCCGAGGTTCATCATCACGGCGACGAGCGACGCCGGGTTGGCGTTGATCTTCTCCGCGAAGTCCGTGAGGGACGCACCGCGCGACAGCCGGACAGCCTGCCCGTTGCCGCGAGGCAGCATGACGCCGCCCACCGACGGGGCCTGCATGGCCTCGTACTCCTGGCGCCTCTGACGCTTCGACTTGCGACCACGACGCGCGGGACCACCGGGACGGCCGAACGCACCCTGTGTGCCACCACGGGCACCCGGGCCGCCGGGACGTCCACCGAAGCCGGGACGACCGCCGAAGCCGCCGCCACCACCGGGACGGCCTGCGCCGCCACCGCCACCGGGACCACCGGGACGACCGGCGAAACCGCCGCCGCCACCACCGGGACCGGCCGGACGGCCTGCGAAGCCGCCGCCACCGGGACGGCCTGCGCCGCCACCGCCGCCGGGACGACCGCCGCCGCCACCGGGACCACGGCCACCGCCACCGGGGCCACCACCGGGACGCGGACCCGCAGCGGGACGCTGCGGCATCATGCCCGGGTTCGGCCGGTTACCGGACGGGGCACCGCCCGGACGGGGAGCCTGCGGACGGGGCATGCCGCCGGGACTCGGACGGGCACCACCCTGACCCTGCGGGCGCGGGGCGCCACCGGGGCCGCCCTGCGGACGCGGGGCGCCGGGGCGCTCCGGACGGTCCTGACCGCCACCGGGACGCGGGGCGCCGCCGGGCCGCGGGGCCTGGGGACGCGCCATGCCGGTGGAGCCACCGGAGGTGAAGGGGTTGTTGCCCGGACGGGGACCCGCCGGACGAGCACCTGCGGGTCGCGGCGCTCCCTGGCCCGCGGGACGCGCGGGGCGGTCGCCGCCACGCTCGCCACCACGGCCGCCGTCGCGCTGACCTGCGTCACGGCCACCGTCGCGCTGACCGCCGGCCGGAGCCGGACGGGAGGCGGGGCGGGGGCCGGGGGTGGCACCCGCGGGACGCGGGGCCTGCTGCGGCTGGGCCGGCTGAGCCGGGGCCGGAGCGGAGAATTCAGCCGCGGGCACCGGGGTGACCGGTGCGGGCTTCGGCGCGGGCTTGGGGCCCGGACGCGGGCCCGCGGACGGCGCGGAAGGTGCGGCGGGGGCGCTGCTCTCCGGGGCCTCGGCTGCGACCGGCTTGGGGGCCGGGACGCCGGGCTTCGGGGCAGCGGGACGTGCCGCAGCGGCCGGGGAGGGCGCTGCGGGCTTCGAGGGGGCGGCCTTGCGGGGCGCGCCAGGCTTCGCAGCGGACTTGCCGGCGTTGCCGCCGGGCCCCTGCAGTGCGTCAGTCAACTTGCGTACAACCGGCGCCTCGATCGTCGAGGACGCCGAACGTACGAATTCACCGAGTTCTTGGAGCTTGGCCATGACGACCTTGCTCTCAACCCCGAACTCCTTGGCGAGCTCGTATACCCGGACCTTAGCCACTTCGCTCCTTTTAGGTCCGGGTTACCGCCGGACCGTCGCTACTTCATGGGCGTACTCATCGCGTACTCATCGAGTGCTCATCGCAATCTCGACCTACTTCCAACTCGCGAGGTACCTGACCGCACGGGGTCCCGTGCCGTTCACTTTTCTTGCGTTGTCACCCGCTCGACGAACCGCTGCAGTGCCGCGGATCCGAACGGCCCCTTGGCCTTGAAGGCCCGGGGGAATGCCCGGCGGCGAACCGCCAGGTCGAGACAGACAGAGGCGGGGTGCAGATACGCACCCCGGCCGGGCAGCGTACCGCGCGGATCAGGGACGCATTCACCCTCATCCACCACGATGCGCACCAGCTCGCTCTTGGCCGCCCGCTCCCGGCATCCCACACAGGTTCGTTCGGGGCAAGCGCGGGCGTGCGTCCGGCCAGACACGTTTAAGTCTACCTCCCCGCAACGACCTCACCCCTTTGGGGCAAAAATCGAACGGATGTTGTCGTGATCTCAGCGCCGTGGCGCCCCGATCTATTCCTTCGGGCCGGTCACGAATCGGCTCGGCCCGATACCGGAGGGGCCGGGATCAGCCCCGCTGCGACCGGTCCCTGGCGCGCTCGGCGCGCTCACGGTCCGCGATGTCCCGCTCCTCGTCCGTCTCCGTGTCCGGGCGGATGTCGATGCGCCAGCCGGTGAGGCGGGCGGCGAGGCGGGCGTTCTGCCCCTCCTTGCCGATCGCCAGCGACAGCTGGTAGTCGGGCACGGTGACCCGGGCGGACCGGGCACCGAGGTCCACGACCTCGACCTTGCTCACCCGTGCGGGCGACAGCGCGTTGGCGACCATCTCGGCCGGGTCGTCCGACCAGTCAACGATGTCGATCTTCTCGCCGTGCAGCTCGGCCATGACGTTGCGCACCCGGCTGCCCATCGGGCCGATGCAGGCGCCCTTGGGGTTCAGACCTGCGCGGGTGGAGCGCACCGCGATCTTGCTGCGGTGACCGGCCTCGCGGGCGATCGCCTCGATGACGACCGAGCCGTCGGCGATCTCCGGGACCTCCAGCGCGAAGAGCTTCTTCACGAGGTTGGGGTGGGTACGCGACAGCGTCACGGACGGACCGCGGACGCCCTTGGCGACCCGGACGACGTACGAACGCAGCCGGAGGCCGTGCGTGTACTCCTCGCCCGGCACCTGCTCCTGGACGGGCAGGATGGCTTCCATCTTGCCGATGTCGACGAGGACGTTCTTCGGGTCCTTGCCCTGCTGGACCAGACCGGTGACGACATCGCCCTCGTGGCCGGCGTACTCGCCGAACGTCCGGTCGTCCTCCGCGTCGCGCAGCCGCTGCAGGATGACCTGCTTGGCGGTCGTCGCCGCGATCCGGCCGAAGCCGGACGGGGTGTCGTCGAACTCCTTGGGCTCCTGGCCCTCTTCGAGGTCGGCCGGGTCCTCCTTGGCCCACACCGTCACGTGGCCGCGCTCGTTCAGCTCGACCCGCGCCCGGCGGTGGCTGCCGTCCGTACGGTGGTACGCGATGAGGAGGGCCGACTCGATCGCCCCGACGAGCACGTCGAAGGGGATCTCCTTGTCCTGCGCCAAGCCCTTCAGCAGCTTCACATCGATGTCCACGGCTACGCCTCCTCTTCCTTCTTGTCCTTGCGGTTGAATTCGATCTCCACGCGCGCCTTCGCGATCTCGTCGAAGGAGACCCGGCGGGCGGTGGGCTTACGGCCCTTCACGCCCGGCACTTCGAGGTCCAGTCCCTCGTCGTCGACGGCGAGGATGCGAGCGACCAGCTCGCCGCCCTCGGTCAGTTGGAGCCTCGCGAGGCGGCCGGTGGCGCGTACGTAGTGGCGGTGCTCGGTCAACGGGCGGTCGGCGCCCGGAGAGCTCACTTCGAGGACGTACTCGCCCTCGCCCATGGCGTCCGTCTCGTCGAGCTTCTCGGAGATCGCGCGGCTGAGCTCGGCGCAGGCGTCCAGTTCGACACCCTGTTCGGAATCGACGACGACTCGAAGCACCTGACGGCGCCCGGCCCGGGCCACCTCGATCTCTTCGAGATCCAGTTCCTCGGCGCTGACGAGCGGTTCCAGCAGTTCGCGCAGCCTCTCGCTCTGGGTGGTGCTCATCCCGGGTGACTCCTCGGCCGCGTGTGCTGTTGTGGGGATCGTCGTGTGTCAGGTCAAAGGGTATCCGGTCCGGAGGGGTGTTGCCGTCCGCCTGCCCCGGGGCGCGGGTACGCTCGCCAGCGGTGATCACTTCAGGACAGAACCAGTCAGTACCGAACGGGACCCGGAGGAGACACGTGCGGCGGACGGGGACGACGCGCAGGGCCGCGCTCGCGGCCACTGGAGCGCTTTCGATGGGCGCGGTGCTGGCGGGCTGCGGCGACGGTGACGGGCCGGAGGCCAGGAAGGGTTCCACGAACGCCGGTTCACGGGCCCAGGCCGAGGCCCGCGCCCGGGCCTCGGACGCCCGGGCACAGCGGAAACTGCGCGGGAGCGCGACGCGTGTGAGCGCCTCGCTGCTCGCCCGGTACGACCAGGTGGCGGCGGCCCACCCCGCGACGGCCGCCGGACTGGCCCCGCTGCGTTCGGCCGTACAGGAGCACACGGCGGCCCTGTCGAAGGGCGCCGGGGCGACGGCGCCCGGTCCGCCCGCAGCGGCTCCGGCCGTCGAGCCGAAGGCCGCTCTCAAGGAACTCGCCGCGGCGGCACGACGCGCCGCCGACGCGCACACCGTCTCGCTCCTGGAGGCGGAACCGGAGCTCGCCCGGCTGCTGGCCTCCGTCGCGGCGGCCGGCGCCGTGCACGCGTACCTGCTCACCGAACTCGCCAAGGACACCGCGTCATGAGCGTCATGGACACGCGGGCCGGGGACGGCCCCGAGGAACTGAAGGCCGCACAGGCCGCCCTGGCCGCCGAACACGCCGCGGTGTACGGCTACGCGGTGCTCGGCGGCCGGCTCGACGGGCGGCGCGGCAGCGAGGCCACGGCCGCCTTCGACGGGCACCGGGCCCGGCGCGACGCGCTGGTGCGCACCGTGCGCGACCTGGGCGGTGCGCCGGTCGCGGCCGATGCCGCGTACGCTCTGCCGTTCGCGGTACGGGATCCGGCGGCGGCGGTGCGGCTCGCCGCCGTGCTGGAGGACCGGATCGCGGGCGTCTACTCCGACCTCGTACGGGCCGCCGAAGGCCCCCTGCGGCGTGAGGCCGCGGGCGCTCTGCGGGAGGCCGCCGTACGCGCGGTCCGCTGGCGGGGCACCGGCGTAGCCTTTCCCGGGCTTGCCGAGAAGGCCACGACCGGGGAAGCCGCGGGTCCGGAAGGGACGAGCGGGACGCACTGAAGAAGGCTCTGAAAGGGAACAAGGCACGTATGGGTTTCGAACCGCCGCAGCGTCTGGTCCGAGCGCTCGGCGAGATGTACGGGGACGCCGCCGCGGCCGACTGGCTCGGGCGGCTTCCCGCACTGACCGAAGAGGCGCTCGCGGGGGACGCGCAGGAACTCTCCGTCGAGCGGGTGGTCGCCCCCGGCGGACGCAGCAGCCTCGTCCTCCTGGTCCGGAGGTCCGACGGGACCCCGGGCGTGCTGAAGATCGCCCCGTCCGAGGCCGCGCCCGGCTGCGAGCGGGCGGCGTTGGCGCACTGGAACGGCTGGGGCGCCGTACAGCTCCTCGAACCCGCGGCCGGAGCGCTGCCGGGCGACGCCCTGCTCCTGGAGCGGCTGCACCACGAGGTGTCGCTGCGCTCGCTCCCGGAGGCGAAGGCCCTGCTGGAGGCGGCCGGCACGGTGCGCCGGCTGTGGGTCGACCCGCCGGCCGGGCACTCCTTCGAATCGGTGGCCGAGCGGACGGAACGTCAGGCGGGGCCGATGCGGGCGGTCGCGGAGGCCGATCCGACGCTGGCGCCGCTCGTGACGGACGCGCTGGCGGCCCGTGCGGAACTGGTCGCGCACTCCCCCGAAGTCCTGCTGCTGCACGGCAACTTCCGCCAGAGCAAGGTGCTCTCGGGTGAGCGCTCCCCCTGGCTGACGGTCGGCCCCGAGCCGCTGGTCGGCGAGCGGGCCTACGACCTGGCACGGCTGGTGCGCGACCGGGTCGAGGATCTGATCGCCTCTCCCGGCGGGGCCGCGACGGCCCGGCGACGGGTCAAGAAGCTCGCCGACTCCCTGGACGTGGACCGGGAGAGGCTGCACGGCTGGACGCTGTTCCGGGCCGTGGAGTCGGGCACCCGGGCACTGACCGCGGGACGCCGACAGGACGGCGAACTGGCCCTGGAGTTCGCGGGCTGGCTGTAGGACCCGCTCGCTCGAACCGACGAACCCGAAGGCCCCCGCGCACGGTGCGCGGGGGCCTTCGGGGTGTGTCGGAGAGGGTCAGCCCCGGTCGGTGAGGCGGGCGATCGCCTCGTCCACCGTGAGCTCCTCGCGCTCGCCCGTGCGGCGGTCCTTGAGTTCCAGGACGCCCTCGGCCGAGCGGCGGCCGGCCACCAGGATCTTCGGCACACCGATCAGCTCGGCGTCGGTGAACTTCACGCCGGGCGAGACGCCCGCGCGGTCGTCGACGATGACCCGGAGGCCCGCCGCGTTCAGCTTCTCGGAGACGTCGAGGGCCAGCTCCGTCTGGAGCGCCTTGCCCGCGGCGACGACGTGGACGTCGGCCGGGGCGATCTCGCGGGGCCAGCACAGACCCTGCTCGTCGGCGGTCTGCTCGACGAGCGCGGCCACGGCGCGGGACACGCCGATGCCGTACGAACCCATCGTGACCCGGACCGGCTTGCCGTTCTGGCCGAGCACGTCGAGCTGGAAGGCGTCGGCGAACTTGCGGCCCAGCTGGAAGATGTGGCCGATCTCGATGGCACGGTCCAGCTTGAGGCCGGCGCCGCACTTGGGGCACGGGTCGCCCGCCTCGACGACCACGACGTCGAGGTAGTCGTCGACCTCGAAGTCACGGCCCACGACGACGTTGCGCGCGTGGGTGCCGGGCTTGTTGGCGCCGGTGACCCAGGCGGTGCCGGAGGCGATACGGGGGTCGGCGATGAAACGGACCTTGTCCAGGCCCTGCGGGCCGACGTAGCCGCGCACGAGGTCGGGACGGCCCTCGAAGTCCTCGGCGGTGACCAGCTCGACCACGGCCGGCGCCAGGTGCTCGCCGAGCTTGCCGAGGTCGACCTCGCGGTCGCCGGGGACGCCCACGGCGACGATCTCGCCGTCGACCTTGACCAGGAGGTTCTTGAGCGTCTCGGACGCCTGGATGCCGAGGAAGGCGGCGAGCGTCTCGATGGTGGGGGTGTCCGGGGTGTCGAGCTCCTCGACGGGACCGTGCGCCGAGCCGTCGACGGGGGCGGCCTCGAAGGTCACGGCCTCCGTGTTGGCGGCGTAGTCGCAGTTGGGGCAGTCGGCGAAGGTGTCCTCGCCGGCCGGGGCCGGGGCGAGGAACTCCTCGGACGCGGAGCCGCCCATGGCGCCGGAGACCGCGGAGACGATGCGGTGGTCGAGGCCGAGGCGCTCGAAGATCCGGATGTAGGCGGCCCGGTGGAGCTGGTACGCCTCGATGAGGCCCTCGTCGGTGGTGTCGAACGAGTACGAGTCCTTCATCTGGAACTCGCGCCCGCGGAGCACACCGGCGCGCGGGCGGGCCTCGTCGCGGTACTTGGTCTGGATCTGGTACAGGACCACGGGCAGGTCCTTGTAGGACGTGATCTGGTCCTTGACGATCTGGGTGAAGATCTCTTCGTGCGTGGGGCCGAGGAGGTACTCGGAGCCCTTGCGGTCCTTGAGGCGGAACAGCAGGTCGCCGTACTCCTCGTAGCGACCGCTCGCGTCGTAGGACTCCTTGGGGAGCAGCGCGGGGAGCAGGACCTCCTGGCCGCCGATGGCGTCCATCTCCTCGCGGACGACACGCGTGACGTTCTCCAGGACCTTCTTGCCGAGCGGCAGCCAGGTCCAGATGCCGGCAGCCGTGCGACGTACGTATCCGGCCCGGACGAGCAGCTTGTGGTTGAGCGTCTCGGCGTCTGCCGGGTCGTCGCGCAGTGTCTTGATCATCAATCGGGACATGCGCTGGACCTGGGCCATGATGAACTCCTGCTCGGAAGGGTGATGTGGCCGAGATTAGCCGGGCGGCAGGGGCGGGCGGAAATCGATTGCTTCCGCACGGCGCAGCGGGAGGGGCGCGCCCATCACCGCGTACGGCTTGGGAGCACTGGGGAAGTGCACCTGGCGGGCCAGGTCCCGGTAGCCGAGGGCGCGGTACAGACCGCGTGCCGGGCTCTCCGTGTCGATCGCCGAGAGGATGGAACGCGGCAGGCCGACGGCGTCCGTGACGGTGGTGATCAGGGTGCGGCCGATGCCGCGCTGCTGGAAGTCCGGATGGACGTGGAGCTCCGTGATCACGAACGACTCGTCGAGCCAGCCGTCGGAGCCGGTGGCGCGCAGATAGGGCTCGACGACGGTGGACCACCACTGGGACCGGTCGTTGGGCATGCCGTACACGAATCCCACGAGCCGGCCGGCGGGGGTGGTGGCTCCGAGGGCCCGGGCCTGCGGATGGTCGAGGTGGCGCAGCACGATATGCCGGCGCACCTCGATCTCCTCCGGGCTCAGGCCGAAGGCGAGGGCCTGCACCGCCAGTGCCTCGTCGACGCGCTCGGCCAGGTCGACGGGGCCGACCAGGACGTCGGGAACCCCGGGGCCGCTCCCGGAAGCTGCTGCTGCCATGCGGGAACCCTACTGGCCGTTCCCGGCGGGCCGGGACCGCGTGGTCAGAAGAGGACGCTCATGAAGGCGCCGGTCTCGCGGAAGCCCACGCGGGCGTACGCCTTGCGTGCGGGGGTGTTGTAGTCGTTCACGTAGAGGCTGACGATCGGCGCCACATCGGCCAGCGCGTACCGCAGGACCGCTGCCATGCCGGTCTCGGAGAGGCCGCGGCCACGGTGCTCGGGAGCGACCCAGACGCCCTGGATCTGGCAGGCGAGGGACGTCGCCGCACCGATCTCCGCCTTGAAGAGGACCTTGCCGTCCTCGATGCGGGCGAAGGAGCGGCCGGTGCCGATCAGCTCGGCGACGCGTGCCTGGTAGAGGAGTCCGCCGTCGCCGGCCATCGGCGAGATGCCCACCTCTTCGGTGAACATCGCCACGCAGGCGGGCATGAGGACGTCCATCTCGTCCTTGCGGACGCGGCGCACGAGGGGGTCGGGTTCGACGTCGGCGGAGGGGTGTTCGGTGACCATGAGCGGCTGGTTGGCGCGGACCTCGCGGGCGGGTCCCCAGCCGGGTTCGAGCAGGCGCCACAGCTGGGCGGTGGCCTCGGCGGGGCCGACGATCGAGGAGCAGCGGCGGCCGGCCCGGCGGGCCCGGTCGGCGAAGGCCCTGACGGCCTCGGGGGTGGCGCAGATCGGGACGAGGTTGGCCCCGGAGTAACACAGGGAGCGCAGGCGCCCGTCGGCGTACCAGCCCCACATCTCGCCGCCGAGGCGCCAGGGGTCGAGCCCCGCGACCTGTACGCGGGACGTGACAAAGGCGTTGGCCACGGGCTCGCTCTCCAGGATGGCGAGCGCGGCGCCGAGGTCGCTGGGTTCGAGGACCCGGGTGGTGGTCTGCGTCAACACGAGGGGGCCTCACCATGCGGTCTGCTGATTTCCGCACTGTACCGAAAGGGCGCGGCGGGCGCCCCTCGCGTCCGGGACCGGGGCCGTGCGACCGCATCCCGCCCGGTGTCCGCAACGGCCGCGCCCCGCCGGACCGGGGCCTGTCGTTCGAGGACAGGACACAGGGTCCGGCGGGGCGCGGTGAGCCGTTGGCGGGGCGTGCGGTGTGCGGGTCAGCTGATGGAGACCTGGGGTTCGCCGGAGGAGATGCCGTCCTTCTCCATCTGCTCGGCGATCTTCAGGGCTTCTTCGATGAGGGTCTCGACGATCTTGGATTCAGGGACGGTCTTGATGACCTCGCCCTTCACGAAGATCTGGCCCTTGCCGTTGCCGGACGCCACACCCAGGTCCGCCTCACGGGCCTCACCCGGACCGTTGACGACACAGCCCATCACCGCGACCCGCAGCGGAACCTCCATGCCCTCCAGACCCGCACTCACCTGGTCGGCCAGCTTGTACACATCCACCTGCGCCCGCCCGCACGACGGACACGACACGATCTCCAGCCGCCGCTGCTTCAGATTCAGCGCCTCGAGGATCTGCAGACCGACCTTGACCTCCTCCGCCGGCGGAGCCGACAGCGAGACCCGGATCGTGTCCCCGATCCCCTCCGACAACAGCGCACCGAACGCCACCGCCGACTTGATCGTCCCCTGGAACGCCGGACCCGCCTCCGTCACACCCAGGTGCAACGGGTAATCGCTCTGCGCAGCCAGCTGACGGTAGGCGTTCACCATCACGACCGGGTCGTTGTGCTTCACCGAGATCTTGATGTCACCGAAGCCGTGCTCCTCGAAGAGCGACGCCTCCCACAACGCCGACTCCACCAGAGCCTCCGGCGTCGCCTTCCCATACTTCTTCAGCAGCCGCGCGTCCAGCGAACCCGCGTTCACACCGATCCGGATCGGCGTACCCGCATCCTTCGCGGCGTGCGCGATCTCCTTGACCTTGTCGTCGAACTGCTTGATGTTCCCCGGATTCACCCGCACCGCCGCACAGCCCGCGTCGATCGCCGCGAACACGTACTTCGGCTGGAAGTGAATATCCGCGATCACCGGGATCTGCGACTTCCGCGCGATCGTCGACAACGCGTCCGCGTCGTCCTGCGTCGGACACGCCACCCGCACGATCTGACAGCCCGAAGCCGTCAGCTCCGCGATCTGCTGCAACGTCGCCCCGATGTCCGACGTACGCGTCGTCGTCATCGACTGCACCGACACAGGTGCGTCACCGCCGACCGCGACCGATCCGACCTGGATCTGGCGGCTGACCCTTCGGTCGGCGAGCTTGGTCGGAACGGCCGGCATTCCGAGAGAAATCGCAGTCATGCGCTGAGCATCCCCAAGGTGTGGATCAAGGTCCCGAGATCGGCGGGCTCCGGTCTTCGAGGTTACGGCACCGGAGGAACGCCGGGCGCACCCCGTCCGGCGAATCCACCCCATGGGGGGTGGCCGGCCACCCTATGTGTGACCGGCCACTACGCGTGGTGCGCGTGGTTCGGTCAGGTGATCTTGACCGGGTTGACGATGTCCGCCACCAGGACCAGCAGCGTGAAGCAGATGAAGATTCCGGCGACCACGTAGGCGACCGGCATCAGCTTCGCCACGTCGAACGGGCCGGGGTCGGGCCGCCTGAAGATCCGCGCCAGGTTGCGGCGCAGTGCCTCCCAGAGGGCACCGGCGATGTGCCCGCCGTCGAGCGGCAGCAGGGGCAGCATGTTGAAGAGGAACAGCGAGAGGTTGAAGCCGGCCAGCAGGAACAGCATCATCGCGACCTGGTTCTGCGCCGGGACGTCGAGGGTCATCACCTCGCCGCCGATGCGGGCGGCGCCGACCACGCCGACCGGGGAGTCGTCCGCGCGTTCCCCGTCGCTGAAGGCCGCGTTCCAGAGGTCCGGGATCTTGGACGGCAGGGCGATGATCGAGTCGACGCCGTTCTCGATCATGTCTCCCATCCGGACGACGGAGTCGCCGAAGGAGAGCGGCACGATCTCGGTGCGGGCGGCGAAGCCCAGATAGCCGGCGTCCACGTACTTGCCGGGGACGACCTCGCCGTCGGAGTCCTTCTGCGCCACCGCGTTCTTCTGCAGCACGGCGTGCAGGGTCTGCTCCTGCCCGTCGCGCTCCACGACGATCGTGGCGGGGCCGATGGTCTGCCGGATGCGGTCGGAGAGCGTGGCCCAGTCGTCGATCTTCTGCCCGTCGAAGGAGACGATCGTGTCGCCCTTCTGGAGTCCCGCGGCCTGCGCGGGCGAGACCGGGTCACCCTTCTTGCAGGCGTCGCGGTTCTCGCTCTGGGAGATCACGCACTTCTGGACACCGGCGACCTCGGTGGTCTGCGTCTGGAAACCGAAGGTCATGGCCACGCCCATGAAGATCACGACGGCCAGCACCAGGTTCATGAACGGGCCGGCGAACATCACGATCACGCGCTTCCACGGCTTGCGCGTGTAGAAGAGGCGGGTCTCGTCGCCCGGCTGGAGTTCCTCGAAGGCGGCGGACCTGGCGTCCTCGATCATGCTGCGCCACGGTGAGGTGGAGCGCGCCTCCATGCGTCCGTCCGCACCGGGCGGGAACATGCCGATCATGCGGATGTAGCCGCCCGCGGGGATCGCCTTGATGCCGTACTCGGTGTCGCCCTTCTTCCGCGACCAGATGGTCGGGCCGAAGCCGACCATGTACTGCGGCACACGGATGCCGAAGAGCTTGGCCGTCGAGAGGTGTCCCAGCTCGTGCCAGGCGATCGAGAACAGCAGACCCACGGCGAAGATGGCGATCCCAAGGATCGTCAACAGGATCGTCGTCATACTCATGCGCGCGCCTCCGCTGTCGCTTTCGCCGAGAGCTCCTGGGCCCGGGCACGCGCCCAGGTCTCCGCTTCGAGGACGTCCGCGACCGTCAGTGAAGTTCCCGTGACAGGGGTGCCGTGTTCGGCGACCACTGCGGTGACCGTATCCATGATTCCGTTGAAGGGCAGCCGTCCTGCCAGGAAGGCGTCCACGCACTCCTCGTTCGCGGCGTTGAAGACCGCGGGGGCGGTGCCGCCGAGGGTACCGACGTGCCGGGCGAGCCCGACGGACGGGAAGGCTTCGGTGTCCAGCGGGAAGAACTCCCAGCTGGACGCCTTCGACCAGTCGAAGGCCGGTGCGGCGTCCGGGACGCGTTGCGGCCAGCCGAGGCCGATGGCGATCGGGCCACCCATGTCGGGCGGGGTGGCCTGGGCGAGCGTGGAACCGTCCGTGAACTCGACCATGGAGTGGACGTACGACTGGGGGTGGACCACGACCTCGATCCGGTCGAACGGAATGTCGTAGAGGAGATGCGCCTCGATGACCTCCAGGCCCTTGTTGACCAGGGTCGCCGAGTTGATGGTGATGACCGGTCCCATCGCCCAGGTCGGGTGCGCGAGGGCCTGCTCCCTGGTGACGTCGGCCAGCTCGCTTCGCGTACGTCCGCGGAAGGGTCCGCCGGAGGCCGTGACGACGAGCTTGCGCACGTCGGCGCGGGTGCCGGCGGCGAGGGCCTGGAAGAGCGCGGCGTGCTCCGAGTCGACCGGGATGATCTGGCCGGGGGCCGCGAGCGCCTTCACCAGCGGGCCGCCGACGATCAGCGACTCCTTGTTGGCGAGGGCGAGCGTGCGGCCCGCCTTCAGGGCGGCGAGGGTCGGGGCGAGGCCGATCGAGCCGGTGATGCCGTTCAGCACGGTGTGGCAGTCACCGGCGGCGAGCTCGGTGGCGGCGTCGGGCCCGGCCAGGATCTCGGGGAGCGGCTCGCCCGCCCCGTACTCCTCGCGCAGTGCCTCGCGCAGGGCCGGCACCTTGTCCTCGGCGGCGACGGCGACCGTACGCACGCCGAGCCGCCGCGCCTGCTCGGCGAGCAGGGCGACCCGGCCGCCCGCGGCCGAGAGTGCGGTGACCCGGAAGCGGTCGGGGTTGCGCAGCACCAGGTCGATGGCCTGGGTGCCGATGGACCCGGTGGAGCCGAGGATCACGAGATCCCGGCGGCCTTCCGCGGGATCGAAGATCAGATGCGGGTCGGCGAGGGGGGCAGGGCTGTCGCTCATGCCCCCATTGTTGCCGCATCGGCTGTGTGCCGGGACAGGGCGTCCCCGTCCGCGTCACTTCTTCATGGGATGAGCGCACAGCGACTTCAGCTCGGCGCTGTAATCGATGTGCACCAGCCAGTCCATGCCCCAGCACTTCTCCCCGTCCGAGAGCCAGAATTCGGCCTCGGCCGAGCTGCAGCCGACCTCCTCCAGGTCCTGCTCGGGCCACTCGGCGTTGTTGCGCCCGCAGTCGCCCGCCGTGAACGAGACCGGCGCGGAGGGGATGAGCCGCGGTACGACGAAGGTGCCGAGGCCCACGAGCAGGACGCCGATGATGACCAGGGCGGGCAGCCGGGCCAGGACGCGGCGGCCGGGGGCGAGCTGGGGGCGGAGGTTGCCCACCGGGTGCGGCAGGGCGCGAATCCGCGAGCGGGCACCGATGTTCATGAACAGCGTGACCGGGGCGGCGAACACGGACAGCAGTCCCCACCAGCCCTGCCACAGGGTGTCCGAGGTCATCTTCCGGTACAGCGAGGTCCCGCAGGTGCGGCAGAACGTGCCTTCCTCGGTCAGGAAGCGCAGGGTGACGACGAGCCCCTGGTGCCCGCGGACGACGGTGTGGACGGCGGGTATCGCACCGCAGATGTCGCACGGCGACGGTGCGGGGCGGCCGAATCCGTACGGGGACAGGGGCTGGTGGTGGGGCGGCGTGGCCATGGACTCTCCTGTGGACGACGAACGCCCAGGAACCCTAACCGGCCGTGGTGGCAGCGAAATCCGCGAAGGTCTCGTGGAAGCGGGGGAACGTCTTGCGTACGCAGCCGGGGTCGTCGTACGTCATCCCCGGCGCGCGCAGTCCGGTGACGGCGAACGACATGACGATCCGGTGGTCGCCGTGGGTGGTGATCTCGGTGGGCCGGGGGGTGCCGGGGTGGATCTCGATCCAGTCGTGACCCGTGAGCACGGTGATGCCCATGCGCCGGAGGTTGTCGGCGCAGGCGTCGAGCCGGTCGCACTCCTTCACCCGGGTGTTGGCCACGTCCTCGATACGGACGGGCGAGGAGGCGAAGGGCGCGATGGCCGCCAGCGTCGGCATCGTGTCGGAGATGTCTCGCATGTTGACCGTGAGGCCGGTGAGGCTGCCGGTGGAACCGACGGTCGTCGCCTCCGCGGTCGTACGGACGTCCGCGCCCATGCGGCGCAGGACGTCGACGAAGCGCAGGTCGCCCTGGAGCGCGTCCGTCCCGAGACCGGGGACGGTGACCTCGCGGCCGGTGAGGGCCGCGGCGGCGAAGAAGTAGCTCGCCGTGGAGGCGTCGGGTTCGACGGCGTACGTGGTGGGGCGGTAGCCGCCGGAGGGGACGGTGAAGGTGTTCCCCTCCCGGACCGCCTCGACGCCGAAGCTGCGCATCATCGCGAGGGTGATCTCGATGTACGGCGCCGACACCAGCTCGGTGACCTCGATGCGGAGCCCTTCCGCCGTGAGCGGGCCGAGCATGAGCAGGGCGGTGAGGTACTGCGACGACTCCCCGGCGTCCAGGGTCAGTTCGCCGCCCTTGATGCCGGACGCCTCGATCCGCAGCGGATGGTGGCCCTCGGCCTTCTCGTGGCGCAGGTCGACGCCCAGGGTGCGCAGGGCCTCGGTGAGCGGGGCGAGGGGGCGGCGGCGCATCTGCGGGGAGGCGTCGAAGCGGTAGGTGCCGGAGGCCGCGGCGGCGGCGAGTGTCGGCAGGAAGCGGGCGGTGGTGGCCCCGTCGCGGCAGTACACGTCGGCGTCGGTGACGGCGGGCCCGCCCGGCCGGCCCTCGATGTGCCAGCGGTCCGGCTCCCTGGTCACCGCGTAGCCGAGCCGGGTCAGGCCCTCCGTGAAGCCCTCGGTGTCGTCCGAGTGCAGGGGGCGTACGAGGGTGGTGGTGCCGTCGGCCGCGGCGGCAAGGAACAGCGCGCGGGCGGTGACGGACTTCGAGCCGGGGATGTGGATGACGGTCACGGGCGCCCATCCTGCCGTGCGGCGGGCGTGCGGGCGGGGCACGTCCAGCGCGTGGACGTGCCCCGCCGGAAGACACCCGGGGCTCAGCGGATGGGCCGGTGGACGTTCTCCTTCGTCGAGGCGCCCGGGGTGGCGTCCGCGATCCAGGGGCCGTCGCCGCTCGGGTCGACGACACCCTCCTCCAGCCAGGTGTACGCGCCGGAGAGAACGCCGTCGACCACGCGCCGGTCCAGGTCGTCGGTGTTGGCCCAGAGGCGGGTGAAGAGTTCCTCGACCCGGATGCGGGACTGGTGGCAGAAGACGTCGGCCAGTTGGTACGCCTCACGGCCGTGCTCGCCGGTGGTGCGCAGGAGTTCGGCGCGGACGCAGGCGGCACTCATCGCGAAGAGTTCGGCGCCGATGTCGACGATCCGGCCGAGGAACCCCTGTTTGGTCTCCATGCGGCCCTGCCAGCGGGACATCGCGTAGAAGGTGGAGCGGGCCAGCTTGCGGGAGGAGCGTTCGACGTAGCGGAGGTGGGCGGACAGGTCCGGGTGCCCCGAGGGGTGGAACTCACCGTAGGTGCGCGGGAGCTGTCCCGGTCCGGCGACCAGTTTCGGGAGCCAGCGGGCGTAGAACCCCGCCGCGTTGGCGCCGGCCCTGGCCTTGGCGGACAGCGGCTTGTCGGGATCGATGATGTCTCCGGCCACCTTGAGGTGGGCGTCGACGGCCTCGCGGGCGATCAGCAGGTGCATGATCTCCGTGGAGCCCTCGAAGATCCGGTTGATCCGCAGATCGCGGAGCAACTGCTCGGCGGGGACGGCTCGTTCACCGCGGGCGGCGAGGGAGTCGGCGGTCTCGAAGCCCCGGCCGCCGCGGATCTGGACCAGTTCGTCGGCGATCAGGCAGCCCATCTCCGAGCCGTAGAGCTTGGCCAGGGCGGCTTCGATCCGGATGTCGTTGCGGTCCTCGTCCGCCATCTGCGAGGCGAGGTCCACGATGGCCTCCAGCGCGAAGGTGGTCGCGGCGATGAAGGAGATCTTCGCGCCGACCGCCTCGTGCCGGGCGACGGGCCTGCCCCACTGCTCCCGCGCGGCCGACCATTCGCGGGCGATCTTCAGGCTCCACTTCCCCGCTCCCACGCACATGGCGGGCAGCGAGAGGCGGCCCGTGTTGAGGGTGGTCAGGGCGATCTTGAGCCCGGCGCCCTCGGGACCGATGCGATGGGCGGCGGGCACCCGGACGCGGTGGAAGCGCGTGACGCCGTTCTCCAGGCCGCGCAGCCCCATGAACGCGTTGCGGTGCTCGACGGTGATGCCCGGCGAGTCCGCCTCCACGACGAAGGCGGTGATCCCGCCCTTGTGCCCCTCGGACTTCGGGACGCGGGCCATGACGACCAGCAGATCGGCGACGACGCCGTTGGTCGTCCACAGCTTCACGCCGTCGAGTACGTAGTCCGTGCCGTCGGGTACGGCGGAGGTGGCGAGCCGGGCCGGGTCGGACCCGACGTCGGGTTCGGTGAGGAGGAACGCCGAGATGTCCGTACGGGCCAGCCGAGGCAGGAAGGCGTCCTTCTGCTCCTCGGTGCCGAAGATCTTCAGCGGCTGCGGTACGCCGATCGACTGATGGGCGGAGAGCAGCGCGCCGAGCGCGGGGCTGGCGGACCCGATCAGGGCGAGGGCCTTGTTGTAGTACACCTGAGTGAGCCCGAGGCCGCCGTAATGGGTGGAGATCTTCATGCCGAGGGCGCCGAGTTCCTTGAGACCGTTGATCACCTCGTCGGGGATCCGGGCCTCGCGCTCGATCAGCGCGCCGTCGATCTTCGTCTCGCAGAACTCGCGCAGCCGGGAGAGGAACTCCTCGCCGCGCCGCACGTCCTCACCGGCGGGCATCGGGTGCGGGTGGATCAGGTCGAGCCGGAAGCGGCCGAGGAAGAGTTCCTTGGCGAAACTGGGCTTGCGCCAGTCCTGCTCACGGGCGGCCTCGGCCACCCTGCGTGCTTCACGCTCGGTGACTTTGGGCGCCTGGGGCGTTTCTTGTGGGGCGGACATGAGGAGCTCACCTCGCCGCGTCTGGGGTCGGGTGGGTCGGCGGACCGGCCGGCTGCGCCGTTCGGTCCACTCGTCCGTATGTACCCGATGTGCCCCGGCCCCACCACCCCTGCGGCAGGGCGCACGAACGGCCTGAGCCCCCGCACAGTGGGCTCAGGCCGTTCGTCGTACCGCCTGCTGCGATCGCTGTCCGGGCGGAAGGCAGGCGGCCGTTCGGGGGCTCCTAGAGGGCGAGGCCGGTGAGGACCAGGACGCGCTCGTAGGTGTAGTCGTCCATCGCGTAGCGCACGCCCTCGCGGCCGACGCCGGACTGCTTGGCTCCGCCGTACGGCATCTGGTCCGCGCGGTACGAGGGGACGTCGCCGATGATCACGCCGCCCACCTCCAGGGCGCGGTGGGCGCGGAAGGCGGTCTGGAGGTCGTGCGTGAACACGCCGGCCTGGAGGCCGTACTTGGAGGAGTTGACGGCGGCGAACGCCTCCGCCTCGCCGTCCACCTTCTGCACGGACAGGACCGGGCCGAAGACCTCTTCGCCGGAGAGGGTGACGCCGTCCGGGAGCTCGGTGAGCACGGTCGGGGCGTACGTCGCGCCGTCCCGCTTGCCGCCGGTCAGCAGCGCGGCGCCGGCCTGCACGGCCTCGTCGACCCACGACTCGACACGCTTGGCGGCGTCCTCGCTGACCAGCGGGCCGACATCCGTGGTGGCGTCGGACGGGTCGCCGGTGACGAGGGCCTCGACGGCCGAGACGATCTTCGGGACGAGCCGGTCGTAGACCGAGGCGTCCGCGATCACGCGCTGCACCGAGATGCAGGACTGGCCGCCCTGGTAGTTGGAGAAGGTCGCGATACGGGTCGCGGCCCAGTCCAGGTCCTCCTCGGAGGCGTAGTCGCCGAGGACGACCGCGGCTCCGTTGCCGCCGAGCTCCAGGGTGCAGTGCTTGCGCGGCACCGAGTCCATGATCGAGTAGCCGACCGGGCCGGAACCGGTGAAGGAGATCACGGGCAGCCGCTCGTCCTGGACGAGGGCCGGCATGCGGTCGTTCGGGACCGTCAGCACCGACCAGGAACCGGCCGGGAGGTCGGTCTCGGCCAGCAGCTCGCCCAGGATCAGCGAGGAGATCGGGGTCGCCGGGGCCGGCTTGAGGATGATCGGGGCGCCGACGGCGATGGCCGGGGCGACCTTGTGCGCGCTCAGGTTGAGCGGGAAGTTGAAGGGCGAGATCCCGAGGACGGTGCCACGCGGGAAGCGCCGGGTGAGCCCCAGGCGGCCGGTGCCGCCGGCGTCGGTGTCCAGGCGCTGGGCGTCGCCGCCGTTGAAGCGGCGGGCCTCCTCCGAGGCGAAGCGGAAGACGGACACGGCGCGGCCGACCTCGCCACGGGCCCACTTGATGGGCTTGCCGTTCTCGGCGGAGATCAGCTGGGCGATCTCCTCGGTGCGCTCCACCAGACGGCGCACGACGTGGTCGAGCGCGGCGGCCCGGACGTGCGCCGGGGTCGCGGCGAACTCCTCGCGCACGGCGTGGGCGGCGGCGACGGCTTCCTCGGTCTGCGCGTCGGTCGGCACGCTGACGGTGCCGACAAGACGGCCGTCCCAGGGGTTGGTGACGTCGAAGCTGTCCTCGCCGGTGGCCTGGCGGCCGGCCAGCCAGAAGGCGTGGGTGGAAGTCATGGCGGATCCGGCCCTTCGGAGGTCGTACGGAGCTCGTGGGTGTCGTGCTCCCCCACCGTAGGACGGCCGGGCGCGGATGACGTTTGTCCGGCGTGGAGTACAGAACCCGGCCGACGCTCCGCTTTGTCGGGGATCAGGCTCCGGGGGCGCCCGAGCCGGCCGCCGTCGTGGCCTTCAGCGCCAGCCAGAGCTCCATACGGACGTCCGGGTCGTCCAGCGAGCGGCCGAGGATCTCCTCCACCCGGCGCATCCGGTAGCGCAGGGTGTGGCGGTGCACGCCGAGGTCGGCGGCGGCTGCGTCCCACTGGCCGTGCCGGGACAGCCAGGCGCGCAGGGAGGCGACGAGGTCGCCGCGGCCCTTCGCGTCGTGCTCGTACAGGGCGCGGAGCATCCCGTCGGCGAAGGCCCGTACGGCGTCGTCGGCGAGCAGCGGGAGGACGGAGCCCGCGGCCAGCTCCTCGTGCTCGACCAGGGCCCTGCCGCGTCGGCGGGCCACCGAGAGCGCCTGTTCGGCCTGCTTGTAGGCGGCGGAGACGGCGATCGGCCCGGACGGGGCGGACAGGCCGACGACGACCTCGCCGTCCTCCGTGCCCGGTTCGCGGGCCGGGCGCTCGTCCTGCGCCTCGGCGTATCCGGCGCAGGCGCGGACCGCGGCGCCGCCGTCCGCGGCGAGCACCACGATCCGTTCGCCCTCGGGCACCAACAGCAGCGCCTCTCCGGCGCGGGCCGCCGCGGCCTCCACGGTCTCGGCGAGGAGTTCGGGGGTGGACCCGGGGGCCGCCTCCGCGATCAGCAGCCGGAAGGGGGCGTCGAGGAGTCCGCCGTACAGGTCTCCCGCGACGGCCCGCGCGTGGTCGGACTGACCGGCGAGCAGCATGCGCAGGACGGCGGCGCCGAGGCGCTGCTCGGCGCCCTGGAGCGAGCGGGAGCGCACGGTGGTGAGTGTCAGCAGGGCGACCGCCGAGTGCACGGCGTACCGCTCGGCGGTGCCGAGCGCCGTCCCCGTACCGACGGCGAGGGCGCCGCGGACCAGGCGGCCGGTGCCGAGCGACTGGAGTTCGACCCGGTCGTCGGAGCCGCCGACGACGACGCTGGCCGGTGCGGGGCGGTCCCGGAGGCGCTCCACGTCGGGGGTGAGGCGGGCGGCCCGTCTGGCGGCCCAGTCGGGCGCGGCGGCCACGACGGCGCCGGAGGTGTCGTACAGGGCGGCCCAGCCGTCGACGTGGGCGGCGAGACGGGTGAGGAGCTCGCCCGGTCCGTCGCCGGCGACGGCAGCCCTGGTCAGCTCGCGCTGGGCCTCGAAGCCGGCGGTGACGGCCCGGTACTGGTCGGCGGCGATGGCCGCCGACACGGCCTTGGTGATGGCGAGGAAGGGGGTGAGGCGGGGCACTTCGAGGAGCGGCAGTCCGGCCGCCTCGGCGGCGTCGACGAGGGCCTGCGGGATCTCCTCGTAGTTCACGCCGACGGCGAATCCGATCCCCGCGACACCGGCGGCGGCCAGCCGTCGTACGTACCGGAGCATCGCCTCGCCGTCCTCGGCGTCGAGGTTGGTGGCGGTGACGAGCAGGAGCTCGCCGCCCTCCATGTACGGCACGGGGTCGGTGAGCTCACTGGCGTGCGCCCAGCGCACCGGGGTGTCGAGCCGGTCGGCCCCCGCACGGACCGTGAGTTTGAGCGCCGAGTGCTGGGCGAGCGAGGCGAGTGTGGGGGGCATGGGACCGCGGGACCTTTGGATCGATTTCGCCGTCCCGTACGAACGGCTGCTTCGATTCTGCCAGGGCGGCAGAGTCGATGGAGCCGCTCGACGCCCTACTCCCCGGTAGCACCTCTGGCCCCGCCGGCCCCCTCAGCCGCCGAGTTCCACCAGAAGCGGCGGTACGTGCTCGCCGTCCACGGTCGTCAGCGACAGCACCGCGTGCCCGGCCGGAACGGAGTACGCCAGTTCGGAGGCCGACCAGCGTTCCCGCTCCACCTGCCGTACGGTCACGGCGTCCGTCGTCACCGCCTTGCCGGTCACCAGCTTGCGCAGGGCGTGCACGGCGCGGGTGAAGGGCTGGTCGGCGAAGACCGTGTGCTGGGCGACCTCCCGGGTCGACACCCATTCCTTGCCCCACACCTCCGCGAACCGCTTGCCGTCCCAGGTGGTCACGCCGGAGAACGCCATGCAGCAGCCGACGGCGCCCATCAGCGCGGTGTGCAGCCCCTCGGGGACGTCGTCGACGGTGCGCAGCACGAGCACGGCGCCCGCGTTGACCGACCGCAGCCGCCGGATGCCGCGCACGGTCTCGGGCGTCACGGTGTGCGTCGCGTCGTCCAGGACCAGGCAGACGAAGAGCGAACGGTCGGCGCGCGCCGCGGCCACGGCCGTGAACTGGGCGAGGACGAGCCGGGCGAGGAGCCGGGACGCCTCGGCGTGGGTGCGCTCCGGCAGATCGATACGGACCCGCAGGGGCAGCTGTTCCAGGGAGCGCAGCGAGAAGGGGCGGGCCTCGTCCCCGGTGGCGAAGAATCCGGCGAACGCGGGCCGGTCGAGCAGCGCGATCCGGTCGGCGAGCACCGACCCGGGATCTCCGGCGCCGCCCGCCTGCCGGGCCCTGGCGTCCAGTTCGCGCAGCATCGCCGCGTGGCCGCCCGCCTCCAGCGCCCGGCGCAGCCCGTCGAGGGCGCCGGGGGCGCCGTCGAGCAGCTCGCGGAGTTCGGACACGCGCGGGAAGTGCCCGTGGACGGTGCGGTAGGGGCCGAGCAACTGGGCGAGCACGGTGGCCGCGCGCCGGCTGTCCACCGTGGACACGTCGCCGATGAGCCCTTCGGCGAGGACGCCGGCGGCCTCGTCGGGATCGGTCGTCCCCCCGTACAGGTCGAAGTCGTGTGCGGACCGGGGGTCGCCGATGCTCACCACGACGTCGTACGCGTCGTCGGGGCCGAGCGCGGCTCCCGCCCCGCCCACCGCGAGGACGGCGGCCTGCCCGGCGAGCGCCCGGAGGGCGAGGGACTCGACGACGGGCCGTACGAGAGCGGCGGACTTGCCCGAGCCGGGCGGCCCCACCGCCAGCAGGGAGCTGCCCAGCAGCGCGGGTTCCAGGGCGAGACCCGAGCCGCGGCGCTCGTAGGGATTGTGGGGGTCGTCCGCGCACCGGCCGATGCGCACCTGGCCCGTCAGGACGTCGTGCCGTGCGGTGCGCTGCGGCAGGTCCCGCCGGCCGGAGGGATGCAGGGCGGCGGCGCCCCCCGCGCGCAGGACGGCTTCGGTGAATCCGGCGAGGCGGTCGGGGTGCGTCCGGGCGACGGTCCAGGCGTGGCGCAGCCGTGCGCAGTCGACGTCGTTCATCCGGCCGGCGCGGACCTCGGCGGTGAGCGTCTCGGCGGCATCCGTCCGTCCGGCCGCGCGCAGCTCGGGCCACCGGTCGTCGGCCGTTTCGGGGGCCGGCTCCGCCGCGGAGGCGGCACGGGGGCCGCCGAAGCGGCCCTTGCGGTACATGGCGGCGAGCTCCCGCCAGCGGCCCAGGCGGGCGAACGGGTACAGCACCGCGGCGGTGATCAGCGCGTAGACGACGTTCACGACGCTCTGGCTCTGGAAGACCTCGCCGCCCGCGACCGAGGCGACGAGGACCAGGACGGGCCTGACGAGGGGCACGGCGTCCTGCCAGACGAGGAGCTGGGCCAGGGCCGCCATGGCCGCGGTGGCCACACCGAGGAAGGGCTGCCCGCGCCCGGCGACGTGCCGCGCGAAGAGCTCGCGCCAGTTGCCCAGGCGTCCGCAGGCGTACACGAGCAGCCCGAACAGGACGGCCTCGTACACCGTCAGGGCGTCGACGCCCTCCACCGTCCGCGGACCGCCGGCGCTGCCCACGTACCACCACTCGCGCGGGGTGAAGAGCTTGAGCGGGACCAGCCGGTAGGGGATGTACCCGTTGCGCCACAGGGACCAGACGAGGACTCCGCAGAGCACCGCGATCACCGTGCCGACCACCAGGGACCGGTCGGAGACGCCTTCGGGTTTCTCGGGCGGCCTGGGCGTGTGGCCGTACCGCCAGACGCCGGGCTCCTGCGGGAGACGCGGGGTGCGCAGCCACTCGTCCAGGCGCGGACCGGTCCCCGGGGCGCGGTCCGGGCGCGGCGGGGCGGGCGGCGGAGGGGGCGGAGTGGCCGGCGGGGGTCCGGCGGAGGGTGGCGCGGCGGGACGGGGCACCTTGTTCGCCCGTGTGTCCCGTGCGCCGTACGTGCCTTCGGTGTCCATGAACCGCTGCCCCCTGACCGGCCAGGTCCGTCCGCTGCCCCGGTCAATCTAGTGCGCCCGCACCAGGAGTTCAGCCAGGCGCCCGGGCCGGTCCCTTCCGGGGAACCTCCGTGGCAGGTACGCCCATCTGTCCGCAGCGGACAAGGACACGCCCCCCACCACTCCCGATCGGAGCATGCCGGTCGCGGGTCCCCGCCCCTAGCCTGCAGAAAGAGAAGCGTACGAAACACCCCCAGGAGCCCCTCATGAGCGCAATCCCGCAGGAGCGCAGCGTCGTCACCGCCATTCCCGGCCCGAAGTCGGTCGAGCTCCAGGCTCGCCGCCTCGCGGCGGTCGCCGCAGGGGTGGGCTCCACTCTGCCGGTGTTCACGGCCCGCGCCGGTGGCGGGATCATCGAGGACGTGGACGGCAACCGTCTGATCGACTTCGGCTCCGGTATCGCCGTGACCTCGGTGGGCGCCTCCGCCGAGGCCGTCGTGCGCCGCGCGTCCGCGCAGCTCGCCGACTTCACCCACACCTGTTTCATGGTCACGCCGTACGAGGGTTACGTAGAGGTCTGCGAGCAGCTGGCCGAGCTGACGCCGGGCGACCACGCGAAGAAGTCCGCGCTGTTCAACTCGGGCGCCGAGGCCGTCGAGAACGCGGTGAAGATCGCCCGCGCCTACACCAAGCGCACCGCGGTCGTCGTCTTCGACCACGGCTACCACGGCCGGACCAACCTCACGATGGCTCTGACGGCGAAGAACATGCCGTACAAGCAGGGCTTCGGCCCGTTCGCGCCCGAGGTCTACCGCGTCCCGGTCGCGTACGGCTACCGCTGGCCGACCGGTGCCGAGAACGCCGGCGCCGAGGCGTCCGCGCAGGCCATCGACCAGATCACCAAGCAGATCGGCGCCGACAACGTCGCCGCGATCATCATCGAGCCGGTCCTCGGCGAGGGCGGCTTCATCGAGCCGGCCAAGGGCTTCCTCCCGGCGATCGCCCAGTTCGCCAAGGACAACGGCATCGTCTTCGTCGCGGACGAGATCCAGTCCGGCTTCTGCCGCACCGGCCAGTGGTTCGCCTGTGAGGACGAGGGCATCGTCCCCGACCTCATCACCACGGCGAAGGGCATCGCGGGCGGCCTGCCGCTCTCGGCCGTGACGGGCCGCGCCGAGATCATGGACGCCGCGCACGCCGGCGGCCTCGGTGGCACGTACGGCGGCAACCCGGTGGCCTGCGCGGGTGCGCTCGGCGCCATCGAGACGATGCGCGAGCTGGACCTGAACGCGAAGGCCAAGCGCATCGAGGAGGTCATGAAGGGCCGCCTCGCCGAGATGCAGTCGAAGCTCCCCAACGGCGACATCATCGGTGACATCCGTGGCCGTGGCGCGATGATCGCGATCGAGCTCGTCCAGCCCGGCACGAAGGACCCGAACCCGGCCGCCGCCGCGGGCCTGGCCAAGGCATGCCACGCCGAGGGTGTGCTGGTCCTCACCTGTGGCACGTACGGCAACGTCCTGCGCTTCCTGCCGCCGCTCGTCATCGGCGAGGACCTGCTGAACGAGGGCCTCGACGTCCTCGAGCAGGCTTTCGCCACGGTCTGATCCGTGCGAACCCCGCCGAACGCCGCACGGCGATTTCGCGGGGGCCGGACCCGGCCCCGGTGTGGGCCTGTGAAGAACGTGTGGGGGGCCGATGGCGGGATTCGATTCCGGCTGTCGGTCCCCCTTCGGCTGACGTACGGTTTCTGCAGATGAGAGAAACACGCCGCTCGCAGGAGACTGCGGGCGACTCCGGTTCGGCGCTTCCCCAGTGCCGTCCCGGTTGTGCCCACGCGCACACCACTGGAGCCTCTGGCTCCGGAACTCCTCACCGATCGGATGGCCGCCCGCCCCACACCCCCCGGGGCGCGCGGCAAACCGATCCCGCCGGTCGTCCAGGAACAACCCCCCCTGTTCCTGGACGACCGGCTCCTCTCGTTTCCGTGGTGGCGGTGCTGCTCACGGTCTTCGCGCTCATCACCTGGCAGGTCCTGGCCGACGGCCCCCTGCTCGGTCCCGACGAGCGCGTCGGCGAGGCGCTGGCGGGCCGCGGTCCGGCCGGGCTCGCCGACCTCTTCACCGATCTCGGCAACATGCAGGTCGCGCTCCCGGTACTGGGCTGCGCGATCGTCTTCGCGCTGGTGCGCGGCGCCCGCCGCGCACCGCTGTACGCCGCACTCGCGATGGCCGCCGTGCCCGCGCTGGTGGTCCCGCTGAAGCTGTGGACCGACCGCCAGGGCCCTCTGACCGAGGCCACCGGCTACTACCCGTCGGGCCATACGGCCACCTCGGCCGTGGCCTACGGCGCGGCGGCGATGCTCCTGGTCCCGTATCTGAAGCGCTCATGGACGATGCCCGCCGCCGCCGTCCTGCTGACGGCGGCGACGAGCATCGGTCTGGTGCTGCGCGGCTATCACTGGCCGCTCGACGTGATCGCCAGCTGGTGCCTGAGCGGGGTGCTGCTGGTGGCGCTGTGGGTGCTCAGCCGCCGAAGTAGGCGTCGAAGTTCTTCGAGAACTCCCACTGGTTGAAGCGGTCCCAGTTGATCGACCAGGTCATCAGCCCGCGCAGCGCGGGCCAGGTGCCGTGAGTCTGGTAGCTGCCGCAGTCGGTCTTCTTGGTCAGGCAGTTCAGCGCCTTGTTCACCTCGGCGGGCGAGGTGTGCCCGTTGCCCGCCTGGGTCGAGGCCGGCAGGCCGATGGCGACCTGCTCGGGGCGCAGCGCCGGGAAGATCCTCGACTGGTCGCCGGCGACCGGGAAGCCCGTGAGGAGCATGTCGGTCATGGCGATGTGGAAGTCCGCGCCGCCCATCGAGTGGTACTGGTTGTCCAGACCCATGATGGAACCCGAGTTGTAGTCCTGGACGTGCAGCAGGGTGAGGTCGTCGCGCAGGGCGTGGATGACCGGGAGGTAGGCGCCCGCGCGGGGGTCCTGGCCGCCCCAGGGGCCCGAGCCGTAGTACTGGTAGCCGAGCTGGACGAAGAAGGTCTCCGGGGCCATGGTGAGGACGAAGCCGGCGCCGTACTTCGCCTTGAGGGTCTTGACCGCCGAGATCAGGTTGACGATCACCGGTGAGGTCGGGCTGCGGAAGTCGGTGTCGCCGGTGTTCAGCGAGAGGGAGTGCCCCTCGAAGTCGATGTCGAGGCCGTTCAGCCCGTACTCGTCGATGATCTTGCTGACCGAGGAGACGAAGGTGTCACGGGCCGCGGTCGTGGCGAGCTGCACCTGACCGTTCTGGCCGCCGATGGAGATGAGCACCTTCTTGCCCGCGGCCTGCTTGGCCTTGATGGCGGCCTTGAACTCGGCCGCGGACTCCACGTTCGGGCACTCGGCGACCGGGCAGAGCGAGAAGCGGATGTCGCCGGAGGTGACGGAGGTCGGCTCGCCGAAGGCGAGGTTGATGACGTCCCAGGAGTCGGGCACGTCCGCCATCCGCGTATAGCCGGAGCCGTTGGCGAAGCTGGAGTGCAGATAGCCGACGAGGGCGTGGGCCGGGAGGTCTCCCCCGCCCCCGCCGCCGCCCGCCGTGGTGGTGGCGGAGACCGCGGCCGACTTGGCGGACTCACCGGCGGCGTTGACCGCGGCGACCTGGAAGCTGTACGCGGTCGAGGCGGCCAGGCCGGTCACGGTGGCGGAGGTGCCGGTGACCGTGAGGACCTTGGCGCCGCCCTGGTAGACGTGGTAGCCGGTGGATCCGGATGCGGCGTTCCAGGAGAGCGGGACGGAGGAGGAGGTGGCCGTGCCCGCCCTCAGCCCGGCGGGGACGGCGGGCAGCGCGACCGGGTCGCCGCCCGGGCCGATGAGGCTGAGGTCGTCGGCGTAGTAGGCGGGGGTGCCGTACCAGCCGTGGGTGTACACGGTCACCGAGGTGGTGGAGGCCCCGGTCGTGAACGTGGTGCTGAGCTGCTTCCAGGCGCCGGGCGACTGGGTCCAGGTGGACACGTCGGTGGTGCCGGTGCCGGACGCGCCGAGGTAGACGTAACTGCCCTGCACCCAGGAGCTCAGCGTGTAGGTGGAGCCGGGCTTGACCGTGACGGTCTGGGAGCACTTGGCGTTGTCGCTGCCGGCCGGGGTGCCCCGCAGTGCCGAAGTGCCGCCGTGCACAGGGGTGCTGACGACCGCTCCGCTGCCGGCGGTGCAGCTCCAGCCGTCCAGTCCGGCCTCGAAGCCGCCGTTGCGGGCCAGTTCGGCGTCGGCGGCGCCGGCGGGCGGGGCGGTGGCGACCAGTCCCGCGGCGGCGAGCAGCGTCGCCGCGAGGGCGGCCAGAAGTCCGGACAATCGGGCAGGGGGTCCCGTACGTTCCACAACAGCCTCCGTGCAGGGGGGAATTGGGTGCGGCGGGCCACAACATGGTCCAGACCAATCAGCTTGTCAAGACCTCTGGCGCCGCAGCGCCCTCTCCCGGTCCCCGCCGCTCGCCCCCGTCAGCCCCGGCCGCCACCTCCGTCGTCGCCGTCCCGCGCCGCCGCCCCCGCCGCCTCGTGCATCGCGAGTTCCAGCAGGGCCGGGTCGGTGAGCGTCCCGGAGCCGTCCGGCGGAATGAGCCACCGCACGCCGCCGGAGGCCCTGCCGGGATACGGGACGACGATCCAGGTGCCCCGGCCCGCGCCCCGTACGCCGCTGCCGATCCAGCGCGTCACGGTGCCGGGCGGCACGAAGAAACCCATCCGGGCCTCGCCGAAATCGGCGAGCACCGGTCCGGGCCGGTCGATGAGACGGGTGAGCACGTCGAGCGTCGGATAACCGAGCTCCCCCGGAAGAATCAGCACGTCCCAGCGCCTGCCGGCGGGCAGGAGCGCGATCCCTTGCGGGTTGCGCTCCCATTCCCACCGGCAGGCGTCGGGATCCGGTGCCGCTGATGCGAGCCACTCGACTGCGGACTTGGGCCCCGGGCCGGTCATGGCATGCCTCCCGTTCACGTGGGCACCGGCAGGTTCCTGCCAGTGCGTTCACGGAAGAGAGAGGCCCGGGCCCGGTTCATTACGCGGGTTCGGAGTCCTGTCGGTGTGAAGCGGATCACACGGGACGGGTTCAGCTGTCGAAGCCGAGACCCAGCCGGTCCATCGTCCGCAGCCACAGGTTGCGGTGGCCGCCGTTGTTGTCGGCCCTGGCGAGCGACCTCTTGGTGAGCTCGATACCGGCCCAGGCGAACGGCTCGGGCGGGAAGGGAAGAGGCTTCGAACGGACCATCTCCAGCTCGGTCCGCTCCGTCTTCTCACCGGCGAGCAGATCGAGCATCACATCGGCCCCGAACCGGGTCGCGCCGACCCCGAGCCCGGTGAATCCGGCCGCATAGGCGACCCGTCCCTGATGGGCCGTGCCGAAGAAGGCGGAGAAGCGCGAGCACGTGTCGATCGCGCCTCCCCACGCGTGGGTGAAGCGCAGACCGGCGAGCTGCGGGAAGCAATCGAAGAACTGGCCCGCGAGCTTGAGGAAGGTCTCGGGCCGCTGGTCCAGGTCGGCGCTGAGCCGGCCTCCGTACGGATAGATCGCGTCGTATCCGCCCCACAGGATCCGGTTGTCCGAGGAGAGCCGGAAGTAGTGGAACTGATTGGCGCTGTCGCCGAGCCCCTGCCGGTTCTTCCAGCCGATCGCGGCCAGCTGCTCGTCGCTGAGGGGTTCGGTCATCAGCGCGTAGTCGTAGACCGGGACGGTGTACGGGCGTACGCGCTTGACGAGCGAGGGGAAGATGTTCGTACCGAGCGCGACCTTGTGCGCCAGGATCCGCCCGTACGGTGTGCGGACCGCCATCCCCGGACCGGACTTGACCAGGTCGAGCCCGCGGGTGTGCTCGTACATCCGCACGCCGAGGTCCAGGCAGGCCCGCTTCAGGCCCCAGGCCAGCTTCGCGGGGTGCAGCATGGCGACACCGCGCCGGTCCAGGAGCCCGCCCAGGAAGGTCGGCGAGTCGACTTCCGCCCGCACCGCGTCCTGGTCCAGGAACTCCATCCCGGTGAAGCCGAGATCCGCGGTCTCCCGGTGCCAGGCGCGCAGCTCTTCGAGCTGGTGCGGTTCGGTGGCGACGTCGATCTCACCGGTGCGTTCGAACTCGCAGTCGATGGAGTAGCGGGCGACGGCCTCCTCGATGGCGTCGAGGTTCCGCTCGCCCAGTTCCTCCAGCTTCCCGATTTCGTCCGGCCAGCGCTCCAGGCCGTTGGCCAGACCGTGGGTGAGGGAGGCGGCGCAGAAGCCGCCGTTGCGGCCCGAGGCGGCCCAGCCCACCTCGTGCCCCTCGATCAGGACGACATCGCGACCGGGGTCCCGCTCCTTGGCGATCAATGCGGTCCACAGACCGCTGTAACCACCGCCGATGACGAGCAGATCGCAGCGCTCCTCCCCGATGAGCGCGGGGAGCGCCTCGGGCCTGGCGGGGTCGTCGAGCCAGTACGAGACCGGCTTGGCGCCGGCGAGCGATTGTGCGGCAGTACGCATGGCGACTGGGGCCATGGTTTCCAACTCCTTCGGAACTTTCTAGGGTTGTGCGCTGTTCTTACGCCGGTTCGCGATGAGCTGACCGACGAGAACCACCGTCACGGCAATGATGAACATCGCCGTGCCGATGACGTTGATCTGCACGGGCGTGCCGCGCTGTGCCGAACCCCAGACGAACATGGGGAAGGTCACGGTCGAGCCCGCGTTGAAGTTGGTGATGATGAAGTCGTCGAAGGAGAGCGCGAAGGCGAGCAGCGCTCCCGCGGCGATTCCCGGGGCGGCGATCGGCAGGGTCACCCTGACGAACGTCTGCACGGGGCCCGCGTAGAGGTCCCGGGCGGCTTCCTCCAGCCTCGGGTCCATCGACATCACCCGCGCCTTGACCGCGGTCACCACGAAACTGAGGCAGAACATGATGTGGGCGATCAGGACGGTCCAGTAGCCCAGCTCCGCGCCCATGTTCAGGAAGAGCGTGAGCAGCGAGGCGGCCATGACGACCTCGGGCATCGCCATCGGCAGGAAGATCAGCGAGTTGATCGCGCCACGCGCCCGGAAGCGGTAGCGGACCAGTGCGAAGGCGATCATCGTGCCGAGCACGGTCGCGCCGATCGTCGCCCAGATCGCGATCCGGAACGAGAGCGACAGCGAGGCGCACATGTCGGCGACGCCGCAGGGGTCCTTCCAGGCGTCCAGGGAGAACTGCTGCCAGGCGTAGTTGAAGCGCCCGTTGGGCTTGTTGAACGAGAACACCATCACGACGATGTTCGGCACGATCATGTACCCGAGGGTCAGCAGACCCGCGATGACGATCATGTTGCGGCGAATCCAGCGCAGGGCGGGCATCAGACCAGGTCCTCCGTCCCGGAGCGGCGGATGTAGAAGGTGACCATCAGCAGGACGATCGCCATGAGGATGAACGAGAGCGCGGCGGCCGTCGGATAGTCCAGGACCCGCAGGAACTGCGACTGGATGACGCTGCCCACCATCTTGGTGTCGGTGGAGCCGAGCAGTTCCGCGTTGACGTAGTCACCGCTGGCCGGGATGAAGGTCAGCAGCGTGCCGGAGACGACACCCGGCATCGAGAGCGGGAACGTCACCTTGCGGAAGGTGGTGGCGGGGGTCGCGTACAGATCGCCCGCCGCCTCGTGCAGCCTGCCGTCGATCCGCTCCAGCGAGGTGTAGAGCGGCAGGATCATGAACGGCAGGAAGTTGTACGTCAGACCGCAGACGACCGCCATCGGGGTGGCGAGCACCCGGTTGGACTCGGTCCAGCCGAGCCAGCTGGTGACGTCCAGGACGTGCAGCGTGTTCAGCAGGTCCACGACCGCCCCGCCGTCCGCGAGGATCGTCTTCCAGGCGAGCGTACGGATCAGGAAGCTGGTGAAGAACGGCGCGATGACCAGGACCAGCACGAGGTTGCGCCAGCGGCCCGCCTTGAACGCGATCAGGTACGCGAGCGGGTAGCCGAGCACCAGACACAGGATCGTGGCGGAACCGGCGTACAGCAGGGACCTGATGAACTGCGGGTAGTAGTCCTTCAGCGCGTCCCAGTAGGTCTGGAAGTGCCAGGTGACCTCGAACCCCTTCTCCAGGGATCCGGTCTGCACGGAGGTCGACGCCTGGTAGACCATCGGGATCGCGAAGAACACGATCAGCCACAGGATGCCGGGGAGCAGCAGCCAGTAGGGGACGAGCCGCTTGCGGGCCGAGGGCTTGCGCACAGCCAGCTCGGCGGGCTCTTTCGGTGGCGCGGGGGGCGCTTCGGTGACGGTCACGCCGCGTCCTCCACCGTCTCCACACCGGCGTCGATGTCCTGGGCGGCGTCCAGACCGAAGGTGTGCGCCGGGTTCCAGTGCAGAACGACCTCGGCGCCGGGGGTGAGCCGCGCGTCCCGCTCGATGTTCTGCTCGTAGACCTGGAGCGCCTTGCCCGCCGGGCTCTCCACGACGTACTGCGTCGAGACGCCGATGAAGCTGGAGTCGACGATCCGGCCGGTGACCCGGTTGCGGCCGTCGGCTATCCGGTCGGCCGCGTCGGCGTGCGCCAGGGATATCTTCTCGGGACGTACGCCGAGGAGCAGTTTGCCGCCGATCGAGGCCGGGGCGGAGCAGCGGTCGCCGGGCAGCCTGAGCTTGCTGCCGCCCGCCGAGACGACGATGTCCGTGCCGGTCCCGACGACCTCGGCCTCGATGAGGTTGGAGGTGCCGAGGAAGTTGGCGACGAACGTGGTCTTCGGGTTCTCGTACAGGTCGGCGGGGGCACCGAGCTGTTCGACGCGTCCGCCGTTCATCACGGCGACGGTGTCGGCCATGGTCATGGCCTCCTCCTGGTCGTGCGTGACGTGGACGAAGGTGATGCCGACCTCGGTCTGGATGCGCTTGAGCTCCAGCTGCATCTGACGGCGCAGCTTGAGGTCGAGGGCGCCGAGCGGCTCGTCGAGGAGCAGCACCTGCGGGTGGTTGATGAGCGCGCGGGCGACCGCGACGCGCTGCTGCTGGCCACCGGAGAGCTGGTGCGGCTTGCGCCGGGCGAAGTCGCCGAGCTGGACGAGCTCCAGCATGTCGTCGACCTGCTTCTTGACGGACTTGATGCCGCGCCGGCGCAGCCCGAAGGCGATGTTCTCGGTGATGTCCAGGTGCGGGAAGAGCGCGTAGCTCTGGAAGACGGTGTTCACGGGCCGCTTGTACGGGGGCAGGCCGGTGATGTCCTTGCCACCGAGCGAGACCGTGCCGGTGGTCGCTTCCTCCAGGCCGGCGATCATCCGGAGCGTGGTGGTCTTGCCGCAGCCGGACGCGCCGAGCAGCGCGAAGAACGAACCCTGCGGGACGGTCAGATCGAGCGGCTGTACGGCGGTGAAGGAACCGTACGTCTTGCTGATCCCGGTGAGGCGGACGTCGCCGCCTGCTGTCTGCTGCTGTGTCATGGGTCGCAGTCCCAGTGGTGGAAGGTCGGGTGAGGGAAGGGAAGGGCCGCGCTAGGACATGCCCTAGGCGCCGATGAGCTTGGCGAACTTCTCTTCGTACGCCGTCTCTTCTTTGGAACTGAGCGAGCGGAAGGCGCGCGACTTCGCCGCCATCTCCTTGTCCGGGAGGATCAGCGTGTTGGCGGCCATCGACTCGTCGATCTTGGCGAGTTCCTCGCGGACGCCGTCGACCGGGCACACGTAGTTGATGTACGCGGCGAGCTGGGCGGCGACCGGGGGCTCGTAGTAGTAGTCGATGAGCTTCTCCGCGTTGGTCTTGTGCCGCGCCTTCGCGGGGACCAGGAGGTTGTCGCTGGAGGTGATGTAACCGGCGGACGGGATCGCGAACTTGATGTCCGGGTTGTCCGCCTGGAGCTGGATGATGTCGCCGGCCCAGCCGATACAGGCGGCGATGTCGCCCTTGCTCAGGTCCGCGGTGTAGTCGTTGCCGGTGAAGCGGCGGATCTGCTTCTTGTCGACGCCCTTCTGGAGGCGGCCGATCGCGGCGTCGAAGTCGGCATCGGTGAAGGTGCCGGGGTCCTTGCCCATGTCGAGCAGGGTCATGCCGACGGAGTCGCGCATCTCCGAGAGGAACGACACCCGCCCCTTGAGCTTGGGGTCGTCGAGCAGCTGCGTGACGGAGTCGACCTTGCGGCCGCCGGTCGCCTTGGAGTTGTAGGCGATGACGGTGGGGATGCCGGTCCAGGGGTACGAGTAGGAACGGCCCGGGTCCCAGTCCGGGGTCCGGAACTGGGTCGAGAGGTTGGCGAACGCGTGCGGCAGGTTCGCCGGGTCGAGCTTCTGCGCCCAGCCGAGCCGGATGATGCGGGCGGCCAGCCAGTCGGTGACGCATATGAGGTCGCGTCCGGTGTTCTGGCCGGCCGCGAGCTGCGGCTTGATCTTCCCGAAGAACTCGACGTTGTCGTTGATGTCCTCGGTGTACTTGACCTTGATCCCGGTGCGTTTCGTGAACGCCTCCAGGGTCGGGCGGCCCTTCTCGTCCTCGCTGACGTCCATGTACTCGGTCCAGTTGGAGAAGCTGATCTGCTTCTCCTCGGCCGAGTGGTCGTCGGAGGCGGCTGCCGCGTCGCCCTCGCGCTTGGCGGGCGGGATGCCGCAGGCGCTCAGTGTGCCGAGGCCGCCGAGCGCGAGGGCGCCCATGCCCGAGGCGCGCAGCATCGAACGGCGGGTGAGTGCGCCCCTGCCCGTGGTCAGGCTTCGCCTCATGGCCGCCAGCTGGGCGGAGGAGAGGCGCTCGGGCTCGTACTGCTCCATACGCGTTGCCCTTTCGGGTGTGTGTGGCCGCTGGTCAGGCGGCGGCTGCTATCGGTCCCCGAAGATCGTGCGGTGCCAGTCCTTGCGGGCGACCGCGGTGTTGTCGTACATCACGTGCTTGACCTGCGTGTACTCCTCGAAGGAGTACGCCGACATGTCCTTGCCGAAACCGCTGGCCTTGTATCCGCCGTGCGGCATCTCGCTGATGATCGGAATGTGGTCGTTGACCCAGACGCAGCCCGCCTTGATCTCGCGGGTGGCCCGGTTGGCCCGGTAGAGGTCACGGGTCCAGGCGGACGCCGCGAGTCCGTACGGGGTGTCGTTGGCGAGGGCGATGCCCTCGTCGTCGGTGTCGAAGGGGAGGACCACGAGGACCGGTCCGAAGATCTCCGACTGGACGATCTCGCTGTCCTGGGCGGCGTCCGCGACCAGGGTCGGCCGGTAGTAGGCGCCGTCCGCGAGCTCGCCGCCCGGGGCCTCGCCGCCGGTGACGACCGTGGCGTAGGCGCGGGCGCGCTCGACGAAGGCGGCGACCCGGTCGCGCTGGGCGTGGCTGATCAGCGGGCCGAGGTCCGTCGAGGCGTCGAAGGGGTCGCCGAGCCGCACGGTCTCCATGAGAGCGGCGACGTCCCGTACGAAGGCGTCGTAGAGCGGGCGCTGCACATAGGCGCGGGTGGCGGCCGTGCAGTCCTGGCCGGTGTTGATGAGGGAGCCGGCCACCGCTCCGTTGACCGCCGCTTCGAGGTCGGCGTCGTCGAAGACCACGAAGGGGGCCTTGCCGCCGAGTTCGAGGTGGAGGCGCTTGACGGTGGAGGTGGCGATCTCCGCGACCCGCTTGCCGACGGCGGTGGAGCCGGTGAAGGAGGTCATGACGACGTCCGGGTGGCCGACGAGGTGCTCGCCCGCGTCCTTGCCCGCGCCGGTGACGATGTTGATCACGCCGTCCGGGATGCCGGCCTCGGTGGCCGCCTGCGCGAACATCAGCGAGGTCAGCGGGGTGATCTCGGCCGGCTTGAGGACGATGGTGTTGCCGGCGGCGACGGCCGGGAGGACCTTCCACGCAGCCATCTGGAGCGGGTAGTTCCAGGGGGCGATGGAGCCGATGACCCCGATCGCCTCGCGGCGTACGTACGAGGTGTGGTCGCCGTCGTACTCACCGGCCGCCTTGCCCTCCAGGTGGCGGGCGGCGCCCGCGAAGAAGGACGTGTTGTCGACGGTGCCGGGCACGTCGAACTCGGTGGAGAGCTTGATCGGCTTCCCGCACTGGAGGGACTCGGCGTACGCGAAGTCGTCGGCCTGCGCGGCGAGCACGGCGGCGAAGCGGTGCATCGCCTCCGAGCGCTCGGCCGGGGTGGCACCGGACCAGCCGGGGAACGCCGCCACGGCCGCCGCGACGGCAGCGTCGACGTCGTCGGTGCCCGCCAGTTCGTAGCGGAAGACGGTGTCACCCGTCGCCGGGTTCACCACCTCGTGGTGGCGGCCTGATGTGCCGGACAGCAGTTTTCCGCCGATGTACTGCGCGCCGCCCGCGAAGCGGTCCTGCACGTGGAAGCTGTTGTCCATGACGCTCTCCTCCGCCGCACTCCCCGCTGAGCGGGGGCGGCGTAGCTTCTGGTCGAGTTGAGTGCCGATCCTGACAGAGGGCACCCCGGCCAACAAGTGATTCCGTTGTTGCCTTTTGGTTACGCGACGGAATCTGTCGACCATGTGTCGCGTCGACAAGAAGATCACCGTACGAAGTGTCCGTGGCGGATGCCACACTCACCTGCCATGGGACATATCGATGATCTTGCGGCGAGGGTGGCACGTGGCGAGAAAGTGAAGTACCTGCCGTTCTGGGGACACCGCCCACGCCCCGACGGCCGGCTCGGATCGAGCTGTCTGAGTCAGTGGTGGCCGTCGCCGTTCACGGTCGGTTCGGTGACGTACGCGTCGGCGGAGCACTGGATGATGGCCGGCAAGGCGCGGCTCTTCGCGGACGAGGACGCGGAGATACGGGCCGTGGCGGCCGGCAGCCCGGCGGAGGCGAAGAAGGTGGGCCGGCTGGTCCGCGGTTTCGACGAGAGCGTCTGGGTGCGCGAGCGGTTCGGCCTGGTGGTGGAGGGCAGTGTCCACAAGTTCGGGCAGGACGCGGCGCTGCGGGGGTATCTGCTGAGCACGGGGGAACGCGTGCTGGTCGAGGCGAGCCCGGTCGACCGGATCTGGGGCATCGGCCTCGCCTGGGACGACCCGGCGGTGACCGACCCGGCCCGCTGGGCGGGGCTCAATCTGCTCGGCTTCGCGCTCATGGAGGCGCGGGCGCGGCTGCGCGCGGAGTGACGGCCGGAGTCTCGGGTCTTTCGTTTGGATCAGGCCGGATCAGGGAGCGGTGTCTGGTGCGGGCAGCTGCAAGGCGGAGGAGGGAGTCGACGCGGAGCGTCGGCGACCGACGACAACGCCGCAGGTGCGCGTGCCAGGGCACGCGAGCCCGGCATGATCCAAACGAGAGGCCCTAGTCCGCCCGGACGGACCGCAGACGGTCGGTCCGGACGGACGAGGCCGGGACGGCTACCGGCCCGCGTCGACGACGAGTGACGTCGCGTACGGGTCCTCGTACTCGTTGACGTCGCTGAACTCTTCGCTGTGCGTGGCGAACAGCCAGATGAAGAATCCGATGATCGCCGCACCGAGGGCGATACCGATGGACCCCAGAATGACTCCCGCCAGCGCCTGGCCGTTGTTGCTGGCCTCGCCGCGCTGGACCCGCTTGCGGCCCAGGATGCCGAAGATCAGGGCGAGGACGCCCAGGATCAGGCTCGGAATCCCGTAGACGCAGAACAGGCAGACGGCCAGGATGCCGAGCACCATGGCCGCGGTGCCGAGGCCGTTCGCGGGCTGCGGGCCGCCCCAGGCGGACTGCCCGCCGTAGCCGGGATAGCTGCCCGGGTAACCGCCGTACGGCGGGACCGGCGCGGCCGGGTAGCCGTACTGCCCCGCGGGCGGGGCTGCCTGCCCCGGGCCGTTCGGCGCGATCGGCGGCGGCGGTACGGACGCGTCGCCCGGACCGAAGCCGGCAGCGGTGTCACCCGGTCCGAATCCCGGTCCGGCGGCTCCCGGCACGGGGCCGGTACCCAGGCCCGGCATGGCGCTGACGGTCGGCTGGTCGTGCACGGGCGGCGGGCCGGCGGCGGCGGGCTTCCCCAGCTCCACCCGGCTGTCCGGCGGCGCCCACGGATCCTTCGGAGCGGGCCCGCCCCCTGGCTGCTCTGTGCTGTCTGACATGGGCCTCCCCCATCGTGGTCCCGTCATGCTACGGCCCGCCTCCGGACCCCCGGCCCCCGCCTACGATGACCGGTGCGGCCGGTGCTCCCGGCCGAATTCACCTGCCACCGAGACCTCCGGAGAGTCCGATGAACGATCTGCACCCCTTCATCGCGGGGCTGCCCAAGGCCGAGCTGCACGTCCACCACGTCGGCTCCGCCTCGCCGCGCATCGTCTCGGAACTGGCCGCCCACCACCCCGACTCCAAGGTCCCCACGGACCCGGAGGCCCTGGTGGACTTCTTCACCTTCACCGACTTCGGGCACTTCATCGACGTCTACCTCTCGGTGGTGGACCTGATCCGCACCCCCGAGGACGTGCGGCTGCTGACGTTCGAGGTGGCGCGGGACATGGCCCGCCAGAACATCCGGTACGCGGAGCTGACCGTCACCCCGTTCAGCTCGACCCGGCGGGGCATCCCGGAGCAGGGCTTCATGGAGGCGATCGAGGACGCCCGCAAGGCCGCCGAGGCCGAACTCGGGGTCGTCCTGCGCTGGTGCTTCGACATTCCCGGCGAGGCCGGCCTGGAGGCCGCCGCCGAGACCACCCGGCTCGCCGTGGACCTGCGGCCCGAGGGGCTCGTCTCGTTCGGTCTCGGCGGCCCTGAGGTCGGTGTCGACCGCCCCCAGTTCAAGCCGTACTTCGACCGGGCGATCGCCGAGGGCCTGCACTCGGTCCCCCACGCCGGCGAGACCACCGGGCCGCAGACCGTCTGGGACGCGCTGACCGCCCTGCGCGCCGAGCGCATCGGCCACGGCACGAGCTCCGTCCAGGACCCGAAGCTGCTCGAACACCTCGCCGAGCACCGGATCGCGCTGGAGGTCTGCCCGACCTCGAACATCGCCACCCGCGCGGTCGCCGATCTGGATCAGCACCCGGTCCGCGAGATGGTCGAGGCGGGCGTCCTCGTCACGATCAACAGCGACGACCCGCCGATGTTCGGCACCGACCTCAACAACGAGTACGGCGTGGCCGCCCGCCTTCTCGGCCTCGACGAGCGCGGCGTGGCGGACCTCGCGAAGAACGCGGTGGAGGCGTCCTTCCTGGACGCGGCCGGCAAGCGGGCCCTCGCCGCCGAGATCGACACGTACACGGCGAACTGGCTGGAGACCCCCGCGCGGTGACGCCCCGCCACAATGGGCCCATGGCTCACACCGTCAGCACCGCCCCCACCGTCACCGCCGTGGCCCACCGCGGCGATCCGTACCGAGTCCGCGAGAACACGCTGCTCTCGGTCCGCTCCGCCCTGGACCACGGGGCGGACGCGGTCGAGATCGATGTCCGGGTCACCCGCGACGGGGTGCCGGTCCTGCTGCACGACTCCACCCTGGAGCGTCTGTGGGGCCAGGACCTGCGTCTCGACCGCATCCGTCACGAGGAGCTCACCGAGCTGACTTCGGGCGGCGTGCCCACGCTGAGCGAGGCACTGCTCGACGGCGGGGACCACCGCCTCATGATCGACCTGCCGGGCTCCTCCGACGCCTCCGTACGGAACATCGTCGGAGTGGTCCGTGAGTGCGGGGCCGCCGACCGGGTGTACTACTGCGCGGGCGGCGAGGCGATGCTGCGGGTCCGGGCGGCGGATCCGTCCGCCGAGATCGCACTGACCTGGACCTCGCTCGCGCCCGCGCGCGCCGCGCTCCTGGACGCCGTGAAGCCGCGCTGGATGAACTACCGGTTCGGTCTGGTGAGCCGGGAGCTGACGGACCGGGTGCACCGGGACGGGATGCTCGTCTCCGTCTGGACGGCCGACACCAAGCGCACCATGCGCCGGCTCGTCGAGCGGGGCGTCGACTCGATCACCACGAACCGCATCGACGCCCTGCGCGCCGTACTCGCCAACTCCCCTGCCGTCAAGGCACCTTGATCGATCCTGCATCATGGAGGCGCGGCATCGCCGGTGATGCCCGGCCCGGCACCAGAGGAGCAGACGTGACCGACCCCAGCCCCGAATCCGTCCCCGCCCGCGTACGTTCCGACATCGCGCACAACGCCCGGGTGTGGAACTACTGGCTGGGCGGCAAGGACAACTACCCCGTGGACCGGACGGTCGGCGACCAGGTCACCGGCATGTATCCGAGCATCGGTGAAGTGGCCCGCGCCGACCGGGCGTTCCTCGGCCGGGTGGTACGCCACCTGGCCGGGGACCTGGGCGTCAACCAGTTCCTGGACATCGGCACCGGCCTGCCGACCTTCAACAACACCCACGAGATCGCCCAGCACACCGCGCCGGACTCCCGCGTCGTGTACGTCGACAACGACCCGATCGTCCTGGCGCACGCCCGCGCGCTGCTCACCAGCTCGCCCGAGGGCGCCACCGAGTACATCGACGCGGACGCCCACCGGCCGGAGCAGATCCTGCGCTCCGTCGAGCCGACGCTGAACCTGAAGCGGCCGGTCGCGGTGATGATGCTCGGCATCCTGAACTTCGTCCTGGACACCGGCGAGGCGCTGGGGATCGTACGGAAGCTGATGGACGCGATGCCGTCCGGGAGCTATCTGGTCCTCACCCACCCCACCCTGGAACTGGGCGGCGAGGGCAACGAGGCGGCGATGCGCTTCTGGAACGAGAACGCCACCCCGCCGATCACCGCCCGCACCCGCGCCGAGTTCGCCGCGTTCCTCGACGGCCTCGACATCCTGGAGCCCGGCATCGTGTCCTGCGCGCGCTGGCGCGCCGAGCCCGGCAGCCGGGAGACCGAGGTCGCCCAGTTCGGCGCGGTGGCGCGGAAGCCGTAGTGGACATACCTGAGGCAGGGTTACGGGCCCTGCGTTCCAGGGCTCCGTGGACGGCGGACATCGGGGTCGCGCTGCTGGTGCAGGCGGCCGTCAGCATGCCGTGGATCCTGCCCCGCGACCCACGCCTGGAGCCGGCGACGCTGCCCGCGTACCTGCTCACGACGCTCACCGTGGTGCCGCTGGTGTGGCGGCGCAGGGCACCCGCCAGGGTCCTCCTCGCGGTCATCGCGGCGCAGGGCCTGTACGGGCTCGCCGTCGACGGCCCCGGGCAGACACTTCCGTACACCGGCCTGGTCGCCCTCTACACCGTGGCCGCCCAGGCACCGGCGCCCCGGCGCCGGATACTCGGGGCGCTGACCCTCGCGATCGTCTTCCCCTCGGCCGCGCTGAACACCGGTGAGGCGCGGGAGCTGGTCTTCTCGCTCATCGTCTTCACCGCGGCGTACGCGTTCGGCCTGCTCACCCACACCCGGCGTGCGTACACCCGGGCCGTGGAGGACCGGGCGCTGCAGCTGGAGCGGACGCGGCGGATCGAGGCCGAGCAGGCCGCCGCGCGTGAACGGGCCCGGATCGCACGCGAGATGCACGACATCCTCTCCCACGCGGTGAGCCTGATGATCGTGCAGGCCGAGGCGGGTCCGGTGGCGGTCCGTACCGCGCCGGAACGGGCGGAGGCCGCGTTCGACGCGATCTCGGAGACCGGCAGGGACGCGATGGTGCAGTTGCGCCGGATGCTCGGCGTGCTCCGGGAGGACGAGGCCCCCGGGGACGCGTCGCGTGGGCCGCAGCCCGCGCTCGCGGGGCTCCCCGCCCTGATCGAGCGGGTCCGCGCGGGCGGTCTGGCCGTCACGCACGAGACGACGGGTCCCGACCGGCCGCTCCCCCTGGACGCGGAGGCCACGGTGCACCGCATCGTGCAGGAGGCGCTGACGAACGTGGTCAAGCACGCCCGCGCCGAGCACGTCCGCGTACAACTCGACCGTACGGAAGACGAGGTGACGATCACGGTGACGGACGACGGGCGGGGACCGGGGTCGACGACCGGCTTCGGGCTGATCGGCATCCGCGAACGGGCCGCCGTGCACGGCGGAACGGTCCGCACGGGCGCCGGTCCCGACGGCCGGGGGTTCCAGGTCCATGTCACCCTTCGGCTGGTGACGTCACAGAAGGGGGTGGGGAGTTGACGATCCGCGTGGTGGTGGCCGACGACCAGGAACTGGTGCGCAGCGGCTTCGCGATGATCCTGGACGCGCAGCCGGACATCGAGGTCGTCGCGGAGGCCGCGAACGGGACGCAGGCGGTCGACGCGGTGCGCAGGACGCGGCCCGAGGTGGCCCTGCTGGACATCAGGATGCCGCTCATGGACGGCATCGAGGCGTGCCGGGCGATCAGTTCGGAGTCGGACTGCCGGACCGTCATGCTGACCACCTTCGACTCCGACGAGTACGTCTACGACGCGCTGCACGCGGGCGCGAGCGGCTTCCTGCTGAAGGACGTGCGCCGGGACGACCTGGTCCATGCGGTACGGGTGGTGGCGGCCGGGGATTCGCTGCTGGCGCCGTCCGTGGCACGTCGGCTGATCGCCGAGTACACCGCGCGCCCCGCGGTGCCCGGTGTGCGGGCGTCCGAGCGGCTGGACGTGCTGACCGCCCGGGAGCGGGAGACCCTGCTGCATCTGGCGCGTGGCCTGTCCAACGCGGAGATCGCGGGCGCGCTGGTCGTCAGCGAGCACACGGTGAAGACGCATGTGGGGAACGTGCTGTCCAAACTGGGCCTGCGCGACCGGATCCAGGCGGTCATCTGCGCGTACGAGTCGGGACTCGTCGCTCCCTCGCCGGAGGGAGAAGCCGCCCTCCACTCCCCCGTACAGGCGAGAGGACGACCAGCCGCAGACCGCCCGCCGGGGTGATCCCCCGGGGCCCGGCGATCACCAGGATGGAGTCCGTCAGCAGGAGCCGCCGGTGGTGACGGGCGGCCCGGACTCCCCAGGAGGCATCACGATGAACACCCGCACCCGCACGGTCCTCGCCGCGGCTCTCGTTCTCGGCATCGCGGCAGGCCCGGTGGTCCCGGCCTCCGCCCTGGGCGGCGCCCGGTCGGTCACGGCCGTCCCGGCGTACGAGGCCCCGGATGCCGAGGCGCTGCGCGCCGTGATCGCCGGGCTGCCGGACGAGGGCGCGACCGCCGCTCTCGTCCGCCTCTCCGGCAGCGACGGCAGCTGGCGCGGCAGTTCCGGCGTGCACGACCTGAAGACGCATCGCCCGGCCGACCCGGACGCCAGGTTCCGCGCGGGATCGGTGACCAAGGTCTTCACCGCGGCGACCGTGCTCCAGCTCGCCGCGGAACGGAAGGTCGGCCTGGACCGGCCCGCCCGTGACTACCTTCCCCAGGACGTCCCGGCCACGTACGGAGACGTCACCGTCCGGCAGTTGCTGAACCACACGAGCGGCCTGCCGTCCGCCGACTTCCCCGGCAGCACGACCGAGGACGCCTACGCCAACCGCTTCCATGTCTACTCGCCCCGCGAGATGGTCGCCTCCGCGACCGCCAAGGAGGAGCTGTTCCCCGCCGGAACCCGGCAGAACTACTCCAACATCGGGTACACCGTGGCCGGCCTCCTGATCGAGAAGGTCACCGGCCACTCGTACGAAGACGAGGTCACGCGCCGCATCCTGAAGCCGCTCGGCCTGCACGGCACGTCGTTCCCTGGTACCGATCCCCGGATACACGGCCCGCACAACCACGGCTATCAGAAGCTGGTGCGGGCCGACGGCACCACCGTGCTGCGCGATGCCAGCGTCTGGAGCGCCACGGACGGCTGGGCAGCGGGCGACATCATCTCGACCACCAGGGACCTGGAGCACTTCACCGAGGCCCTGTTCGGCGGCCACGTGGTGCGCGGTCCGCTGCTGGAGGAGATGTTCACGCTGCCCGACGCGTCCGTGCGCGACTACAGGACGGGCGACCCCGCGGCGTACAGCGCCGGCCTGACCTCGTGGAAGCTCGGCGGACGCCAGGTCTGGGGCAAGACCGGTGGCCGCTGGGGCTACAACACGGGGATCGGGGCTGCCCGCGACCTCTCGCGCACGCTCGTCTACAGCGTGAACTCCACGGACGCGAAGGGCCGCGAGACCAACGAGGTGGTGATGAACCTCATCGTCACCGCCTTCGGTGAGCCCTCGCGGAACTGACCCGTGGCCGGGACTACAGACCGACGATCGAGTTCCACCTCTTGGCGAAGGCGGACCGCTCCTCGGAGGTGATGTCCCTGGCGATGGCGAGGCGCTTGCGCAGCGCGTCGTCGGGGAAGATCAGCGGGTCCTCGGCGAGCGCGGCGGTCTCCTCGTCCTCAGAGGAGGCCAGCACCTCTCGGGCGGCGGGGACCGGACAGACGTAGTTGACCCAGGTCGCCAGTTCGGCCGCCACCTCCGGGTCGTAGTAGTGGTCGACGAGCTTCTCCGCGTTGCGCTTGTGGCCGGCGAGGTTGGGGATCATCAGGCTCTCGGACCACAGCTCGGCCCCCTCCTGCGGCACCACGAACTCGATGTCCGGGTTGTCGGCCTGGAGCTGGATGACATCGCCGGAGTACGCCTGGCAGGCGAGGACATCGCCGGTGGACAGGTCCTTGATGTAGTCGTTGCCGGTGAAGCGGCGGATGTGCCGGGACCTGACGAGCTTGTCCACCTGTTCGCACATCTCGTGGAAGTCGTCGGCCGTCCAGCGGGTGACGTCGACCCCGTTGCCCTGCATCAGCAGCGCGAAGGACTCGTCGAGGCCGGACAGCAGCGACACCTTGCCGCGCAGGTTGCTCGCCCACAGATCGCTCGTGTGCTGGATCTCGCGGCCGAGCTTCCTGCGGTTGTACGCGATGCCGGTGATCCCGGACTGCCAGGGCACGGTGTGCGTGCGGCCCTCGTCGAAGGCGGGGGAACGCAGCTGCGGGTCCAGGTACCGGGCGACGTTGGGCTGCGCGGCCCGGTCCATCTCCTGCACCCAGCCCAGCCGTACGAAGCGGGCGGCCATCCAGTCGCTGACGACGATCAGGTCCCGGCCGGTGCGCTGGTGGTTCATCAGCGCGGGGCTGATCTTCCCGAAGAACTCGTCGTTGTCGTTGATCTCCTCGGTGTACGTGACGGAGATCCCGGTGCGCTTCGTGAAGGCGTCGAGGGTGGGCCGACGGGACTCGTCCGCGTCGTCGGTGTCGATGTACAGCGGCCAGTTGGCGAAGTGCAGGGAGCGGTCGGTGTCCGAGGTGTCGCGGCCGGCGCGGTCGCCCGGCTCGACATAGGCGGCGGGCACTCCGCAGCCCGCCAGCGCGGCACCGGCCGCTCCCGCCCCCAGGGAACGCAGGAGGGAACGGCGGGACATGGGGTGGTTCAAGATCGCTCGCACCTGCGCAGGATGCCGGTCGGGCACCGCGGCGGGCAATGGACCAACCGTCCAGCGGGGCGGGCCCGCTCCGCACACCCTGTCGATGACGGGGGACGGGCGGGAACGGGAACGGCCCCGGGCGTGTGCCCGGGGCCGTCACCACCGCTGTGCGGTACGCCGGTCAGTCGTCGAGCGACGTCATGACGTGCTTGATGCGGGTGTAGTCCTCGAAGCCGTACGCGGAGAGGTCCTTGCCGTAGCCGGACTTCTTGAACCCGCCGTGCGGCATCTCGGCGACGAGCGGGATGTGGGTGTTGATCCACACACAGCCGAAGTCGAGGTTCTTGGACATGCGCATGGCGCGGGAGTGGTCCTTGGTCCACACCGAGGAGGCGAGCGCGTACTCGACGCCGTTCGCGTACTCCAGCGCCTGGGCCTCGTCCGTGAACGACTGGACGGTGATGACCGGCCCGAAGACCTCGTTCTGGATGATCTCGTCGTCCTGCTTGAGGCCGGAGACGACGGTCGGGGCGTAGAAGTAGCCCTTGTCACCGACCCGCTGACCGCCCGCCTCGACCTTGGCGTGGGCGGGGAGGCGCTCGATGAAGCCGCTGACCTGCTTCAGCTGGTTGGCGTTGTTGAGCGGGCCGTAGAGCACGTCCTCGTCGTCCGGCAGGCCGGTCTTCGTGTCGGCGGCGGCCTTGGCGAGCGCGGTGACGAACTCGTCGTGGATCGACTCGTGGACCAGCACGCGGGTCGCGGCCGTACAGTCCTGGCCGGCGTTGAAGAAGCCCGCGACGGAGATGCCCTCGACGGCCTTGGCGATGTCGCTGTCCTCGAAGACCACGGCGGGCGCCTTGCCGCCGAGCTCCAGGTGGACGCGCTTGACGTCCTTGGCCGCGGACTCGGCGACCTGCATGCCGGCCCGTACCGAACCGGTGATCGAGGCCATGGCCGGGGTCGGGTGCTCGACCATCGCGCGGCCGGTGTCACGGTCGCCGCAGATGACGTTGAAGACGCCCTTGGGAAGGATCTGGCCGATGATCTCCGCGATCAGCACGGTCGACGCCGGAGTGGTGTCGGACGGCTTGATGACGACGGTGTTGCCCGCGGCGAGCGCCGGGGCGAACTTCCAGACGGCCATCATCATCGGGTAGTTCCACGGCGCGACCTGGGCGCACACGCCCACCGGCTCGCGTCGGACGATGGAGGTCAGGCCCTCCATGTACTCGCCCGCCGAGCGGCCTTCGAGCAGCCGGGCGGCACCCGCGAAGAAGCGGATCTGGTCCACCATCGGCGGGACTTCTTCGGTACGGGTGAGCTCCAGCGGCTTGCCGGTGTTCTCCGACTCGGCCGCGATGAGGTCCTCGGCCCGCTCCTCGAAGGCGTCCGCGATCTTGAGCAGAGCCTTCTGGCGCTCGGCCGGCGTGACGTCACGCCAGGCGGGGAAGGCGGCTGCCGCCGCTTCCATGGCGGCATCGACGTCGGCCTGGCCGGAGAGCGGGGAGGTCGCGTAGACCTCTTCCGTCACCGGGTTGACCACGTCGATGGTCCGCCCGTCCGCGGCGTCCCGGAACTCTCCGTTGATGTAGTTGCGCAGACGGCGCACCTCGGTGGTCACAACCACCCCTCCTGTCGGCTGTCCGATGGATGAGATTCCACCCTAATCGCTTCGGTGACGCTTTCGACATACCCGTAGTCCGTCAACTTCGGATTCAGTGAGATCCAGGTCCGCAAACAACGAATTTCATCGATCCGGGGTTGCCAGACAGACGAGTCTCGGTGCAGAGTGGCCCTGTGGCCAGTCGCAGCGCAGACTCCAGGACCGGGAACGGATCGTCCCCGACGGTCGATGCCGTCTCTCTCGCAATCATCGAGCAGCTCCAGGAGGACGGACGCCGTCCGTACGCCGCGATCGGCAAGGCCGTCGGCCTGTCCGAAGCGGCTGTACGCCAGCGCGTCCAGAAGCTGCTCGATCAGGGCGTGATGCAGATCGTCGCCGTCACGGACCCGCTCACCGTGGGCCTCCGCCGTCAGGCGATGGTCGGCATCAATGTCGAGGGAGACCTCGACCCCGTCTCGGAAGCCCTGGCGGCCATGGCCGAGTGCGAGTACGTGGTCATGACCGCGGGCTCCTTCGACCTGATGGTGGAGATCGTCTGCGAGGACGACGACCACCTGCTGGAGACGATCAACAAACGCATCCGGGCCATACCCGGCGTGCGCTCCACCGAGAGCTTCGTCTACCTCAAGCTCAAGAAGCAGACCTATATGTGGGGAACCCGATAGCCGTGAGCAAGGACCTCAGCCGAACCGCGTACGACCACCTGTGGATGCACTTCACCCGCATGTCGGACTACGAGAACGCGCCCGTTCCCACCATCGTGCGTGGCGAGGGCACCTACATCTACGACGACCAGGGCAAGCGCTACCTCGACGGCCTGTCCGGCCTGTTCGTGGTCAACGCCGGCCACGGCCGTCATGAGCTTGCCGAAGCGGCGTACAAGCAGGGCCAGGAGCTCGCCTTCTTCCCGGTGTGGTCCTACGCCCACCCCAAGGCCGTCGAGCTGGCCGAGCGTCTCGCGGACTACGCCCCGGGCGACCTGAACAAGGTCTTCTTCACCACGGGTGGCGGCGAGGCCGTCGAGACCGCCTGGAAGCTGGCCAAGCAGTACTTCAAGCTCAAGGGCAAGCCCACCAAGTACAAGGTCATCTCGCGTGCCGTCGCGTACCACGGCACCCCGCAGGGAGCCCTGTCGATCACCGGCCTGCCGGCCCTGAAGGCCCCCTTCGAGCCGCTGGTCCCCGGCGCCCACAAGGTGCCGAACACCAACATCTACCGCGCCTCGATCCACGGCGACGACCCGGTGGCCTTCGGCCGCTGGGCCGCCGACCAGATCGAGCAGGAGATCCTCTTCGAGGGCCCCGACACCGTCGCCGCGGTCTTCCTGGAGCCGGTGCAGAACGCCGGTGGCTGTTTCCCGCCGCCGCCCGGATACTTCCAGCGCGTCCGCGAGATCTGCGACAAGTACGACGTGCTGCTCGTCTCCGACGAGGTCATCTGCGCCTTCGGCCGCCTCGGCACGATGTTCGCCTGCGACAAGTTCGGCTACGTGCCGGACATGATCACCTGCGCCAAGGGCATGACGTCGGGCTACTCCCCGATCGGCGCCTGCATCGTCTCGGACCGCATCGCCGAGCCGTTCTACGAGGGTGACAACACCTTCCTGCACGGCTACACCTTCGGTGGCCACCCGGTCTCCGCGGCCGTCGGCCTCGCCAACCTCGACATCTTCGAGCGCGAGGGCCTCAACCAGCACGTTCTCGACAACGAGAACGCCTTCCTCACGACGCTGCAGAAGCTGCACGACCTGCCGATCGTCGGCGACGTCCGCGGCAACGGCTTCTTCTACGGCATCGAGCTGGTGAAGGACAAGGTCACCAAGGAGACCTTCACCGACGAGGAGACCGAGCGCGTCCTGTACGGCTTCCTCTCCAAGGCGCTGTACGACAACGGCCTGTACTGCCGGGCCGACGACCGTGGCGACCCGGTCGTCCAGCTCGCGCCGCCGCTGATCTCCGACCAGTCGACCTTCGACGAGATCGAGGGCATCCTGCGGTCCGTCCTCACGGAGGCGTGGACGAAGCTCTGACCCCGCGGGTGACCGCCGGCTGACGACGTTCCAGCGGTCATTTCATACGGTCCACGCGGCCCGGATACGCCTTTCGAGTGAGAAGGAGCGCATCCGGGCCGCGTGCTGTGCGCACACCAGGGCCGGGCTGCCTACCGTGCCGAGTGACCGATCGGCCGCGTCTTCGTTCCCCCGTACGGGGGACGGGAAATCTGATCTGAACCGAGGTGTACGCCATGGTGGCCCCGCCGGACAACGACGTGATCTGGGCGCGTTCCCTGCATCATTCCCACAACGGCTCACCCGGGCTCGGTGGTGTCTCCGTCGGCATCCGGGACGGCGAGATCCTTGCCGTGACCGGGCCGCGCGGCAGTGGGAAGACCACGCTGCTGCACTGTCTGTCCGGACAGCTGGTGCCCCAGCAGGGCGAGGTCTGGTTCAACAGCGTCCCCATCCACACCATGGGCCCCCGCCTGCGCGAACAGCTGCGCCGTGAGCGGTTCGGCTGGATCGCCCCCGAGCCCCAGCTCGTACCGGAGCTGACCACCTGGGAGAACGCGGCCCTTCCGCTGCTCCTGCGGGGCACCTCGCACCGGGCCGCGAAGAAGGCCGCGCTGGAGTGGCTGGAGCGCCTCGACATCGCCGCCTTCGCCAAGAAGCGACCGCACGCGCTGCTCCAGGCCCAGCGCCAGCGGGTCTCCGTCGCCCGCGCGCTGACCGCCTCGCCGTCCGTGATCTTCGCCGACGAGCCGACCGCGACGCTCCACCGCGCCGAACGCACGCAGCTCCTGCGCACCCTGACGACCGCGGCCCGCTCGCACGGCATCACGGTCGTCATCGCCACCCACGACGTGGAGGTCGCCGCCCTCGCCGACCGCGCGGTCGCCCTGCTGGACGGCCGCCGCGTCAGCACCGTCTCCCTGCCCGCCGTACCCGATGCGGAGGGCCGCTCGGCGTGCTCGCTCTCCGTCTGACCCGCGGTACGCATCCTCTGGTCCTGGTCCGGCGGCTGCTCGTCGCCGCCGCGTCGGCCGGAGTCGGCTTCCTGCTGCTGTGCACCCTGGGGTACGCCTCCGGGCACCCGGCGCAGGCCACCGGATCGGTGCTGCGGCTGCTCTGGTGCCTCGTGCCGCTGGCGGCCACCGTGCAGTTCGCCGTCGCGGTGGCCCGGACGGACCCGGGCACCCGCCCCCGCCCGGGACTCTCCGCCATCGGGCTCGGGCCGGTCAGACTCTCCGTGCTCGCCGCCGTCTCCACCGCGGTCTCCACCACGCTCGGCTCGATGGTGGCCCTGCTCTTCTTCCTCCACCTGCGCGGCGACCTGACCGGGCTGCCCTTCGACGGCGGTGCGGCCGAACTGCTGGGCGCCGAAGCCCCGTTGCCCCTGGCAGCCGCCCTCGTGCTGCTCGCCCTCGTGCCGGTGGCCTCGGCGCTCGCGAGTGCGCTGGCTCTGCGCTCCCGGCCCTCGGCGCCCTCCTCCGACACCGCGGAGGTCACCGACGAGGCCGGTACGTCACGGGCTCCGTCCGGTCTGCCGTGGGGCGTCGCCCTGACCGCGGCGGGTCTCGCGGTCGAGGCGTACGTGAGCCGGGGAGCGGCGGGAAACCCGTTCCCGCTGCCGGGCAGGCTGGACGCCGCCCCCGCCGGCGTCCTGGCGGGCTGGACCCTGACGGCGATCGGCCTGGCCATGGCCGGGCCCGGCCTCACCTACCTCTGCGGGCAGCTGCTCCAGGCGGTACGCCCGGGAGCCGTGCGCCTGCTGGCCGGCCGGGTCCTGATGAACGAGGCGAACCGGATCGGCCGCCCGATCGGAGTCGTCTGCGCGGTCCTGTCCGCGGTGATCGCGGCCGTCGCGCTGTACGGGACGGGGCCCCGCCCCTTCGGCCCCCTCACCGCCCTCGGAGCCGCGCTCGTCCTGGGCTGCACGACCGCGACGCTGCTGACCTCCGCGCTGGAGGCGAAGCAGGCCCGCGCCGACACGGCGGACGCGCTCCTCAGAATGGGCGCCCCGGCCTCCGCGCTGCGCAGCGCCACCGCGCTCCGGACGGGTGCGCTGCTGCTCGTGTTCGCACCGCTGACCTGGGTGGTGGCGGAACTGGCGGCGCTGCCGCTGACCGCCTGACGCTCCGCGTCGTGGCGGGCCGCCCCGTTCGGGTGCCTGTCGTCAGGCCCCGTCCTCGGGACCCGTCCTCAGGACGCGGCGAGGACCGTGGAGAGGGTGTCGAAGAACGCCTCCCAGCCGTCCTCGGCCGCCGCGTACTGCTCGGGGGTGAGGTTGCCGCCGCGCTGGCGGAACACCATCTCGGTGGTGCGCCCCCGCCCGGTGAACGTGGCGGTGACGATCTCGCCCTCCGCCTCCTCGGGCGCGGTGGCGTCCTTCAGCGTGAAGGCCAGCCTCTCCGGTTCGACGACCTCTCGGTAGACGCCGTGGAACGGCATCTCCGTACCGGGTACGACGATGACCAGACTCCACTTCCCGCCCGGCCTGACATCCATCGACACCCGGTCGAGCGGTACGTCGGCGTCACCGCCGTACCAGGCGGCGAAGGGTTCCGGCGTCGTCCACGCCTCGAACACCCGCTCCCGTGGGGCGTCGAAGACACGGGTGATGTCGATGCCCTCGCGTACTGACCCGTTCATGGTCCCTGTCCTTTCCCCAGCGGCCCGGAGCCCGTGGTGGCCTTCGGCCGGGCTGTGCTGCCGGTTCCAGGGGACCAGGCTCCGGAGGGTGCCGCCAGCCGGTCACTCCCCGGTCGCGCCCCGGACACCGCCCCTGCCGTCCGGCGCCAGGACCACCGTCTCCGCCACATCGAAGGTCACGCCGACCGCGGAGCCCTCCTCCGGCGTGTCGCGCAGCGCGCACTCCGCCTCCAGCGCGGGTCCGCTGTCCGGGTGCAGCAGTACGGAGACGTGGTGCCCCCGGAACGTACGCACCCCCACCGTGCAGCGCAGCCCGGCGTCCGGGGCGCCGATCCGCACCCCGGCCGGCCGGACCAGCAGCTCGCAGGCGCCCTGCCACTCCCCCTCCGGCACGGCCACCTTGCCCCAGGCGGTGTCCGCGACGGCGCCCGTCACCTCGGCGTCCACCACGTTGTCGAAGCCGAGGAACCGGGCCACGAACGCGGAGGCCGGCCGCTGCCAGACCTCCATCGGGGTCCCCGCCTGGGCGATCCGCCCGTCCCGCATCACCACCACCCGGTCGGCGAGCGCGAACGCCTCGCCCTGGTCGTGGGTGACGGCCAGCACCGTCGTACCCAGGCGGCCGAACAGCGTACGGAGTTCGACGACCAGGCGTTCGCGCAGGCTCCGGTCCAGCTGTCCCAGGGGTTCGTCCAGCATCAGCAGCTTCGGGCTGGGGGCGAGCGCCCGGGCCAGCGCGACGCGCTGCTGCTCGCCGCCCGACAGCGCGGCGACGGCCCGCCGGCCGGCGCCCGGCAGCCCCACCAGACCGAGCAGTCCCTCGACCTTCCGTTCCCGCTCCGCGCGCGCGGCGCCGTGCATCCGCAGCCCGAAGGCGACGTTGGCGCCGACATCGCGGTGCGGGAACAGCTGGTGGTCCTGGAACATCAGGCCGAGGCCCCGCCGGTGCACCGGCACACCCGCCTGGTCGGCGCCGTCCAGCAGCACCCGGCCGCCGTCCAGGGGCTGGAGCCCGGCGACCACCCGCAGCAGCGTCGACTTCCCGCTGCCGCTCGGCCCCAGCACACAGACGATCTCGTGGTCGGCGACCTCCAGGTCCACCGCGTCGAGCGCCGTCCGCCGCCCGAAGCGGACCGTGGCCGATTCCAGTGTCAGCATGGTCAGAACTCCCCGGATCGGTCGGTGCGGATACGTTCCAGCAGAAGCAGCGACACCGCGCAGACGAGCATCAGAATGGTGCTGAGCGCCATCGCCTGACCGTAGTTGAGCTCCCCGGACCGCCCGAGCAGCCGGGCCACCGCGACCGGCAGCGTCGGATTGTCGGGACGCGCGATGAACACGGTCGCCCCGAACTCACCGAGCGATACGGCGAAGGCGAAGCCTGCCGCGACCAGCAGCGCCCTGCGCACGAGCGGCAGATCGACCTCGCGCCAGGCTCGCAGCGGTGAGGCCCCGAGCACCGCCGCGGCCTCCCGCAGCCGCCCGTCCACCGCGCGCAGGACCGGCAGCATGGTCCGTACGACGAAGGGAACGCCCACCAGGGCCTGCGCGAGCGGCACGAGGATCCAGGACGTCCGCAGATCGAACGGCGGCTCGTCGAGCGTGATCAGGAAGCCGAAGCCGACCGTGACCGCGGAGACTCCGAGCGGCAGCATCAGCAGCGCGTCGAAGCCCCGGACGAGCCGCCCCGCCCGGCGGGTGAGAGCCGCCGCGGCCAGGCCGCCGACGAAGAGCGCGATGAGGGTCGCGACGAGCGCGTACCGGAGCGAGTTCCAGACCGCTTCGAGCGGCGGTACGAGGAACGTGGACCCGCTGGCGTCGGCGGACTGGAGCGCGCGGTAGAACGCGAAGCCGTAGCCGCCCGGCCCGTCCAGGGAACGCTCCACCAGCACGCCGAGCGGCAGCAGGATCAGCAGCAGCACGGTCAGCAGCACTCCGCCGAGCAGCGCCCACTGCCCGGCGCCGCGCGGCCTGCGGGCGGTCTGTTCCGGATCGACCAGCTTCAGCGCGGTCTCCCGTCGCCGTACGGTCCGGGCGTGCACGGCCAGGATTCCGCCGACCGCGGCGAACTGCACGAGCGTCAGCACCGCGGCCGTCGGCAGATCGAGGAGCTGGGCGGTCTGCCGGTAGATCTCCACTTCGAGCGTGGAGTAGGCCGGGCCCCCGAGGATCTGCACGACGCCGAACGAGGTGAACGTGAAGAGGAAGACCATCAGCGCGGCTGCGGCCACGGCGGGCGCCAGCGCGGGCAGGGTCACCCGCCGCCAGGCGGCGAACCGTCCGGCACCGAGCACCCGGGCGGCCTCCTCCTGCCGCGGGTCGAGCTGCGACCAGAGGCCGCCCACGGTCCGTACGACCACGGCGTAGTTGAAGAAGACATGGGCGAGCAGGATCGCCCACACGGTGGTGTCGAGCCGCACGCCCCACAGCTCGTCGAGGAAGCCGCCACGGCCCAGCAACGCGAGGAACGCCGTCCCGACGACGACCGTCGGCAGGACGAACGGCACCGTGACGACGGCGCGCAGCAGTTGCTTGCCGGGGAAGGCGAAGCGGGCGAACACGTATGCGGCCGGCAGCGCGAGAACCAGGGTGAGGGCGGTGGAGGCGAGGGCCTGCCAGGTGGTGAACCAGAGGACGTCGACGATCTCCGGCCGGCTCAGCACCTCGCCGATCCGGCCGAACTGCCACCGGCCCCCGTCCTTCAGCCCCCGGCCGACGATCGCGACGACGGGGTAGGCGAAGAACAGCGCGAAGAACGCGACGGGCACGGCCATCAGGCCGAACCGCACCGCGTTCCCGCGTATCGCCGCCTTGCGCACGAAACGGCCGACTACTTCACCACGAGCGAGGACCACGACCGGACCCACTGCTCACGGTTCTCGGCGATCCGGTCCGGGGCCACGGTCGCCGGCTTGTCGACCGTCGCGCCGAACTCCGTGAAGAGCTCGGGCAGCTTGGCGTCGCTGACGACCGGGTTCACGAACATGTTCAGCGGCATGTCCTCCTGGAACGTCCGGCTGATCAGGAAGTCCAGCAGGGCCTTGCCGCCCGCCTCGTTCTTCGCGCCGTCCAGCAAGCCGGCGAACTCGATCTGGCGGAAGCAGGTCCCGGTGGCGACACCGGTCGGAGCCTCGGTCGGCTGCGGCTCGGCGTAGAGCACCTCGACGGGCGGGCTGGAGGCGTAGGAGACCACCAGGGGCCGGTCGGCCTTGGCCTTCCTGCCGCCGGCGGAGCCGGAGAACTCGTCGTTGTACGCCTGCTCCCAGCCGTCGACGACCTTGACGCCGTTGTCCTTCAGCTTCTTCCAGTAGTTCTCGTAGCCGTCCTCGCCGTAGGCGGCGACGGTGCCGAGGAGGAAGCCGAGACCGGGCGAGGACGTAGCGGCGTTCTCGGTGACGAGAAGGTCCTTGTACGCGGGCTTCAGCAGGTCGTCGAAGGACTGCGGAGGGTCGAGCTTCTTGTCCGCGAAGTACTTCTTGTCGTAGTTGACGCAGATGTCACCGGTGTCGACGGGCGTGACCCGGTGCTTGTCGGCGTCCAGCTGCGCGTCGGCCGCGACCCGGTCCAGGCCCTTCGCCTCGTACGGCGTGAACAGACCGTTGTCGAGGGCGCGGGAGAGCAGCGTGTTGTCGACGCCGAAGAACACGTCGCCGCGCGGGGAACCCTTGGTCAGGATCTCCTGGTTGAGCGCGGCACCGGCGTCCCCGCTCTTGAGGACCTTGACGGTGTAGCCCGTCTCCTCGGTGAACGCCTTCAGCACGTCCTTCGACGCGTTGAAGGAGTCGTGGCTGACGAGCGTCACGGTCTTGGATCCGGAGCCCTTGGCCCCCGAGTCCGTCTCGTCGGAGCTTCCGCAGCCCGCGAGAGCCGTGACACCGAGCGCGGCGGCGACCGCGGTCACCGTGATCTTCTTGGTGGTGCTCATGTGATTCCTCCTGGAAGTGACCAGGAAGAGACGCGGCCCTGCCCGCCCCCCGGTGATCACCAGGGAGCGGGCAGGGCGCAACAGCTTGAGTAAGGTCCGAACTTCCTACCCGGAATGACCCGGGCGAGGTTCAGAGGGTCTGCGGCCAACCTGTCCTTGGTGCCGCACTCTCAGCGCTGTGGCGCTCCCCTGTCGGAATATGAAGTTGGATGGCGCCCAGGCTACACCGGGCCCCTTCCGCCTCAGCGCTCGGAGGCCGCCAGCTGTCCGCAGGCCCCGTCGATCTCCTGACCGCGCGTGTCCCGGACCGTGACCGGCACGCCGTGGGCCGCGATGGCCTCGACGAACGCCTTCTCGTCCTCGGGCCGCGAGGCGGTCCACTTGGAACCGGGCGTCGGGTTCAGCGGAATCAGGTTGACGTGCACACGCTTGCCCTTGAGCAGCCTGCCGAGCCGGTCGCCCCGCCACGCCTGGTCGTTGATGTCACGGATCAGTGCGTACTCGATGGAGATGCGGCGGCCGGACTTCTCCGCGTACTCCCACGCGGCGTCCAGCACCTCCCGCACCTTCCAGCGCGTGTTCACGGGGACGAGCGTGTCGCGCAGCTCGTCGTCCGGGGCGTGCAGCGAGACGGCGAGACGGCACTTGAAGCCCTCGTCGGCGAACCGCAGCATCGCGGGCACCAGGCCCACGGTGGAGACGGTGATCCCGCGCTGCGAGAGTCCCAGCCCGTCGGGCTCGGGGTCGGTCAGCCGGCGGATCGCGCCGACGACACGCTTGTAGTTGGCCAGGGGCTCACCCATGCCCATGAAGACGATGTTGGAGAGCCGCGCGGGCCCACCCGGAACCTCGCCGTCGCGCAGCGCCCGCATGCCGTCCACGATCTGGTGCACGATCTCGGCGGTCGACAGGTTGCGGTCGAGCCCGGCCTGCCCCGTGGCGCAGAACGGGCAGTTCATCCCGCAGCCCGCCTGCGAGGAGATGCACATCGTCACCCGCTCCGGGTAGCGCATGAGGACGGACTCAACGAGCGTCCCGTCATGCAGCTTCCACAGGGTCTTACGGGTGGTGTCGTCGTCACAGCTGATGTGGCGCACCACGGACATCAGGTCGGGGAACAGCGCCTCGGCGAGACCGTCGCGCGAGCCGGCCGGAATGTTGGTCCACTCCGACGGGTCGTGCGCGTACCGCGCGAAGTAGTGCTGCGACAGCTGCTTGGCGCGGAACGGCTTCTCGCCGATCGCGGCGACTGCTTCCTTGCGCTCGTCGGGCGTGAGGTCGGCGAGATGCCGCGGCGGCTTCTTGGCTCCGCGGGGCGCGACAAAAGTGAGTTCTCCGGGCTTAGGCATGGTTCATCCAGTGTCGCAGACACGCCGTGGTACTAGAGGTCATCGCCGGCTCGGAGGGGATCAGGCCCGGCCATCGGCGGCCCTGTGACGGCCCACAGACGGCCCGGCGCCAGGCGCGAGGGTGACCGATCGCACCAAAGACGAGCGGTGCGCAGATCGTCTCACCAAGACCTAGAATCGAATATGTGTCCGAAAACCTTAGTCGCCTGGATCGCCTGCGCATCGTGCGCGAGTGGCAGGCGTACCAGCTCGGCCGAACCGATCGGACGATCGCCGAGCTGGAGGCACGCGAGGCCGCAGCCGCCCGCACCCGACACGTCCTGCCACCCCCGGCGCCCGCATGGAAGCTGTCCATGCTGCGCACGGGTACGGGGACTCACGCCGACGCCGTCCACGTGGGCGACTGCGGCATGAGCGGAAGGAGGACGCAGCCGATGACCCGCGAGCAGGCCCTGCGCGCACTCACGGCAGACGGCATCACGGCTTGCCCGTTCTGCCGGCCGGACAGAGACCTTGGAGTGCTGTGAACCGCGAACAGCCGGAGCCTGAGGACATGAGGGCATGAGCGAAGCACCGATCGTCATCCACAGCGCAGCAGGAGCGGGTGGCCGCCGGGTGACGATCCGCGCCCAGAACGCGGGCCTCGCCCGCAGCGACAACGACGTGATCGAGTTCCTGCGCCGCGCGGGGCTGCCGGACGCCGGTGACGTGCTGGACGATCCACATTGGGTGGAGTGGCAGGGCGGACACCGGCACGAGTACGGCGCGGTCTAGTGCTTCCACCCGAGCCTCCCTCTCACACCGCAAGGTCATAGGCGTGCTCGGGATCGGGGCTCGCAGGTGTCTTGATCGGAGCGAAATTCGCCAGCCCTTCGCCACCCATCGCTGCATTTTCTCTTACTTTCGCGCCACTACCCAAGCCCGTGACCTGCACTAACGCGAACCCTGAAAATATTCGCCCCATCCGCGCCATGCCGCGCCATCTTTGGGCATGATCACGCGCTACCCCAGTGACCTGTGAAAACGCGCTTGGGAGATCTCCAGCCAAGACGACGGTTGTAGAGTCAAGAACGCAACGAACGAGCGGGACCGCGACTTGTGCTATGTGTCCACCGCGGTTCACACAAGGGCTGTCCGTGACTCCTCGCGAGTGTTGACGGACTTGGACTCCCGCAGGACCACGAAGGGCCTGGCTCCGGAGTCAGCCGAAGCCAGGCCCTCATGTGCGGGACACGGTGTGAGCCCGGCCGACTAACAGGCGGCCGGGCTCACTTCACCCGACCAATCGTCCGAACATCTCAGTGCGGCACTCATCGCTAGTGCGCGAACTGTTGTACACAACCCGCGATGGCAGTGACCGCCGTAAGCAGGCCCACCGACAGTTGCACCCAGTCACGTCTCTGGGTTCGTTGCTGGCGCTTCCTATACCTATTCGGTCGAACCATCGTCCAGCACCCTCCTCGCGTCCTTCCCGATCCAATCGGGACCACTGCTCGACACGAGCAGAGGATCTTGGGCAAGGAGAAGCCGGACTTGGGAAACGTACCGCGCAGATTCCGCGATCGGCCCGAGTACGGGGATTCGCCACTGTTCGCTAGGCCGCGCCGAATGAAGAACCACCCTCTGCACGGACAAGACCGCCCGCATGGACTGGACGTCAGACTCTGTGGGAATCGGTCTGGACACCGTGACCGGCAAGCCGGTGGACATCCCGGGACAGACGAGTGAGGGCCCGCCGTCCTGTGGACAACGGACCCTCACTCACAACATTGCAGGTCAGACGGGGTAGCAACGCCGTATGTCAGCCCGATCCGACGAAAAGCACCAGCAGCAGCCAGACCACCGGCGCGGTCGGCAGCAGCGAATCGAGCCGGTCCATGATCCCGCCGTGACCGGGCAGCAGCGTGCCCATGTCCTTGATCCCCAGATCGCGCTTGATCATGGACTCGCCCAGGTCACCGAGGGTGGCGCTGACCGCGACCGCGAAGCCCAGCAGCAGGCCCTGCCACCAGGAACCGTCGTCGACCAGGAACTCCATGCACAGCGCACCGGCGACCATGGCGAAGCTCACGGCACCCAGCAGGCCCTCGCGGGTCTTGCCGGGGCTGATGCGCGGTGCGAGCTTGTGCTTGCCGAAGCGCCAGCCGACCGCGTACGCCCCCGTGTCGCTGACCACGGTCAGCAGCAGGAAGGTCAGAACCCGCTCCGCGCCGTCGTCCGCGGTGAGCAGCATGGCAACGAAAGTGGCCAGGAACGGCACGTAGAAGGCGGCGAACACCCCGGCCGTGACGTCCTTGAGGTAGCCCTCGGGCGGTTCCGTCATCCGCCAGACCAGCACGGCGAGCGCGGTGAGCGCCATGGCGACCCAGGCACCCTCCGCCCCGCGCACGTAGCCGGCGACGACCATGGCCGCCCCACCGACCGCGAGCGGCACGAGGGGCGCCTTGATGCCCTTGCGCTCCTCCAGGCGGGAGGTGAGCTCCCACAGGCCCACCACGACGGCGGCCACGATCACGCCGATGAACACGGCCTTCACGACGAAGAGCGAGGCGACGATGACGGCACCGAGCCCCACGCCCACCCCTATGGCGGCGCGGAGATCACGCCCCGCGCGCTTCTTCGGCGGGGGCTGCGGCGGGGTGGACATGGGCTCCTGCGGCTTCTCGTCACGGAACAGGGGGCCGCTGACGCGCGCGGCCTCCCGGTCCCGGTCGTCGCGGTTGTCAGCGTCTCTACCTGCGTCGGGAACGTCCGGCACGATGGGCATGGGCCGAGTCTGCTGGGCGTCGTGCACATCGTATGCAGGACCCGCCGGAGCGGCTCCCATCTGGGGCGCGCCCCAGTAACCCGCTCCCTGCGGGGCACCCCAGGAAGAGTCGTTCATCAGACTTCGAGCAGCTCGGCTTCCTTGTGCTTGAGCAGCTCGTCCACCTGGGCGACGTACTTCGCGGTGGTGTCGTCGAGCTCCTTCTCCGCGCGGCGCACCTCGTCCTCGCCGGACTCCTTGTCCTTGACGAGCTTGTCGAGCGTCTCCTTGGCCTTGCGGCGGATGGAGCGGATCGAGATCTTGGAGTCCTCGGCCTTGGTCTTGGCGACCTTGATGTACTCCTTGCGGCGGTCCTGCGTGAGCTCGGGGAACGTCACACGGATGATGTTGCCGTCGTTGCTCGGGTTGACGCCGAGGTCGGAGTCACGGATCGCCTGCTCGATGTTGCGCAAGGCGGTCTTGTCGAACGGAGTCACCACGGCCATCCGCGGTTCGGGAACCGAGAACGAGGCCAGCTGGTTGATCGGGGTCAGCGCGCCGTAGTAGTCGGCGACGATCTTGTTGAACATCGCCGGGTGCGCGCGGCCGGTGCGGATCGCGGCGAAGTCCTCTTTCGCGACGACAACGGCCTTCTCCATCTTCTCCTCGGCCTCGAGGAGGATTTCTTCGATCACCACGTGCTCCTGCGTGTCTTGAGTGGACCCGGCATCGTCGGGCCCTGCGGATCCTGCGTCGCGTCCTCACCTGCACGGTGTCCGACCGGCAGGCCGTTGTCCATCCTTGGGGGCCGTCAGGCCCTGGTGCCCTCGTCGCTCACGAGCGTGCCGATCTTCTCACCCTTGACGGCGCGGGCGATATTGCCCTCGGCGGTCAGCTCGAAGACGAGGATCGGCAGCTGGTTGTCCCGGCAGAGCGTGATGGCGGTGGCGTCGGCGACCTTGAGATCGCGGGCGAGCACCTCGCTGTACTCCAGGGCGTCGAACTTCACCGCGCCGGGGTTGGTCTTCGGGTCGGAGTCGTAGACCCCGTCCACCCCGTTCTTGCCCATCAGCAATGCCTTGGCGTCGATCTCCAGAGCGCGCTGGGCGGCGGTGGTGTCGGTGGAGAAGTACGGCATACCCATGCCGGCGCCGAAGATGACGACGCGCCCCTTCTCCAGGTGCCGCACGGCGCGCAGCGGGATGTACGGCTCGGCGACCTGGCCCATGGTGATGGCGGTCTGAACGCGCGAGTCGATGCCTTCCTTCTCCAGGAAGTCCTGGAGCGCGAGGCAGTTCATTACGGTGCCGAGCATGCCCATGTAGTCGGACCGGGCCCGGTCCATGCCGCGCTGCTGGAGTTCGGCACCACGGAAGAAGTTCCCGCCGCCGATCACTACCGCGATCTCCGCGCCGTCCCGTACGACCGCGGCGATCTCGCGGGCGATGGTGTGCACGACATCGGGGTCGACACCGAGGCCCCCGCCACCGGCGAACGCCTCACCGGAGAGCTTCAGCATGAAGCGTCCGGAAATCGTGCCTTCGTCGCGCTTGTGGTCAGCCTGTGTGGCGTCCGCGCCCTTGTCCATGGAAATTCTCCTCGTGCACATACGAAGAAGGCCATTGCCGGTGGGTCTGGTGTCCCTCAGCGGCAATGGCCTCCTCGTCAGATCTGCGGTCGTCCGGCATGAGTGCGGCCGTCGACTGCACTAGACCCTATCGGGGTCCACCGTTGTTCGCGGACGGACTCAGATGCCGACCTTGATGCGCGCGAAGCGCTTCAGGCTGACACCGGCCTCGTCCAGGACCTTCTGAACGGACTTCTTCGGGTCCTTGGCGAACGCCTGCTCCAGGACGACGACGTCCTTGAAGAAGCCGTTGACCCGACCCTCGACGATCTTCGGAAGGGCGGCCTCGGGCTTGCCCTCCTCGCGAGAGGTGGCCTCGGCGACACGACGCTCGTTCTCGACCGTCTCGGCCGGGACCTCGTCGCGGTTGAGGTACTTCGGGGCGAAGGCAGTGATGTGCTGCGCGACGTCCTTGGCGACCTCGGCGTTCTCCTTGTCCAGCTCGACGAGCACGCCGACCTGCGGCGGGAGGTCGGGCATGGTGCGGTGCATGTACGCAGCCACGTAACCGCCGGTGAACTGCGCGAAGCGGTCCAGGACGATCTTCTCGCCAAGGTTGGCGTTGGCCTCGTCCACGTACGCCTGGACAGTCTTGCCGGCCTCGATCTCGGACGCGAGAAGCGTCTCGATGTCGGCCGGGGAGGTCGCGGCGACGTGCGCGGCGAGAGCGTTGGCGACGGCCTGGAACTTCTCGCCCTTGGCGACGAAGTCGGTCTCGCACTTCAGCTCGAGCAGGACGCCGGACGTCTTGTCCTCGGAGATGAGGGAGACGACGGCGCCGTTCTCGGCAGAACGGCCCTCGCGCTTGGCGACGCCCTTCTGACCCTTGATACGGAGGGCCTCGACGGCCCCTTCGACGCTGCCGTCGGCCTCGTCGAGGGCCTTCTTGCAGTCCATCATGCCGGCGCCGGTGAGCTCACGGAGCTTCTTGACGTCAGCGGCGGTGTAGTTCGCCATGAGTCTGTTCTCTCTCGAAGTCTGAAAGATCTACGGGTGAACGGCGGGGGCGGTGCTTGTAGCACCGGCCCCCGCCGTCTTCAGCCGTTACGGGTGTCAGGCCTGCTCGGCGTCCGCGGCCGGAGCCTCGGCCTCGGCAGCGGGCGTCTCGACAGCAGCCTCGGCGGCGGGGATCTCGGCAGCCTCGGCGTCCGCGACCTTCTCGGTCTCGGCGGAGGTCTGAACCTCGGCGTCGGCCTTCTTGTCGCCCTCGAGCAGGTCGCGCTCCCACTCGGCGAGCGGCTCGCCGGCGGCCTTCTCGCCCGGCTTCGAGTCACCGGTGGCGGCACCGGAACGGGCGATGAGGCCCTCGGCGACGGCGTCGGCGATCACGCGGGTGAGCAGGGTGACGGAGCGGATCGCGTCGTCGTTGCCCGGGATCTTGTAGTCGACCTCGTCGGGGTCGCAGTTGGTGTCGAGGATCGCGACGACCGGGATGTGGAGCTTGCGCGCCTCACCGACGGCGATGTGCTCCTTCTTGGTGTCGACGATCCAGACGGCGCTGGGCACCTTCTGCATCTCGCGGATACCACCAAGGGTCTTCTCCAGCTTGGCCTTCTCGCGCGAGAGAACCAGGAGCTCCTTCTTGGTGAGGCCCGACGCGGCCACGTCCTCGAAGTCGATGAGCTCCAGCTCCTTCAGGCGCTGGAGGCGCTTGTAGACGGTGGAGAAGTTGGTCAGCATGCCGCCGAGCCAGCGCTGGTTGACGTAGGGCATGCCCACGCGCGTCGCCTGCTCGGCGATCGCTTCCTGCGCCTGCTTCTTGGTGCCGACGAACATGATGGAACCGCCGTGGGCGACGGTCTCCTTGACGAACTCGTAGGCGCGGTCGATGTACGACAGCGACTGGAGCAGGTCGATGATGTAGATGCCGTTGCGCTCCGTGAAGATGAAGCGCTTCATCTTCGGGTTCCAACGACGGGTCTGGTGACCGAAGTGGACGCCGCTTTCCAGCAGCTCCCGCATCGTGACGACGGCCATGGCCGTACTCCTTGAGGTACTCGGTTATCGCGACCGCAGGATTGCTGTCGCGCCTGACGCCCCGACGCGCCGTGCCACAAGGGACCGAGGAGCGCGGCCACCGTCCGCAGAGAGGGTGGTGGCGGGGCGTGCGAAGTCGACCCGGTCACCCGGATCGCCAAAGGAAGTGTACGGGACCCGTCGGGTGCCGGGTGACGGCGCTGTCCACAACCGGTCCGTTGTCCACAGATCGGGTTCATGATCCCCGCGGATCCGGGGGCCGGGGCACCGTGGCGGTCATGCGCCGCACCCATGGAACGACCCTTCCCCGCCGCCTCGCAGCTCTCCTGTCCGCCCTGGTCGCGGCCCTGCTCGCGGTACTGGCGGCCTGCACGTCCGCGCGTGCCTCGGAGGGTCCACCGCCGGACACGGACCGCTCGTGGCCGCTGTCCGGCCGCCCTGCGGTGTTACGGGGGTGGGAACCGCCCGCCGGGCCGTACGGGCCGGGTCATCGCGGCGTCGATCTGGCCGCGGAACCGGGCGCGGCCGTGCTGGCTGCCACCTCCGGCCGGGTTTCGTTCGCCGGGGCGGTGGCCGGGCGCGGGGTGCTCTCCATCGAGGCGGCCGACAGCGGGGAACCGCGGCTGCGCACTACGTACGAGCCGGTGCGCCCCCTGGTCCCTGAGGGCGAGGACGTCGTCGCCGGGCAGGCGGTGGCGGTCCTGGAGCCGGGACCCTTCCACTGCCCCGGGGCGTGCCTGCACTGGGGGCTGCGGCGCGGAGACACCTATCTGGATCCGCTGTCCCTGCTGCCGCCCGCACTGCTGAGGCGCGGCCCTTCCCGGCTGCTGCCGGTGTTCGGCGTGCCGGAGCCGGCTCCGGAGCCCGCGGACGGGACGGAGTCCGGCCCTGCGGCCGGGTTCCGGGAAGCGGACTACGGGGCGGGCGGGGCGCCTGCCCCGGCGGTCCCGGCGGTCCCGGCGGGAATGCTCGCGGTGACAGCCGCAGTGTGGGCGTTCAGCCCCGTACACCGCGCAGGATCATCGCGACGGCGGTGTCGGCGACCACGCCCGGCTCCTCGGCGCCCAGCTCGATGCGGCGCACCGCGGCGTCCACCGAGCCCTGCAGCAGCATCGCCGCGAGTCTCGGCTGCTCATGGCCGAGATCGCTCAGGGCCTCGACGATCATGGCGATCAGACCGCCGTGCGCGGCCCGGATCTTCTCGCGGGCGCCGGCGTCCAGTTCGCTCGCGGAGATGGCCACGACCGCCCGGTGGCGCCTGTCCCCGACGAGGTCGAGCTGCCTGCGGACGTACGCCTCGATCTTGTCCCCCGGCGCCTGGGCGCGCTCCATCGCGTTCTCGACCTCGGCCGCCCAGACGGGGAAGTCGACGGCGCAGAGCTCCTCGACGACGGCGGCGCGGGAGCGGAAGTACTCGTAGACGGAGGACCTGGCGAGCCCTGTGCGTTCGGCGAGAGCGGGGAAGGTCAACGCCTCCGTACCGCCCTCGGACAGCAAGGAGCGTGCGGCGTCCAGGAGGGCGCCGCGCTGCATGGTCCGGTGCTCGGCCACGGAGGCCGCTCGAATCCTGGGCACGTATCCACTCTACGGCGGCAGGTGTTCGCAAGGAGGGTGCGCGCCCCTGTCAGGTGGCCGAAGCCGCCCCGGCCGGGCGTCGTGGTGCCGGTGTCCGAGGCCGGTTCAGCGCCCCGCGTCGGCCAGCTTCGCCCGGAGTTGCAGCACGGACTTGGTGTGGATCTGGCTGACCCGGCTCTCGGTGACCCCGAGGACGTTGCCGATCTCGGCGAGGGTGAGGCCTTCGTAGTAGTACAGCGTGACAACGGTCTTCTCCCGGTCCGGAAGGGTGTTGATGGCCCGGGCGAGCAACCGTCTGAGCTCACGGTCCTCGGCGACCTCCACCGGATTGTCGGCGGCTGTGTCCTCCAGCGTGTCCATCAGGCTCAGCCGGTTGCCGCCCTCACCCCCGACGTGCAGCAGTTCCTCCAGCGCCACCACGTTGGCCAGTGACAACTGGCTGAAAACCGCGTGCAGTTCCTCCAGGGCGATGCCCATCTCGGCGGCCACCTCCGCCTCCGACGGCGTACGCCGCAGCTGCGCCTCCAGCGTGGCGTAGGCGCGCTCCACATTCCGCGCCTTCTGCCGCACCGAGCGGGGGATCCAGTCCAGCGCCCTGAGCTCGTCGATCATCGCGCCGCGGATCCGCGTGATCGCGTACGTCTCGAACTTGATCGCCCGCTCGATGTCGAACTTCTCGATGGCGTCGATCAGTCCGAAGACTCCGGAGGAGACGAAGTCGGCCTGCTCCACGTTGGACGGCAGCCCTACGCTCACCCGGCCCGCGACGTATTTCACCAGGGGCGAGTAGTGCAGGATCAGCTGCTCCCGCAGCCGCTCGTCCCCCGTGGACTTGTAGGAACGCCACAACTCGTCGAGGGAGGAAGGGGCAGGGGGACGCACAGTGCCACGCGCAGCTGGTGGTACTGCCGCGCGGTCAGACCCGGAGGTGTGCTGGGGCATGTGGTGCCTTGAGCCGTTCTGCTGTGAAGTCGTGGGGGAACTTCTGTCTGGGGCGGAATCCTTGTGAGCGTAGCGTGACCGACGTGTTGCGGTGCGCGCAGGACCGAGGAGCGACACCGGGAGATTCTGCCCCATCGCCCACGCCGCCGGTCATGACTGACATCCGGGACCGTCGCCGCGTGCGCCGGCCCCGGAGGCATCACCGAGAGAGCCGCCGAGGTCATCGGCTTCACCTTTTCACCCGAATGCTCCAGGTCAAGAACCGCCTCGCCGCGCGTCCACGTTGCAAGTCGGCCTCGGCGTCAACTGCCATCCGTCGCCTTCCCGTTCGACGAACCCCAGTGAGTGCAGTTCGTACAGTCTGCCGAGCGCCTCGTCGGCGGTGATACCGGCGGTACGCGCGACCTCGCGGCCGTCGACGGCGCCCCGGTACGGGAGCGCCTCCAGGACCCGTGCGGTCACCGCGTCGAGCAGGTCCCTGGGGAGCACCGGGCCCCTTCTGCCGGGCGCCAGATCGCCGATGTCACCGACCAGCTCGATCACTTCGGAGGCATCGGTCACCAGAACCCCCTCACCGCGCAGCAGTTCGTGGACTCCTGCCGACAATCCGCTGGTCGCCGGCCCCGGAACCCCCATCGTGAAGCGGCCGAGCCGCTGCGCGCTGCGGGCGGTGACCAGTGAGCCGCTGCGGTACTCGGCCTCGACCACGACCGTCCCTCTGGTGAGCGCGGCGATCACCCGGTTACGGAGGATGAACCGGCTGCGCGTCGGATGGTCGCCGGGCGGCAACTCACTGATGATCAGGCCCTGTTCGGCCATCCGTCCGATCAACTCGGCGTGCCCCCGGGGGTAGGCGACGTCCACCCCGCAGGCGAGGACCGCCATGGTCGCGCCTCCCACGGCCAGGGCCCCGCGATGCGCCGCCCCGTCCACGCCGAACGCGGCGCCGGAGACCACCACCCAGCCGCGCTCCGCGAGTCCCGAACCGAGAGTCCCGGCCATGTGCGCCCCGTACGGCGTGCAGGCCCGGGCCCCGACCACCGCGACCGAGCGCAGCGCCCACAGGCGCAGGTCCGCCAGCCCCCGCACCCACAGGCCGACCGGCCTGGCGTCACCCAGGTCGTCGAGCTGGGTCGGCCACTCCGGGTCGCCCGGGCAGACGAAGCGCCCGCCGGCCCCAGTCGCCACCGCCAGATCCCGCTCGGGTTCGGCCGCCGCCGCCCGTAAGCGGCATCCGCCCAGCCGCACCGCCGTCATCCCGGGCAGCCGCTCCGCAGAGCCGTCCGGGACGGTGAGGCGCCGGACCAGTTCGGCCGGCCCCACTTCCCGCAGCCACCGCCCCGCACGCTCGTCGCCCGGTTCGAGAATCCGCGTCAGAGCCACCCGCGCGAGCCGTTCCGGGTCACCCCGACCGGTCCGGTCACCACGCTCCGCGGACCCCCGGGCGCCTCCCACCGGCCCGCCGCTCCGCCCCCGCGTCACGTCCCCGCCGCCGTCCCCCACCCGGTTCACGATGCTCCGGCCCCCATCGGCACCCCTCGCTGGATGCCCGTCCGCAGTTCCAGGGCGACCGCGATGTCCGAGGCATCGGGCCGGTCGGCACCCCGGAGGTCCGCGACCGTCCACGCCACTCTCAGGACCCGGTCCAGACCCCGCGCGGTGAGGACTCCCCGCTCCATGTCGCGCTCGGCCGCGAGCAGCGCACCGGGGGCCGCGATCAGCCGGGTCCGCAGCTCGTGGCCCGGCACTTCGCTGTTGGTGGTCCAGGGAGTGCCCGCGAGCCGGTCGGCCGCCCGCTCCCTCGCCTCCCGCACCCGGACGGCGACCTCGGCCGTCGTCTCGCCCCGCCCGCCGCGCCCCATGAGGTCCGCCCGGTTGACGGGCTCCACCTCGACCCTCAGATCGACGCGGTCGAGCAGGGGCCCGGAGAGTCTCGCCTGGTAGCGACGGATCATGGAGGGCGGGCATTCGCAGCCCGCCCCGCTGAGCGTGTGCCGGCCACAGGGGCACGGATTGGCGGCCAGCACCATCAGGAACCGTGCGGGCAGCCGCACGACACCGGCCGCACGGGCCACGACCACATGTCCGGACTCCAGCGGCTGGCGCAGCGCGTCAAGTGCCCGTCCGGAGAATTCTGGCGCTTCGTCCAGAAAAAGCACCCCTCTATGAGCCAGCGAGACCGCCCCGGGCCTCGGCAGCCCGTTTCCTCCGCCCACGAGCGACTGCATCGTCGCCGAGTGGTGCGGTGCGCAGTACGGCGCCCTGGCGACCAGGGGCTCACCGGGCGGGAGGATGCCCGCCACCGAGTGCACGGCCGTCACTTCGAGGGATTCCTGACGGGTCAGCGGCGGCAAGATCGCCGAGAGTCGTTCCGCCAGCATCGTCTTTCCGGCGCCCGGCGGGCCCGAGAGCAACAGGTGATGCCCTCCCGCCGCGGCCACCTCGAGCGCTTTGCGCGGCCTCTGCTGTCCCGCCACGTCCGAGAGGTCGGGCCGGTGCCCGTCGCCACCCTGCGCCGCGAACGGAGCAAGTCCCGTGCCCACCCCCGCTCCGGGCATCATCAGCCCGGCCAGCATGCTGTCTGGCCGCCCCTGGGCCGCCATCGGTTCCTCGGGGACCGGCTCGTCCCCGAGGACGGCGATCAGCTGCCGCAGGCTCCGTACCCCGAGGACCGAGACCCCCGGCACGAGAGCCGCTTCACCGGCGGTCTGTTCGGGGACGACCACCTGCCGGTACCCCGCTTCCGCGGCGGCGAGCACGGCGGGGAGCACCCCGCGCACGGGACGGACCCGGCCGTCCAGACCCAGCTCGCCGATCATCACCACATCGGCGATGGCGGCCGGGTCGATGCGTTCCGCCGCACCGAGCACCGCGCACGCCACGGCAAGATCGAAACCGCTGCCACTCTTGGGCACCGAGGCCGGCGAGAGACCCACGGTGAGCTTCTTCTGTGGCCACTCGGCGCCCGAATTGACCACCGCGGCCCTGACCCGGTCCCGGCTCTCGACCAGGCTCTTGTCCGGCAGACCCACCAGGGTGAACGCCGCCACCCCCGGCTCCAGGTCCGCCTGGACCTCCACCACCACGCCCTCGACGCCGACCAGCGCCACCGAACACGCGCGTGCGAACCCCATCAGGCCACCCCCCGCACATGCTCGGCGACGGGCGCTCCGCGCCGGGGCAGGACTACCCCGACCAGATCGATCCGGACCCCGCCGGACGGCGGTCCGCCGTGCCGGTCGAGCCAGATCCCGGCGAGCCTTCGCAACCGCTCGGCCTTGGCCGGTGTGACGGCCGCCATCGGATGCTCGAAGGACCCCGCCCTGCGGGTCTTGACCTCACAGATGACCAGCGCATCGCCGTCACCTGCGACGATGTCGATCTCTCCGGCACGGCACCGCCAGTTGCGCGCCAGTACGGCCAGACCCGACTCGATCAGCAGCCGAGCTGCCAGATCCTCGCCGTACCGCCCGAGTGCCCCCCGTGCGTTCATTCGGCACCACCTCCGGCACCGACTCTGCCGCGTCGGCCCGGAACGGGTGGATCTTGGTGGATAACTCAGCGATTGTGGATAACTCAGCCACCCGGAAGTTCGAGATCGCTCTTGTTGAGCTCCTCGATATTGACGTCCTTGAAGGTCAGAACACGGACCTGCTTGACGAATCGGGCGGGGCGGTACATGTCCCAGACCCAGGCGTCCGCCATGGACACCTCGAAAAAGACCTCACCCTGAACCGAGTGCACCTGCATCTCGTAGTCGTTGGTGAGGTAGAAGCGCCGTTCGGTCTCGATCACATATTTGAACAGACCGACGACATCGCGGTACTCCCGGTAGAGCTTCAGCTCCATCTCGGTCTCGTACTTCTCGAGGTCCTCGGCGCTCATGGCATGTTCCCCTTCAGCCGTGCGTCCCCCTATTGTGCGTCAGCCGCTCCCGGCCCCGGTCGATTAGACGATTTCGGGGTCCAGGACCAGCGGATCACGTGGGGGACCCTCGTCGAGCAGCGTGCGCAGCAGCTCGCCGAGTCTGGTCGGGTACACCGTCTCACGCGCCGCCAGCAGTTCGGCGGAAGTCCACCACCTCGAACCCGCGATACTCCGCCGCTCCAGCTCGGTGAACCCCGCCGGGGCAGTGACGGTCTGCGTCGTTCGGGCCAGGAAGTACCACTCGTCCTGGTCCCAGCGCCGCCCGTCGAACGGAAACGAGCAGATCCGCTTCCAGAGCACCGGGCCGAGTTCCACGTCGACGATCCCGGTTTCCTCGACGAGCTCGCGCAGCGCGGCCTCTTCCCGGCTCTCCTCGCCCTCCACGCCACCGCCCGGGGTGAACCACCAGCTCGTCGCCGGGTCGTCCGGTTCGAATCCGTGCAGGAGCAGGATGCGGTCGTCGGGATCGAGGAGCACCACCCGGGAGACCTTCCGCTTCTCAGCGGGCATTCGCGGGTCCCGCTGCGCGGCTGCGCCGTGAGGCGCGGGCCGCGATCGTGCTGTACCCGGCGCCGCCCAGGATGAGCAGCACGCCCACCACCACGGCGCCCAGCTGGAGCTGCAGCGGTCCGCCGGCGGAGATCCCGCCTGGCAGCCCAGCGAAGCTCGCCGGCCGGTCGATCATGCTCTGCGACGGCCACACGACGGCGTCCAGGCGTGCCTGCACGGCGCTGAGCGGAACGGATCCCTGCCCCGGGTCCTCCAGGTGGACCCGGGAGTCCAGCGAGGTGCTGCGCTCGTCGCCGAGGAGGAAGAGCTGCCCCTCGGGAACCTCGGCCGTGAAGTCCTGCTGCGCGGCCGGCGCCTGGCCCGCGGCCGGGAACTGCGACTGCAGATACGGTTCCTCGACGGGCTTGCCGTTGATCGTGAGCCTTCCGTCGGCATCGCAGCAGGCGACCTTGTCGCCGCCGACACCGACCACTCTCTTCACCATCGGCTGGTTTCCCCACACCGAGTCGGTGAAGACCACCACGTCCCCGCGCCGCACATCGGCGCCGTCCACCCGCTCCGCGAGCACCCGGTCCCCGGCCTCGACGGTCGGGACCATGGATCCCGTCGGCACCGTGTACGGCTTGTACACCACCGCTCCCCAGGCGAATCCGCCGAGGAAGAGCACACAGCCGACGGCCACGGCCAGGCTCGACAACGCGTTGCCGAGCCGGCCGTGGCCGTCACCCGTTCGTCCTGTTCCGCTCATCCCAGCGCTCCCCCATCGGAGATCGACAATCGCTGATCCGAGTCGGCACCCTACCCGGCGGTACGCCCGCTGGTCAGCCTCCGGCGGCGCCACAACACGAGGGGCAGCGCTCCGGCTACACCCAGTGCACCCGGCGCCATGGCAGCCGCCGCGTTCAGCCCGGGCTGGTCGAAGGTGCTGGGGACCGGCAGCGTCGCCCAGCGGTTGATCGGCCAGGCGACGACGACGGCCCTGCCGACGACCTCGTCCGTGGAGACCGTGCCCTGACCGGGCAGCTCCTGGTGGTAACGGGAGTCCAGCGAGTTGCTGCGGTGGTCGCCCATCACCCAGATACGGCCCTCGGGCACGTTGATCGGCCCGAACGGCTCGTCATTGCACGGGGTGTCCCCGGGGAAGATGAACGACTTCTCGTCCAGAGCCTTGCCGTTGACGGTCACCGGCCCGTTCTTCTTGCACTCCACCGTGTCGCCGCCGATCGCGATGACCCGCTTGATCAGGTCCTTCTCCTCGGCGGACGGCATCAGTCCGATGAAGCTGAGGAACTTCTGCACCACGTTGGGCTCGGGCGTCGCCGTGTCCTCCAGCCAGCCGCCCGGGTCGTGGAAGACCACGACCTCGCCGCGCTCCGGCTCCGAGCCGAACCACGGGGTCAGCTTGTCGACCAGCACCCGGTCGCCGCGCTGCAGCGTGTCCTGCATGGAGTCGGAGGGAATCGAGAACGCCTGTACCAGGAACGTCTTGATCAGCAGAGCGAGAATCAGCGCGATACCGATCAGGAGCGGCAGCTCCTTCCAGAAGGAACGCTGCTTCTTCTGAGCCGTACCACCGCTGTCCGGGGAGTCGCCGTCACTCTCCGTCCGGTCCGCCGACGTCTCTCCGTGAGACCCGGCGCTCTCCGGCCGGTCCTCGGGTTCGTCGTGTCCGGATCGTGCGCCGACCGCCAAATCCCCCACATCCACTCCTCAATCCGTGCCACCGCCCGCGCCCTATCCGGTGCAGGCCCACCACTCCCATAACGAGCGGGAGTTCCGCAGGGGTCGGGAGCCGGACCATTCCGTATCGATCCTGGGAGGACACACTATTCGACCCACTGGGCGCAGCCGCCGTCCCCGCGCCCGGGGCCGGGACCGAGGCGTACGTCTCCCGTTCCTCCAGCGTGCGCCAGTGGCCGAAGGGCCAGGCGATCACGACGGCCCGCCCCACGACCTGGTCCTCGGAAACCGTGCCCTTCTCCGGCTCGTCGAGATGGAAACGCGAGTCGGCGGAATTGGACCGGTGGTCACCCATCACGAAGATGCGGCCCGCCGGAACCTTTACCTCGAATTTGAGAGTCGACGGCCTGTCGGCGGGATGCAGATACCCCTCGCTGAGCGGTACGCCGTTGACCGTGAGCCGGCCGTCGTCGCCACAGCACTTCACGGTGTCGCCCCCGACGGCCACCACCCGCTTGATCAGGTCCTGCTCGTCGTCGGAAGGCAGCAGCCCGATAAAGGTGAGCAGCTCCTCGGCCTGTTTGATGCCGGGGGGCGGATCCTTCTCCTGGCCGGCCTGCTCCTGCTGGAGCCAGCCGCCCGGGTCCTTGAAGACGACGACGTCGCCGCGTTGCGGCTTCGATCCGAACCACGGCGTGAGCTTGTCCACCAGCACCCGGTCGCCGATCCGGATGGTCTGTTCCATCGAGCCGGACGGAATCACGAACGCCTGCACCAGGAAGGTCTTGAGGACCAGCGCGATCAGCAGCGCCACGAGGACGAGGAGGGGAATCTCCTTCACCGCGGACCTGCGACGGCGCCGTTTGACCTTGCGGGCCAGCTTGCGGCGCTCGGCCCGGGTCGGCAGCGAGCGGCGGCCGGTCGGCCTGCTCCCGGTCGGCAGCAGGACGTCCTCGTCCGGTACTCCGCGCGGACGCCCCCGGTTACCCATGGGCTCCGCCCGGTGCGGTTACGCCGGCGAAGGCGCCGGTGCCGGGCACGGAGCCCAGCCGGCCCAGCGGCCAGCCGAGCCAGTCCACCCGTCCGATCACCATGTCGACGGGGACCATGCCGCCGCCGGGCTGCCCCAGGTGCTCACGGGAGTCGCTCGAATTGCTGCGGTGGTCGCCCATCATCCACAGGGTGCCCTGCGGCACGACGATGTCGAACGCCACGGCGGACGGTTCGTCGCCCCGGTGGAGGTACTCCTCGTCCACGGACCGGCCGTTCACTGTGAGCCTCCCCCGCCGGTCGCAGCAGACCACTCGGTCGCCGCCCACACCCACCACCCGCTTCACGAAGTCGGTCTCGGCGGGTTCGGCCAGACCGAGGGACGCGGCGGCGCCGTGCAGCAGGGCGGCGAGGGGGTGGTCCCCGGACGTCTCCTGCACGAAGGAGCCGGTGCCGTCGAAGACCACCACGTCGCCGCGGAGCGGCTCGGAGCCGAAACGGTACGCCAGTTTGTTGACGAGGACCCGGTCCCCGACCCGCAGCGTGGGCTCCATCGAGCCGCTGGGGATGAGGAAGGGCTGCACCACGAAGTTGCTGAACAGCAGCAGCACGACGGTGAGTGCGGCTCCGACGTAAGCGGCCCGCCTCCAGGACATCGCGGCGATCCGGCCCGGGATACGCGAGAAGCGCGACCCCTCCTCCGGCCCTTCTGCGGGTCCGGAGGAGCGATCGCGCTCCGTGTGCTGTGTGTCCGTGTCCATCGGGGCCGAAGCTTATCCGGCCCCGCTGTGGACTTCGGAGTCAGCTCAGTTGTCGCGCTTCTCCTTGATCTTCGCGGCCTTGCCGCGGAGCTCACGGAGGTAGTAGAGCTTGGCGCGACGGACGTCACCGCGGGTGACGAGCTCGATCTTCTCGAAGATCGGGCTGTGCACCGGGAACGTACGCTCGACGCCGACGCTGAAGGAGACCTTGCGGACCGTGAAGGTCTCGCTGACGCCCGCGCCCTGGCGACGGATGACAACGCCCTTGAACTGCTGGATACGGGAGCGGTTGCCCTCGATCACGCGCACGTGGACGTTGATGGTGTCACCGGCGCGGAAGGCCGGAACGTCGGAACGCAGCGAAGCGGCGTTGACGCCATCGAGCAGATGAGACATTTTGTCTGCTTTCTTCGCCGATGCCACAGGTCATCGACGGGAGAGAGGGAAGATTCGGGGTGCTGATCGCGTCGGGCGGGCGTCGTTCCCCCTGTGGCAGGGGCGCACACCGGACGTACAGCAGGGTTATTCTTCCACGGCCTCGGGCCTGCGCCAAAATCGGCCGCCGGGCTCCGGGGACCAGCCGAGGATGGAGAGCATCTCCCGGTCCTTCTTGTCGAAGCCCGATGCCTCGCAACGCTCAATCAGGTCGGGCCTGTTGAGTGCGGTACGGCGGAAGGCTTCGTCCCTGCGCCAGCGGGCGATCCTGCCGTGGTGACCGCTGAGCAGGACATCCGGAATCCCGCGACCCCGCCACTCGGGGGGCTTGGTGTAGACGGGGCCCTCCAGCAGATTGGCCATGGCACCCGGGGCGAAGGAGTCGTCGCGGTGCGATTCGGCGTTGCCGAGCACCCCGGGCAGCAGCCGCGCCACGGCCTCCGTGATGACCAGTACGGCGGCTTCCCCGCCGGCCAGGACGTAATCCCCGATGGACACCTCGATGACCGGCATTCGCGTGGCGTACTCGTCCATCACCCGGCGGTCGATGCCCTCGTACCGGGCAGGCGTGAAGATCAGCCACGGCTGCTCGGAGAGCTCGACGGCCAGTTCCTGGGTGAAGGGCCTGCCACTGGGCGTGGGCACCACGATCACCGGCGAGTGCGCCCCGGACTCGTAGCCGTCGGCCAGCGTCTCGTCCAGGCAGTCGCCCCAGGGGCCGGTCTTCATGACCATGCCCGGGCCACCGCCGTAGGGGGTGTCGTCGACCGTGTTGTGCCGGTCGTAGGTCCAGTCCCGCAGGTCGTGGACGCGCACGTCGAGCCGGCCGCCGGCGCGTGCCTTGCCGACGAGCGAGACGTTCAGCGGTTCCAGGTACTCGGGGAAGATCGTGACGACGTCGAGCCTCATCGGGACTCGTCCCCGGACGGGGCGGACTCCTCGCCCTCCTCGTCGCGCGAGGTGGCGATCACGGCCTCGTTCTCGTCGATCAGCCCGGGAGGCGGGGTGATGACCGCGCGCTGCTCCTCCAGGTCGATCTCGCTGACGATCTCCTCGACGAAGGGGATCATCACCTCGCTGCCGTCGGGGCGCTCCACGATGAACAGGTCCTGGGAGGGCAGGTGGGTGATCTCGGTGATCCGGCCGATCTCGGTGCCGTCGGCCAGGACCACGTCGAGGTCCATGAGCTGGTGGTCGTAGAACTCCTCGGGGTCCTCCGGAAGCTCGTCCGGGTCCACCTCGGCGATCAGCAGGGTGTTACGGAGGGCCTCGGCGCCCGTACGGTCCCGTACGCCCTCGAAACGGAGCAGCAGCCTGCCGCTGTGGACCCTGCCGGTCTCGATAGTCAGCGGTCCCGTCTCGGCGGGTTCGGTGGCCAGGACGGCACCGGGGCCGAGCCGCACCTCGGGCTCGTCCGTGCGTACCTCGACGGTGACCTCGCCCTTGATGCCATGGGCACGGCCGATCCGTGCGACTACCAACTGCACGCTACTTCTCCTGGTGATCGTTTACGGACGACAAAGGCCGGGGACGGCTCGAAAGCCCTCCCCGGCCCTGGCCGGTGTTCAACTCTTTCAGCGAGCCTGATCCACGTCGACGAGGTCAACGCGAATGCCCCGGCCGCCGATGGCACCCACGACGGTACGCAGAGCGCGAGCGGTGCGGCCGTTACGACCGATCACCTTGCCGAGATCGTCCGGGTGAACCCGGACCTCCAGCACGCGTCCACGGCGCAGGGTGCGCGAGGCAACCTGCACATCGTCGGGATTGTCCACGATGCCCTTCACGAGGTGCTCGAGAGCCTCCTCGAGCATGCTCAGGCCTCGGTCGACTCGGTGGGCGCAGCAGCGTCAGCCGCCTCGTCCGCCTTCTTGTCGGCCTTCTTGGACTTCTGGGTGATGGCCTCACCCTTGGCCTCGTCGCCGTCCGTGGTGAGAGCCTCGAACAGGGCGCGCTTGTCGGGCTTGGGCTCCGGCTGCAGCAGCGGCGCCGGGGCCGGAAGGCCCTTGTGGGCCTGCCAGTCACCGGTGAGCTTCAGGATCGCGAGAACCGGCTCGGTCGGCTGGGCGCCGACGGACAGCCAGTACTGCGCGCGCTCTGCGTTGACCTCGATGCGCGAGGGGTTCTGCACCGGGTGGTACAGGCCGATCTCCTCGATGGCCCGACCATCACGGCGGGTACGGGAGTCGGCGACGACGATGCGGTAGTGAGGCGAACGGATCTTGCCCAGACGCTTCAGCTTGATCTTGACTGCCACGGAAGTGGTGTCTCCTGGTCTTGACGTGGTTGGGCACAACGAAGATGCCACGTGGGGTTGCGGTACTCGCGTGCCCGACGGACGCGTCAGTCGGAGGAGAGAGGGGTCCTATGCGACTGTCGAGTACAGCTGTCCATTGTGCCACACCGCGTCGGGTCACCTCACCGCGACCGCCGCTTCCGGAATCCGGAACGGCTTTCCGCATCCACCGCAGACGATGGGGGCCTGCGCGAGGACCGACGGAACCACGCGCACGTTGCGCCCGCAGTCGCAGACGGCCTTGACCCGCACGCCGCCTCCGGAGGAGCCGTGCCGTGCGGCCGGCCCGCGGAAGGAACGCTTGGTGTCGGCCGCCGTGGCGACGGTGTGCGCCTTGAGGGCCCGCTGCAGCCGTTCGATGGTCGGTCGGTACCTCCGCTTGGCCTCCGGGTTCAGGGTGACCAGCGAGAATCCGCTGCTGGGATGGGGTTCCTCGGCATGATCGAGGCCCAACTCCTCGGCGATCGCGAGGAATCGTCGGTTGTGGTAGCGGCCGGCGCGCGAGGTGTCTCGGACCCCTCGCGCGGCGGCGATGCCATGGACTGCCTCATGCAGCAGTCGCTCGAAGGAGAGCTCGGCGCCACAGGCGGACGACGACTCTCCGATCAGGGACTCGGGCGCGGCAAGATCGGGCAGCTCGGGGTGGTACCGCTGAATATCGGCCCACGCCTGCGCCAGCTCTGCGGCAAGTACAGGTGGTGTCGTGCTCACGTCGTGACAACGAGCCTGAGTGCCCCGGTGTTCCTATTCCGGGGCATCCCAAATAATTTGCACGTACCAGTCAGTTGCCATTGATGCGTCCGGACGAGGGCGGGTGCGCAGATCTGCGGAGAAGCCTCACAGCTCGCACCAAGGTGGTACGTAGCGCCTCGTACGCCCGGCGCGTAGTCACGGGAGCGGCGCGGGGGTCCTGACGGGCTCCCCGGGTGCGCCGGCGGAGGCCGGGACGAGAGCGACACTACCCGGCGTTCCGTACGCCCCGGAAACCGGGCCGCACCTGCCCACGGCCCCGCCGGCACGGGGTTCCTGGTGCTCGACGTGCTCCGGCCCGCGTGTCGGGTAAGACTGGGGTCAGAAGAGCAGGAGCCCGCAGGGCCCGAAGTCGTGTGGATCCGTCCGCCGAAGCCGCTGGTCGGCGGGGGCGCACGACCCGGGCTCACAAGCATTGCCATTCAACCCCTGGACGAGACCGCGGATGCGGAGTTCTCTGACATACGGGGGGACTGCGGGCGTACGCACATGGGGGGCCGTCCACTCGGGCATGACCGACCTCTTGGCGGATTGGGGCGCTTTTCATGACACCAACGCTCGTCCGGCACCACAGGTATGCGGACTCGTCCGCCCCGGTGGACGCCGGTACCCGTGCCCGCGACTGGGCCGAGATCCAGGAGCGGATGCTGGCACCGCTGTACGAAGCCGTGTACCAGCGGCTCGAAGTCGGGGCCGCCACGCGCATGCTCTCCATCGGCTGCGGTTCCGGGCTGGCGCTCCTGATCGCGGCTGCCCGCGGCGCGCGCGTCACAGGCGTCGACACCGACCGTGAACGGCTCGCGCTGGCCCGCGAGCGCCTCCTGCCCGATCCGGGCTGGGACAACAGCCCCGAGCGGCCTCCCACGGAGCAGCCGCGGCTCTTCGCCGGTGGCCCCTCGGCCGCCGCTGCGGCGGGCGGGGCCCCGTACAACCTCGTGACGGCGTTCAACCCGATCGGCTGTGTGGCCGGTGATTCCGAGGGGCTCTCGCCCGCGCTGGAATCGACCGTTCCGCTGGCGGTGCGGGGTGCCACCGTGGTCCTGACCGGCTGGGGGCCGCCCGAGCGCTGTGCCACCGCACCGGTGCTGCGCGTGGCCGCCCGGCTCGCGGAGTCGGCGCGCGCGCCGCGGTCCGCGGGGCTGCGGGCGGCCCGCCGGGACGATCTGGAGGACGTGGCGGCACGGGCCGGGCTGAAGCCGGACGGTTCGGGCCGGGTGTCCTGCCCCTTCGGGTACGCCGATATGGACAGTGCGGTCCGCGGCCTGCTGTCGACGGGGCTGTTCGACTCCGCCGTTCGGGCGACGGACCGGTCCCAGGTGGAGAAGGAGGTCGCGGAGGCGCTGCATCCGCACCGTCGTCCGGACGGCACCGTGTGGATGCCGAACGTGTTCCGTTACCTGGTGTGCGTCTCCTGACCCCTCCGGGGAGTAGGCGTGAGGAGGGCGGCTGCTTGGACGCCGAGCGGCCGTAACGGACCTCCCGGGGGCATGCGTAAGGGGCGCCCTCCCAGAGAGGACGCCCCTTACACGTGGTCGTTCGGCGATCAGCCCATGAACTTCTTGAACTCGTCCGGCAGCTCGAAGTTCTTGTCCTCCTGGGCCGGCACACCGAAGGCGCCGCCCTGCGCCGCCTGCTCGCGACGGGCCGCCTCGGCCTGCTCCTCGGCCTTGCGCTTCATCGGGTTACCGCTCTTGCGCTTGCCCTTGGCCTGCTTGACCTGCTTCTTCTGACGGCCGGGGCCGCCACCCATGCCCGGCATCCCCGGCATCCCGGGCATGCCGCCGCCCTGCGCCATCTTCGACATCATCTTGCGGGCCTCGAAGAACCGCTCCACCAGGTTCTTCACGGCGGAGACCTCGACACCGGAGCCCTTGGCGATACGGGCCCTGCGCGAACCGTTGATGATCGTCGGTTCCTGGCGTTCCTTCGGCGTCATCGACTTGATGATCGCGGCCGTGCGGTCCACGTCGCGCTCGTCGATGTTGTTGATCTGGTCCTTGATCTGCCCCATGCCGGGCAGCATCCCGAGCAGCTTGGAGATGGAGCCCATCTTCCTGACCTGCTCCATCTGCGCCAGGAAGTCGTCGAGCGTGAAGTCCTTGCCCTTGCTCGACGCCAGCTTGGAGGCCATTTGAGCGGCCTCCTCCTGGCTGAAGGTCTTCTCCGCCTGCTCGATCAGGGTGAGCAGGTCACCCATGTCGAGAATGCGGGAGGCCATCCGGTCCGGGTGGAAGGCGTCGAAGTCCTCGAGCTTCTCGCCGTTCGACGCGAACATGACCTGCTTGCCCGTGACATGGGCAATCGACAGGGCGGCGCCACCACGGGCGTCACCGTCGAGCTTGGAGAGGACCACACCGTCGAAGCCGACGCCGTCGCGGAACGCCTCGGCGGTGTTGACCGCGTCCTGGCCGATCATCGCGTCGACGACGAAGAGGATCTCGTCGGGGCTGACGGCGTCGCGGATGTCCGCGGCCTGCTGCATCAGCTCCTGGTCGATACCGAGGCGGCCCGCGGTGTCGACGATGACCACGTCGTACTGCTTGGAGCGGGCGTGCTCGATGGAGTCCTTGGCGACCTGGACCGGGTCACCGACGCCGTTGCCCGGCTCCGGCGCGTACACCGCGACTCCGGCGCGGTCGGCGACGACGCTGAGCTGATTGACGGCGTTGGGACGCTGGAGGTCACAGGCGACGAGCAGCGGGGAGTGGCCCTGGCCCTTGAGCCAGAGACCGAGCTTTCCGGCGAGGGTCGTCTTACCGGCACCCTGGAGACCCGCCAGCATGATCACGGTGGGCGGGTTCTTCGCGAACCGCAGGCGCCGGGTCTCGCCGCCGAGGATGCCGACGAGCTCCTCGTTGACGATCTTGACGACCTGCTGGGCCGGATTCAGGGCCTGGGAGACCTCGGCGCCGCGCGCCCGCTCCTTGACCTTGGCGATGAAGGCACGGACCACGGGGAGCGCGACATCGGCTTCCAGCAGGGCGATACGGATCTCGCGAGCCGTGGCGTCGATGTCCGCCTCGGACAAGCGGCCCTTACCCCTGAGGTTCTTGAAAGTCGCGGCAAGGCGGTCGGAGAGAGTATCGAACACGGCGCTCGTCGGTCCTCAGGGTCGGGGGCGGGGCAGGTCAGTCGCCCTCCAGGGTATCCGGCCACCGGAGAACGCAAAGCCCTCGCCCGTTTCTCGTGACGGACGAGGGCCGGTCCACACTGTCGTGGACGGGTCGGCAGGTGCGTGAGGAGCCTCAGCCGAGCGCCTTCTCCAGCTCCCGGGCGACCTCCGCCGCCCGTACGTCGGAGAGCGGTTCGCCGTCCGGTCCCGTGACATAGAACGCGTCCACCGCGTTCGCCCCGAGCGTCGAGACGTGGGCGCTGCGCACCCGTACGGCGCTCTGCTCCAGGGCCCGGCCGATCCGGTGCAGCAGCCCCGGGGCGTCCTGGGCCCGGACCTCGATCACCGTGGCGACCTGGGAACCCGCCGCGGCGACGGTCACCCGGGGCGGCGGGGCCTTCACCCCGCGCCGGCGGGGATAGGCGGCTTCGCGTTCGGCGAGACGGGCCCGGATGTCCAGCGAGCCGTCCAGGGCGCGTACGAGGTCGGCACGGAGCCGGGCGGCCTGCGGGAGCGATCCGTACTCGGCGGCGACCCGCCAGCTGAGCAGCAGCAGATCGGCGCTCTCGCCCAGCTCGGTGGGGAGCTCGACGGCGCGCAGATCGGCGGCGCGGACCGTGAGGCGGTGCAGCGCGAGAACTCCGGCCGCCGCGGGCAGGACGCCGGGGCGGTCGGGCAGGGCGATGAGAAGTTCGACACCGACCGGTTCCGGTTCGCCGTCCTCGTCCGGGGTCTCGGTCTGGGCGCGCAGGGCGAGGACGGGTTCGCCGGTGCGCAGGGCTTCGATGGCGAGGCGTTCGTGTTCGGCGCCCGGCGCGGCCGGTTCCTGTTCCGGCGGGGCCTCTCCGGCGAGTACGGCGGCGACGCGTCCGACGAGGTCGGTGACGAGCGAGGCGCGCCAGGTGCTCCAGGCGGCGGGGCCGGTCGCGAGGGCGTCGGCCTCGGTGAGGGCGTGCAGGAGCTCCAGGGTGGAGGCGGTACCGACCGCGGTGGCGACGGAACGGACCGTCGCCGGGTCGTCGAGGTCGCGCCGGGTGGCGGTCTCGATGAGCAGCAGATGGTGGCGTACGAGGGTGGCGATGACGCCCACGTCGTGCTTGTCGAAGCCGATGCGGCCCGCCATGTCGCGGGCGATGACCTCCCCCGCGACGGAGTGGTCGCCGGGCCAGCCCTTGCCGATGTCGTGGAGCAGCGCGGCGACGAGGAGGAGGTCGGGGCGTCCGACGCGGCGGGTGAGGGTGGCGGCGCGGACGGCGGTCTCGACGAGATGGCGGTCGACGGTCCAGGTGTGGACGGGGTTGCGCTGCGGGCGGCAGTGCACCCGCTCCCAGTCCGGCAGGAGCCGGGTGATGATCCCTTCCGCTTCGAGTGCCTCCCAGACCCCCACGGTGGCCTCGCCGGCCCCGAGGAGGGTGACCAGCTCCTCGCGGGCCTCGGCGGGCCACGGCACGGACAGCGGGCGGGCGGCGCTCGCGAGGTGGCGTACGAGATGGCGGGAGAGCGGCAGCCCGGACTCCGCGGCTGCTGCGGCGGCCCGGAGGGTGAGGACGGGGTCCCGCTCGGGACGTACGGTGCGGGCGAGGACGACTTCGCCGTCCGCCTCCACGACCCCGTCGGCGAGCGGGGTGCGGTCGGGTACGGGCTTGCCGCCGCCCAGCATCGCGCGCAGCCGGGGCCGGACGGAGCGGGCGCGCAGCACCCGGTTGACCTCGCGCCAGGTGACGTCGGTGGCGTACGAGACGGTGCGGGCGGCCTCGTAGACCTGCCGGAGCAGGGCGTCGGCGTCCAGGAGGCCCAGCTCGGTGGCGACCTGGTCCTGTTCCTGGAGGGCGAGCCGGTCGGTGGCGCGGCCGGTGGTGAGGTGGAGGGCGTCGCGGGCGTCGAGGAGGATCCGGCGGGCTTCGGAGAGCCCTTCGCGCGGGGCGTCGGCGACCCAGGACGCGGCGACGGCGCGCAGGGCGGTGGCGTCGCGCAGACCGCCGCGGGCTTCCTTCAGGTCGGGTTCCAGGAGGAACTGGAGCTCGCCCATGCGCTCGGCCCGCTCGCGGCACAGCTCGTCCAGGGCGGGCAGGCGCTTGGGGGCCTGGTTGCGCCAGTCGGCGAGGATCGCGGTGCGCAGTCCGGCGGCGAGGCCGAGGTCTCCGGCGACGGGCCTCGCGTCGAGCAGTCCGAGCTGGACCTTGAGGTCCTCGCCGGCCGTCTTCCGGGCCTCTGCGGGGGTGCGTACGGAGTGGTCGAGGGCGAGACCGAGGTCCCAGACGGGGTACCAGACACGGTCGGCGAGGGTGGCGATCGCTCCGGCGTCGGCGCTGCCGTCGTGCAGGAGCAGCAGGTCGAGGTCGCTGCGCGGGGAGAGCTCGCCGCGGCCGTAACCGCCGACGGCCACGAGGGCGGCGCCCCGGACGCCCGCCTCCTCCGCCGCGGTGGCGAAGAGCGTGCTCAGCCAGTCGTCGGTCAGCGCGGCGAGGGCAGCACGGCGCGGCGGCCCGGACTGCGCCTTCTCCTGGAGGAGGCGCAGCCGGGCCGCCGCGTAGCCGCTGGGTCCCGATGCTTCGGATTCGGTGGTCGCTTCAGTGCTCGTCACCCAGCTGCCTTTCGGTTGTGCGGAACGCTCAGAGCGCGTCGGGGCCGCGTTCCCCGGTCCGTACGCGGATCGCGGTCTCGACCGGCACGCTCCAGACCTTGCCGTCACCGATCTTGCCGGTGCGGGCGGCCTTGACGACGACGTCGATGAGCTGTTCGGCGTCCTCGTCCTCGACGAGGACCTCGATACGGATCTTCGGTACGAGATCGACGGTGTACTCGGCACCGCGGTAGACCTCGGTGTGGCCGCGCTGACGCCCGTAGCCGCTGGCCTCCGTGACCGTGAGTCCCTGGATGCCGAACGCCTGCAGGGCCTCCTTGATCTCGTCGAGCCGGTGCGGCTTCACGACCGCGGTGATGAGCTTCATGCGTCCACCTTCTTCGTCTTCGCTGCTGCCTTCGTGTCCTGGACCGCTGCCGAGGTGCGCGGGGCCGCGCCGCCTCCGGCGCCGCTGAAGTCGTATGCGGTCTCGGCGTGTTCGACCTGGTCGATACCGGAGATCTCGTCGTCCTCGGGAACCCGCATCCCGATCGTCTTGTCCAGCAGGAAGGCGAGGAGCGCGGAGACGACCAGAGAGTACGCCAGGACCGCGACGACTCCGACGGCCTGCTTGCCGAGCTGGTCGAGGCCGCCGCCGTAGAAGAGGCCCTTGGCGTCGGACTGGACACCACCCGTGGCGAAGAAGCCGACGAGCAGGGATCCCGCGACACCGCCGACGAGGTGGACACCGACGACGTCCAGGGAGTCGTCGTAGCCGAACTTGTACTTCAGGCCGACCGCCATGGCGCACAGGACACCGGCGATGGCACCGACGGCGATGGCACCGAGCGGGCTGACCGCACCACCGGACGGGGTGATGGCGACGAGGCCGGCGACGGCACCGGAGGCTGCGCCCAGCGTGGTGAAGGAGCCGTGGCGGAGCTTCTCGTAACCGAGCCAGGCGAGCATCGCGGCGGCGGTGGCCACCTGCGTGTTGACGAACATGACCGCGCCGACGCCGTCGTCGTTGCCCAGCCACGAGCCGGCGTTGAAGCCGAACCAGCCGAACCAGAGGAGACCGGCACCGAGCATGACGAGCGGCAGGCTGTGCGGCCGCATCGGGTCCTTCTTGAAGCCGATGCGCTTACCGATGACGAGGATCACGCCGAGCGCCGCGGCACCCGCGTTGATGTGGACGGCCGTACCACCGGCGAAGTCGATGACGCCCATCTCGAAGAGCCAGCCGCCCGCGCCCCAGACCCAGTGCGCGACCGGGAAGTAGACGACGGTGACCCAGAGCGTGATGAACAGGGCCCAGGAGGTGAACTTGACCCGGTCGGCGAGCGCGCCGCTGATCAGGGCCGGGGTGAGGATGGCGAACATCAGCTGGAAGACGGCGAAGACGTAGACCGGGATGGTGTAGCCGTCCCAGAGTTCGGTGACGCCGATCCCGCTGAGTCCGACGTAGTCCGAGGTCCAGCCGACGACCGAGCCGATGTCGGCGCCGAACGCCATGCTGAATCCGTAGAGCACCCACAGGATCGTGACGATCCCGAGGCTGATGAAGCTCATCATCAGCATGTTGAGGGTGCTCTTGACGCGGACCATGCCTCCGTAGAAGAAGGCCAGGGCCGGGGTCATGAGCATCACCAGAGCCGAGCAGATGAGCATGAACCCGGTATTGGCGGCAGACAGCTCAGGGGCGTCTGCGGCAAGCGTCGTGATGCCTGGGGGCATCGGCGTCTCCTCGTCGTCGGTGCGGCCGCGTGCGGGCGAGATTGCGGGGCCACTGGGGAAAAGGTGCGGGCCGGTTATGCGCCATGAGATTGACCCAGCGCCGTTTCCGCAGATGCTGCACGGTGTTTCGCCGCAGTGACGAAGAGGCGCGGTGTGTTACGTCCGAATGAACCAGGAGTGGCGTACGCGCTGCTCTGCCTACCATGCGTCCTGCGCCGCATACGGTGCGGTTGAAACGGCCGGAAACGTGAACCGGCCACGACAACCATCCGTTGACCTGGCAATGGGGGAGCCGAGTCGGGCGGTACGGGATGGTGTCGTGGCCGGTGGCAGGAGAGCCGGGTCAGACCGCTTCGGCGGTCTCCGGCAGCTGCTCGTGGAGCAGGTCGGTGAGCCTGGCGACGTCGGACACGTCGCCGAAGTCCCTGGCAGCGGTGTCGACGGTCTTGCGGAGGCGGGTGTTGACCCGCTCGGAGCGGACCTTCCTGGCGACCCGCAGGGCCTGGGTGGCGAGCACGGTGGACTGCTCGGGCTCCCGCTTGAGCAGATGGACGGTGGCCATGCCGATCAGGTTGAGCGCGTACGACCGCTGGTGCTCGTCGTCCTCGCCGAAGAGCTCGACCGCCTTCTCCATGACGGGCTCGGCGAGCGAGGCGTAGGTGGGGCTGCGGCCGGCGACATAGGCCAGGTCACGGTAGGAGTGGGCGTTCTCCCCGTTGAGTTCGGCCTCGGAGAAGAACCGGATCCAGTCGGGCTCGGGTTCGCCGTCGAGCCCGGCGTCGAGGAAGGTGTCCTCGGCCATCCGGACCGCCCGCTTGCACTTGCTGGGCTGGCCCATGTTGGCGTAGGCGCGGGCCTCCATCGCATACAGCATGGCCTGGGTGCGCGGGGTGGCGCAGTCCCGGCTGCCGTACTGCGCGAGATGGATGAGTTCCAGGGCGTCGTCGGGCCGCCCGAGGTGGATCATCTGGCGGCTCATGCTGGAGAGCACGTACGAGCCGAGGGGCTTGTCGCCGGCCTCCTTGGAGGCGTGCAGGGCGAGGACGAAGTACTTCTGGGCGGTGGGCTGGAGGCCCACGTCGTAGCTCATCCAGCCCGCCAGCTCGGCCAGTTCGGCCGCGCACCGGAAGAGCCGGGTCGCGGTGGCCTGGGGCTGCGGCTCCTGCAGCAGGTCGGTGACCTCGTGGAGCTGACCGACGACGGCCTTGCGCCGCAGTCCGCCGCCGCACTGGGCGTCCCACTGGCGGAACATCGCCGTGGTGGATTCCAGCAGGTCCAGCTCGGGGCCGGAGAGCCGGGAGGGACGGCGGGACGCGGCGGGCGACTCGGGTTCGGCGGGTGCACCGGCGGCAACGGGCACGAGCCAGCGCTGCATGGGTTCGATCAGCGCGGGGCCGGCGGCGAGGGCGAGCGAGGAGCCGAGGAAGCCGCGCCGGGCGAGCATCAGGTCGCTGCGGGAGAACTCGGACAGCAGGGCGACGGTCTGCGGTCCGGCCCACGGCAGGTCGACACCGGACACGGAGGGCGACTGGTGTGCCGTACGCAGCCCGAGGTCCTCGACGGCGACGACGGCGCCGAAGCGCTCCGAGAAGAGCTCGGAGAGAATGCGCGGGATCGGCTCGCGGGGCTGTTCCCCGTCGAGCCAGCGCCGCACCCGGGAGGTGTCGGTGCTGATGTGATGGGCGCCCATCTGCCGCGCCCGCCGGTTCACCTGTCGTGCGAGCTCGCCCTTCGACCAGCCACTCCGCACGAACCATGATCCCAATTGCCCATTGGGGCGCTTCCCGGCATTCGCCTCGCCTGCGCCGCTGCCACTCACTGGAACGCCCCCATCCCGCCGAAACCTGTCGCGCGAACCTCTATCAGAATGCCGTGCATCGGTGCCGTCCGTACGGAGGTTGCACACCCTCCCACAGGAAATCGGGTTGCCTCCGGCATACCCGTGGGTGCACATACTTCCAGGGTTCGTGTACCGACGGTAATCCTACGATCACCCCTCTCGCGAGGGTCATTGCAGAAACGCCACCATTCGCCACCCCTTCGGATGAACCCGCCTGGCGCCGCTCGCGATTCACTTGACACGCGGCGATCAGCAGCCTGGCGGAGTGAAGCACGCGGGGGCGCGTGGAACAGGGCGCACTACCCCCGAAAGCACCCGCAGGACGACGGATCGACGACGACGCGGACGGCGGATCGGTGCCTCCGGGTCGTAACCACCGGTGAGTCGGACCCGTTGGAGGGGGCATGGGCTTCACGATCGGCGGCATCCGTGAGATGCGATCCGGCTCGCGGCGCCGCGGCCGTTCGGCCGAGGGCACGGCGGTGGCCGAGTACACAGGACTCTGGGGCTGGGCGGTGACGCCGGGCGCGCGGGCCTCCGCGGGCGCGTGCTCGTGCGGCGACACGGTCTGCCCCGCCCCCGGCGCACACCCGCTGGACTTCGCCGAGGAGGTCCCGGCCGGCGCCCCGCTCGACATCGCGGCTGGCGCCTGGGCCGAGGTCCCCGGCGCCGCGATGCTGCTCCCCGTCGGCCGCACCTTCGACATCCTGGATGTCGCCGAAGCGGCCGGGCGCCGTGCGCTGGTGCGGCTGGAGCGGATGGGGCTGCCGCTCGGGCCGGTGGCCGCCACGCCGACCGGGCGCGCACAGTTCTTCGTGGCCCCCGGGGCCGCGGCCGAACTCCCCGAGCTGCTCTACCGGATGGGCTGGGACGACGCGGACCTCGATCTGCGGGCGCTGGGCGCCGGCTCCCACATCACCGCCCCGCCGTCCGACCTCGGTGGCCTGGGACCGGTCCGCTGGCTGCGCCCGCCGGTGCCGGACACCGCGGGCACTCCCCCGCAGGCGCGACTCCTGCTGGGCACGCTGGCGTACATCTGCCACCGCCTGTAGAGCCGGACATGCGCGAGGGCCGGACAAGCCGGCAGGCGGCTCGTCCGGCCCTCGCACGTACGGCGGCGGCCCGAGGGGTCGTCAGTCGCCGATCAGCGCGTCCACGAACGCACCGGGCTCGAACGGGGCGAGGTCGTCGGGACCCTCGCCGAGTCCGATGAGCTTCACCGGTACGCCCAGCTCGCGCTGGACGGCGATCACGATGCCGCCCTTGGCGGTCCCGTCCAGCTTGGTCAGGACGATGCCGGTGATGTCGACGACCTCGGCGAAGACGCGGGCCTGCACCAGACCGTTCTGACCGGTGGTCGCGTCCAGGACGAGCAGGATCTCGTCGAGCGGCCCGTGCTTCTCGACGACCCGCTTGACCTTGCCGAGCTCGTCCATCAGACCGGTCTTGGTGTGCAGACGGCCCGCGGTGTCGATGAGCACGACATCGGCGCCCTCGGCGATACCTTCCTTCACCGCGTCGAAGGCGATCGACGCGGGGTCGCCGCCCTCGGGCCCGCGGACGGTGCGGGCGCCGACGCGCTCGCCCCAGGTCTGCAGCTGATCCGCGGCGGCGGCACGGAAGGTGTCGGCCGCGCCGAGCACGACGCTGCGGCCGTCGGCGACGAGCACCCGGGCCAGCTTGCCGGTGGTGGTGGTCTTGCCGGTGCCGTTGACACCGACGACCATCACGACGCCGGGGGTGTCGGCCCCGCCCTCCGTCCTGACCTCGCGGTCGAGTTCGGGACCGAGGAGAGCGACGAGCTCCTCGCGCAGCAGCGTGCGCAGCTCGTCGGGGGTACGGGTGCCGAGGACGCGGACCCGTTCACGGAGCCGCTCCACGAGTTCCTGGGTGGGAGCGACGCCGACGTCGGCGGTGAGGAGGGTGTCCTCGATCTCCTCCCACGTGTCCTCGTCGAGGTTGTCCCGGGACAGCAGGGTGAGCAGGCCCTTGCCCAGGGAGTTCTGGGAGCGGGCGAGCCGGGCGCGCAGCCGTACGAGACGGCCCGCGGTGGGCTCGGGGATTTCGATCGCGGGGGCGGCGGGCGCCTCCGGTTCGGCGGTGGCCGGGGCTTCCCCCGCGGTGTCCGGGAGACCGGCCTCCTCGATGGTGCGCCGCGCTTCGTCGCGCGGCGCCTCGGCTTCCTCGCCGACATGGGGTTCGGCGGGAGGAGTGATGGTCGGCGTGCTCGACGGCGGCGGGGTCGGCAGCTGCTTCTTCTTGCGGCTGCTGACCACGAGCCCGCTGATCAGGCCGACCGCGACCAGGGCGATGACTACAGCAAGGATGACGATTTCCATAACCCGTCCAGTATCGGCCACCGCCGGGACAGGAGCGCGGCTCCGTCGGCCACCCGACATCACATGGGGGTGTTATGCACCTTTTGGCGGTAAGGCGCACTTCCTCCGTCGCTCCGTCCGGCAGTGCGGCCGGTGCCCTGTATTTCTGACGCAGCGTCAGCTAATGTGCCGCCTCGCCAGGCCGATCCGGCGAAGGGGACATGTCATGGCGTTCACCGTGCTCAGGTTCAATCTCGTCGATCCGGCCGCCACCCCGGACACACTCTCGGCGCGCTACCGCGCGGCACTGGAGATGGCCCGGTACGCCGACGAGCGCGGCATCGACACCGTGCAGACCGAGGAGCACCACGGGGCCGCCAACTCCTGGCTCCCCTCCCCCTTCGTCTTCGCCGGCGCCGTCTTCGGTGCCACCCGCCGGATCGCGGTCACGGTCTCCGCGATCATCGGCCCGCTGCACGACCCGCTGCGGCTGGCGGAGGACATCGCGGTCCTCGACCTGCTGAGCGCGGGCCGGCTCGTGACGGTGGCGGGGATCGGCTACCGGCCCGAGGAGTACGAGCGGGCGGGCGTCGAGTGGGGCCGCCGCGGCAGGCTCCAGGACGAGCTGCTGGAAACCCTGCTGCGGGCGTGGACCGGCGAGCCGTTCCCGTACCGGGGGCGCACGGTCCGGGTCACCCCGCGCCCGTACACCCGGCCCCGTCCGATGCTCCTGGTGGGCGGCAGTTCGCGGGCCGCGGCGCGGCGGGCGGCGCGCCTGGGGCTGCCGCTCTTCCCCAGCGCGCACCTGCCGGAGCTGGAGGCGTACTACCACGAGCAGCGCGCCGAGTACGGGACCGAGGGGTTCTGCATGATGCCGGCCGCGAAGACCCCGCTGCTGCATCTCTCCGAGGACCCGGACCGGACCTGGGCGCACTACGGCGAGCACTTCCTGCACGAGGCCCGTACGTACGCCTCCTGGCAGTCCAAGGACATCCGCTCGGCGGTGCGCTCGGCGGCGACGACGGTGGAGGAACTGCGCGCCGAGGGCGTCTACCGGGTGCTCACGCCGCAGCAGTGCGCGGAGCTGGACACCGACAGCCTGGTGCTGCATCCGCTGTGCGGCGGGATGCCCGTCGAGGAGGCGTGGCGCAGTCTGCGGCTGTTCTGCGAGACGGCCGGAAACGGAACCGCCCCGGCTCAGCAGGGCTGAGCCGGGGCGGTCACCGGTCCGAGGAGAGGGGCAGCGGGGATTAGCCCATCTCCTCCAACGCCTTGCCCTTGGTCTCCTTCACGAACTTGAGCACGAAGGGGATCGAGAGCACGGCGAAGGCTGTGTAGATCATGTAGGTGCCGGAGAGGTTCCAGTCGGCGAGGCTCGGGAAGCTCGCGGTGATCGCCCAGTTGGCGATCCACTGCGCGGAGGCGGCGACACCGAGCGCGGCGGCGCGGATCCGGTTCGGGAACATCTCGCCGAGGAAGACCCAGACCACGACACCCCACGACAGGGCGAAGAAGAGAACGAAGACGTGGGCCGCGATGAGCGCGACGGCTCCCTGCGTGGAGGGCAGCTCGCCGTCGACGAGATCCGCGGAGAACGCCCACGCCTCGAAGGCCAGCGCGACCGCCATACCGCAGGAGCCGACCAGGGCGAGCGGCCTGCGGCCCACCCGGTCCACCAGAACCATCGCGATCACCGTGCCGATGATGTTGATGATGGACGTGGTGAACGAGTAGAAGAACGAGCTGGACGGGTCGACGCCGACGGACTGCCACAGCGTCGCCGAGTAGTAGAACGCGACGTTGATGCCGACGAGCTGCTGGAAGACCGACAGCCCGATGCCGACCCAGACGATCGGCAGGAAGCCGAAGCGGCTGCCGAGCAGATCGCTGAAGGTGGACTTGTGCTCACGGTGCATGGCGGTCTCGATCTCGGCCACCCGCGCGTCGAGATTCACGTGTTCGCCCTCGACCTCGGCCAGGATCTCCCTGGCCCGGCCCCGCTTGCCGACCGAGATCAGGAAGCGCGGCGACTCGGGGATGGCGAACGAGAGGAGTCCGTACAGGATGGCGGGGACGACCATCACGCCGAGCATCCACTGCCAGGCTTCGAGGCCGCCGATCTCGCCGCGCTGATCGCCGTCGGCGAGCTGGAGGATGCCGTAGTTGACCAGCTGGGAGATCGCGATGCCGATGACGATGGCCGCCTGCTGGAAGGAGCCGAGCCGGCCCCGGTAGGCGGGCGGCGAGACCTCGGCGATGTACGCGGGGCCGATGACCGAGGCCATACCGATGGCGAAGCCACCGATGATGCGCCACATCGCCAGGTCCCAGAGCGCGAACGGGAGCGCGGAGCCGACGGCACTGACGGTGAAGAGCACCGAGGAGATCTGCATGCACCGGATGCGGCCGATCCGGTCGGCGATGCGCCCCGCCGTCGCGGCGCCGATCGCACAGCCGATCAGGGCGATGGCGATGACCTGGGCGAGCGTGCCGGAGCCGATGTCGTACCGGTCGCGGATCGCCTCCACCGCGCCGTTGATCACTGAGCTGTCGTAGCCGAAGAGGAAGCCGCCCATGGCTGCGGCTGCCGTGATGAAGATGACATGGCCGAGATGGTCGGGGTGGGCCTCTCGGGCCCCGGACGCCGGTCCGTTGGCAGTGCTGGTCACATGAACTCCTGATGCCTGGCCGCTACGTCAGACGTGGGGGGCGAGCTCTCCCAAGTGGCACACAACTTTCGCGGCACCACCACTTGAAGGTAAAAACGACGTTGCAGAGACTATGCGTTCAAGTCTCGAAGTCAAACGCCGGGTCAAGTCCCACATCTACCCAGGAACGGCCAAAAGGCGCGTTGAAGTCGTGACGATTCAGTAAAGGTCAGCGGAGTCGCTGACTGATGACCTTGGAGACCCCGTCGCCCTGCATGGAGACGCCGTACAGCGCGTCGGCGACCTCCATCGTCCGCTTCTGGTGCGTGATCACGATGAGCTGCGAGCTCTCCTGGAGCTCCTCCATGATCCGGATCAGCCGCTGCAGGTTGGTGTCGTCGAGCGCCGCCTCGACCTCGTCCATCACATAGAAGGGACTGGGACGGGCTTTGAAGATCGAGACCAGCAGCGCCACGGCCGTCAGCGACCGCTCACCGCCCGAGAGCAGGGAAAGACGCTTGACCTTCTTGCCCGGCGGACGCGCTTCGACGTCCAGACCCGTCGTCAGCATGTTGTCGGGGTCGGTCAGGATCAGCCGCCCCTCGCCCCCCGGGAAGAGCCGCGAGAAGACGCCCTCGAACTCGCGGGCGGTGTCCCGGAACGCCTCGGTGAACACCTGCTCGACCCGCTCGTCGACCTCCTTGATCACCTGCATCAGGTCGGCCCGGGTCTTCTTCAGGTCTTCAAGCTGCTCGGAGAGGAAGTTGTGCCGCTCCTCCAGCGCCGAGAACTCCTCCAGGGCGAGCGGATTCACCTTCCCGAGTTGCTGATACGCCCGTTCGGCGGCCTTGAGCCGCTTCTCCTGCTCGGCCCGCACGAAGGGCTGCGGCCGGTTGCGCGGATGCTCCGGATCGTCCGGCAGCTCCTCGCCCTCGGCGGCGGGAGACGGCGGCACCAGTTGGTCGGGGCCGTACTCGGCGGCCAGCCCGGCCGGCTCCACCCCCAGCTCCTCCAGAGCCTTCGCCTCCAGCTGCTCGATCCGCATCCGCTTCTCGGCACCCAGCACCTCGCCGCGGTGGACGGAGTCGGTCAGCTTGTCCAGCTCGTCCTTGAGCCCGCGGCCCCGGCCCCGTTCGACCGCCAGTCCCCGCTCGCCCTCGGCCTTCGCCGCCTCGGCCGAGGTCCGCTCCTCCTGGGCCCGTACGACGGACACCTCCACGTGCGCGAGCAGTTGGCGGGCACCCGAGGCCACCGCGGAAGCGACCTCCGCCTCGTGGCGCAGCCGGGCACGGCGCTGCTCGGCCCGGGCGCGGGCCTCGCGTTCGGCGCGGGCGCCGCGGTCCAGGGAGTCGGCGCGCCCCGCGAGTGCCTTCACCCGCTCCTCATGGGTACGGGCCTGGAGACGGGCCTCCATCTCGGTCTGGCGGGCGTTGGCCCCGTCGGCGGCGAGCCGGTCACGCACGGAGGTGTCGGGCTCCTCCTCGACCGGGGTCTCCTCGGCGACCAGCAGCCGTTCGGCGAGCTCCTCGGCCTCCTCGGCCGCCCGCTCCAGCGCCTCCTGGGCGCGCGCCGCCGAAGCGGTCGTGCGCTCCGCCTCGCCGGCGGCGCCACGGGCCTGACCGGCGAGCCGGCCTAGCTGCTGCGCCACCCCGGACTTCTCGCGCTCGGCGGCCCGGCGGCGCTCCCCCAGTTCCTCGACGAGGGCGGCGCCGGCCCGGCGCCGCTCCCCCGCCAGCTGCTGGGCGGCGGCGAGTTCGTCGCACTGGACGGCCAGCTCCGCCAGCTCGGCGGCGGCCTCGTCGACCGATGCCTGCACTTCGAGGAGGCTGGGCGCCCCGGCCGAGCCCCCGGTCGCGAAGTGCGCCCCCAGCACATCGCCCTCACCGGTCACGGCGATCAGTTCGGGGCGGGCCGCGACGAGGTCCTCGGCGTCCTCCAGCGTCCCGACGACCACCATGTCGCGCACCAGCCTCCGTACGGCGCCCATCAGTTCGACGGGCCCGCGCACCAGGTCCACGACAGCGGGCGCCCGGCCGACGCCGGCTCCGGAACCGTCCTCCGCGGGGAGCTCGTGCGCCTGCGGCCCCGCCCCGAGCAGCAGCGCCGCGCGCCCCGCGTCCTTCTTGCGCAGCAGCCTGATGGCGTCGGCCGCCGTGGCGGGGTCCGACACCGCGACCGCGTCCGCCGCCGCACCCAGGGCAGCCGCCACCGCGACCTCGTGCCCCGGTACGACCGTGAGCAGTTCCGCGGCCGGGCCCAGCAGCCCGGCCAGCCGGTCCTGAGCATCGAGCAGGGCACCCGTGCCGTCCTTGCGGCGCAGGCCCAGCGCCAGCGCCTCGTGGCGGGCCGCCACCGCCGCCCGCTTGCGTTCCGCCGCCGTGGCGGCCTCCCGGGCCGCACCGTGCGCGGCCTCCGCCTCGGCGAGCTCCCGCCTGGCCGCGTCGTGCCGCTCCCCCAGCTCCGCGTCGTCGGCGTCCAGTCCCTCGACCTCGGCCCTGAGCTGTTCGTACTCCTCCTGGGCGGCGACGGCGCGCTCCGCGGCCTCGTCCCGGGAGGCGGCCAGCCGGTCGATCTCGGCCTGCGCCGAACCGGCCCGGCCACGGGCGGCGTTGACCTGGCCGCGCAGCCGGGCCAGGCCCTCGCGCCGGTCGGCGATGGCGCGGGCCGCGTCCTTGAGCCTGCGCTCCTCGGCCGCCAACTCCCGTTCCAGGTCGGCGCGGTGGGCGGTGGTGTCCTCAAGGGCGTGTTCGGCCGCCTCCAGCGCGGCCGTCAGTTCGGCCTCCTGCTCGCGGATCCGCGCGGCCTCGCGCTCCATGCTCTCCGGGTCCCGGAAGCCCTGCCCGCGCCGCTCGTCCTCGGGCGCCTCGGTGGCGCTCTTCACCCGGGCGTCGGCGAGCGAGATCGTGCCGCGGACCCGCTCGGCCAGCTGCGACAGCTCGTACCAGGTCTGCTGGGCCCGCTGGAGTCGCGGCGCCAGCCGCCGTACCTCGTCCTCCAGTTCCGCCTCGCGCCCCAGGGCGGCCTTCAGTTCCGCCTCGGCCGCCTCCCTGCGCTGCTTGAGCGCGGCCTCGTCGGCGATCTCGGTGCGCAGCGCCTCGTTCAGCCGCACCAAGTCGTCGGCGAGGAGCCGCAACCGGGAATCGCGCAGGTCGGCCTGGATGACCGCGGCGCGGCGGGCCACGGCGGCCTGCCTGCCCAGCGGCTTCAGCTGTCGCCTCAGTTCGCCGGTGAGGTCCTGGACGCGGGCCAGATTGGCTCCCATCGCCTCCAGTTTCCGCAGCGCCTTCTCCTTGCGCTTGCGGTGCTTGAGGACGCCCGCGGCCTCTTCGATGAATGCGCGCCGCCCCATCGGATCGGCGTGGAGTACGGAGTCCAGCCGGCCCTGCCCGACGATGACGTGCATCTCCCGGCCGATACCGGAGTCCGAGAGGAGTTCCTGAATGTCGAGGAGCCGGCAGGTGTCGCCATTGATCTGGTATTCGCTGCCGCCGTTGCGGAACATGATCCGCGTGATGGTGACTTCCGCGTACTCGATCGGCAGGGCACCGTCGGAATTGTCAATGGTCAGCGAGACCTCGGCCCGCCCGAGCGGCGGCCTTCCGGTAGTACCGGCGAAGATCACGTCTTCCATCTTGCCGCCACGCAGGGATTTGGCTCCCTGCTCACCCATGACCCATGAGAGCGCGTCCACCACATTGGATTTGCCTGATCCATTGGGTCCGACGACGCAGGTGATCCCGGGCTCGAACCGCAGGGTCGTGGCGGAGGCGAACGATTTGAAACCACGCAGGGTCAGGGCCTTGAGGTGCACGCCGCCGGACTCTACCTTTCACTCTCGGTTTCGCTGATGAAGGTGCAGGGCACATCAGACGGTAAGGGAAGGGTTGTACGTCCGGGGCGGGACCGGGGGGAATCACCGGGGGAATCACTGCGGGAGAAAGAAAAAGGGACGCCGAAGCGTCCCCTGGACTTGCTACAGCCCGCGCTACGGACCGAGGCCGACCGGTTTCACGAGCAAACCTCGATGACCAGGGACGACGATCCGTGACGAAGACATTCCGGTGATGAACTCAAGCGGCTGCCGTATGCAGCCCGACCGGACCCGACTGGGCAACCGGTCAGGTCAGCGCGGGCTCCGCCTGAGGTACGTCGATGTCGATGCTGTCGAGCAGCGACTCTTGGTGCTGGGCGGCGGCGTTCAGCGCGTCGTTCTCGTCCTGGATCCGTACGAGCTCGGATTCCAGGTCCTGGACGCGCTGCTGGAGCCGTCGCATCTCGGCGAGGAGTCGCGGGTCGGAACCGCCGACGTAACCGAGAAGCGCCTTTGCCATGATGGATGGTCCTCCACACTGAGTGACCGACCGAAGCGGTGTGGGTCGTGAGGGAATCGCACCCGCGGTGCTCGGCAGTGCTCTGTCTTCACTGCGGTTCTGCTGCCAAACAGCTCTGCCAAACAGCTAAGGTGCGCGGGGTTTTCAGCGTCTCACCAAAAAGTTTGACGGTCAACACGATCACACCCCGTTGAGGCGGGCGTCCCGGGGGCGCGCGGCGGATCGATCATGCGGCGCGACTCTCCTGCGGGGCCCCGGGGGGCGTGGAGATCTTCGTTACCGCCGCAGCCTGGCATGCCGGCCCACTCTTGGCAACCATGTCCGGCCGACGCGTCAATTCGCAGGTCATTTCGGGTGCACCGCCCTGAGGGGGACGACCGTGACACCTCGCGGCGCCTCGAATACGGAGCGGATCCGCTCCGGTTCCGCGACTCCCGTTCACCGGATTGCGAATCCCTCATATCCACCGCGCGGGGTGTCCCAGATCTCAGTCACTCCGTCCACGTGGCCGGGTGTGTCGTCGGAGCGGAGCCAGTCCAGCAGACGGTGGCAATTCTCACGTGGCCCTTCGGCGACCACCTGCACCCTGCCGTCGTCGAGATTGAGTGCGAAGCCCCGGAGGCTGCCGATCTCCAAAGCGTTTGCCCTGGTGAACCATCGGAACCCTACTTGCTGTACTCGGCCGCGTACCCAAACGACGAGTCGTGCATCTTCGTTCATACCCGAACGCTAACCGTCCAATTGCTCGCGGAGCACTTCACCCCTTTACGTCATGGCGTACAGTCCGGTCGCAATAGCCTCACCCGATCGGGTGAGGCTTGCGAGAGTCACGGTGACGCCACAGGGGCGTCCGGAGCACATGGAAGGCACAGCGCATGGGACGCCACGGCAAGAAGCGGGCCTCGAGGCCCGTACGCACGGGTCTCCTCGGCGTCTCCGCGGCCATGGCCGTCGGCGCGGTGGCGGTCACCTCGGGCCTGCTGCCCGGCGGCGACAGCTTCGACGTACGCGGTACCTCAGCGGCGGACCAGGTCCGCTCCGAGGGTGCGCCCGACCTCCTCACCCAGGGCGGCACGACCTCCTCGCCGTCCGACCGCGCCTCGGCCTCCACCGGCACGAGCCGCTCCAGCGAGCGCGCCGCGGCCCCTTCCACCTCGGCTTCTGCCAAGACGACCAAGCCGGCGGCCTCCCCGTCGAAGGACGCGAAGGCGTCCAAGCAGCCGACGAAGGCGCCCGCGGAGAAGACCGAGAAGAAGACGAGCGCGGCACCGGCTCCCAAGGCCCCCGCCGCACCGAAGACCTCGGCTCCCGACCCGGCCCCCAAGCCCTCGGCCCCGTCCCCCGACGCGACCGACAGCGCCCGTGCCACCGTGCTCTCCCTCGTCAACCAGGAACGCGCGAAGGTCGGCTGCAGCCCGGTCGCGGCCTCCCGCGGGCTGACGTCACTCGCCCAGGACTTCAGCGAGGACATGGCCGCGCGCGGCTTCTTCTCCCACACCGATCCCGACGGGGCGACCCCGTGGGACCGGGCGGCGAAGGCGGGCGTGCAGGATCTCGCCGCCGAGAACATCGCCCGCGGCCAGGCCGACGCACAGGCCGTGATGGACGGCTGGATGAACAGCGACGGGCACCGAGCAAACATTCTCAACTGCGACTACAAGACGCTCGGCGTCGGCGTGTACTTCGGCTCCGGCGGCCCCTGGTGGACGCAGGACTTCGGCTTCTGAGAGTTCCGCAGGTCAGCGACTTGCGTACTGTCATGGGCCGTCTGTGGGCCGCCATTCGTAGCCGAAGCGGCCCAGACCGGGTTGAGCCCCGCCTGTTCCCTCTGCTCCTACGCCAACCTGAGGCGCCTTCGTTCCCGCAGCAGCTCAGCCAACATCCTGGCGGCGTCCGGCTCCGTGATTTCCCACCTATCAAGGTCACCGCTGACTGGGTGGAAGGACGCAAGGGCTGCTAGCGCCACCTTCGCTTCGTACATCGAGTCGACGAAGCGGTC